>CALVSR010000009.1 GCA_944359075.1 uncultured Bacilli bacterium
TTGAAAAAACTTCCATTTACTCTTACAAATATACTTTTAGAACAGAATCTGAAATTTAACTTTTCATTTCACGTTTTCTTCAAATTTTTAGCAATTCATACTTGCCTATTCATTTTCTTATCTTCTTTAATACCTTTTTAGAGGCATATTTTATAGAGCGAATCATTCCATTAGAATAGATTCCTTTTATTGTTTGTTTAGAGCTTTCTTCTTTATTTAGCTTTGTAAAATATTCTAAAATTTTTTCCCTAATTGTTTCAATATTAGATTCTTCTATATTCTCTCCTAAATAATTCAGTAAACTCTTAGGAAGCTTATGAATATCTCTTATTAATTTTTGATAATAAATAGTCACTTCGTTTTTGCTATTGGTTTTAAAATAAAGATTACTAAAGCCATAGATTTCTTGAAAACTATCATAACTACCTTCTACTATATTTAAAACTTTTCTAGGATTTTCGGCAAATTTCATTCTCGTATCTCCTAAATAAGATAATCCACAGATCTGTGTATAAACATCCATTAATTTATAATGATTACCTTTTGGTAGAGTAAGCAATGCTGTAAATAATACTTTTTCTCTATTTTTTTGATTCATATCGGCAATCTCTTTAGATTCTACGATAGGTAATAACCTTTTTTGAAATCTACCTGGCAAATAAAAGCTTTCCCATGTATCCAAATATCTAAGCAAGTCTTTTTCTTCAATTGTACCATATTTATAAATATTTCCATTCTCCATAATATTACTTAAATAAGTAATTCCTGTAGATCCTTTTAGCTTATTAATGGATGCATGTTTAAAATATCTTTTTCCAATAAACGAATAATCTTGAGGATTTAATTTCATATTTTCTAAATGCCATTCTTTTAAATCCTCTACTACTAAAATTAAATCAATTTGTGGTTTGTCCTTATTCGTATATCCAGTTTGTTTAAAGATACCAGATCCATAGCCATAGGCTGCTTTTACTTTAGGCCTTTTTGATACAAATTTTGTGATCTTATCTATATTTTTCATTTGATTCAACAACTTTCTATCAGAGAATTACTCAACATCAGTAACCCATAATCCGTGTTTATTACAATAACTATATAATTTACTATTTGGATAATAAGTAAATTCTACTTTAGCTTCATCCGTACTGTTTAGATAGATGGTTTCTTCTTGATTCCCATGTTGATAAGTAATAAAAGTAATATAGTGTTCTTCTTCCATAACATGAGGAACATGGACTTTAATTTTATCTCCTATCTTTTCATACTGTGGTAAGTGTTTTTCAAAAGAGGCATCCTTAGAATTAAGAGATACTTCTACCATTTCTTCTCCACAACATTGAATCTTGCAGTTACCATTACACTCTTCTAATACTTTTACCAAAGCTCCACAACTATTACATTTTACTAATTTCATATTTTCTACCTCCGTTTCTATTATAAACTGTTTTTCTATAAAAATCCAAGAAAAAAGCTAAGGATATTTTCCTTAACTTTAATTATCTTAATTTTCCTTTAGATCCTTTCATACCTTTGAAACCACCAAGTTCAGTAAATCCCTTTAAAATATTAGTATCAAATGAATGTGTTTTGGCTACTCTCTTTTTGTAATCACGAATACCAATATTAATCATATCATCTAATAATTCAGTATATTCTTTACCAGTTGGTTCCCATAAATAGAATGATAATGATCCTGGAATATTATTCACTTCATTGATATAAATTTTATTCGTTTCAGTATCTACTAAAAAGTCAATTCTAACAACACCACTAGAGCCAAGTGCTTTAAATGCATGGATAGCAACTTCTTCAATTTCTTCCTTCATATCCTCTTTAATTGGTGCTGGAATTACACGATTAGCAGAAACCATACCTTTAGAAGTTTTAAATTTTCCTCCTAATTTTCCTTTTGTCTTTCCGCCACCTATATACTTATCTTCATAGGTTAAAAAATCTTTCGTTGGAATTACCTGCTCAATTGCACTTACTTGCTGATTTTCATAGTTTCCTAGGACACTAATATTTACTTCCATTAAATTTTCAACTAATTTTTCAACTACAATCTTATGATCATACTTAATAGCATCATCAATTGCTACTTTTACATCTTCTTGATTGTGTGCTGTTTTGATACCTACACTGCTTCCTAAGGTTGCAGGCTTTACAATAACAGGATAACCAAGTTTTTTAATATTAGCAAAAATACTATCTGGATCATCTTCATATTCTGAATCATAGAACCAAATATACTTACAAATAGGAAGTTTTTGAGATTCAAAAATCTCTTTCATAAATACTTTATCTTGACCTACGACAGATGCATAAACATCTGAACCAACAAATGGGATACCAATGGATTGTAGGTAACCTTGAAGTACTCCATCTTCTACATTGGTTCCATGAACAATAGGAAATACAATATCAAGCTCTTTTACAATATTTTTAAATCCCTTTTTATTCTGAAGAACAAATTTTCCATCTTTTTCATAGAGAACAACATTTTTAGCATACTTTTTAATTAAAGATAAATCACTGTAAGTTTCAATCTCTTTTAACATTTCTCCCGTATACCATTCTCTATTTTTGGTAATGTAGATAGGAATAATATCATATTTTTCACTATCCATTTTATTCATTGCTTGAATTGCAGAGATAATGCTAACTTCATGTTCTACACTTTCTCCACCAAAAATAACACCTAATCTAATCTTCATACTCTTCACTCCTATTCATTATATGTATCTGGCAAATCATTTTCAAATAATGCATACATATCTTCTTTTTTCTTTAAAGTCTGTAGTAAATTATATGCATCATACACACTATTTACAATAAATAATTTATCTTTATCATATCCACATTCATTTAATCCTTCAAAAATTGGTCTTGTCTTCTTTTCTCCAACTAAAATCACATAATCGGCAACACTAGCAATCTGGGTACCAAAAATATGATTCAATTCATCTTCTTTTTCACCAAGTTCTGTCATACCTGGTGTAACAACTACTTTCATACCTGGCATCATATTTAAGACATCCAGAGCAACTTTGGCTCCTACTGGATTTGAATTATAAGCGTCATTAATTTGATACATATAGCCATAGTTTCTAAGCTCTAATCTACTTTCAACAGGCCTTACTTTTCTTACTCCTTGCTGTAATTCTTTGATCGTAATTCCAAATTCACGACCTAAAGCAATTCCTGCTAGAATATTATAAATATTATGATTTCCTAGCAATTTGGTTTCGAAAGGATATTTTTTATCATCGCCTTTAAAAATAACATTGAACTTACTACCTTTATGATTGCATTCAATATCACATGCTCTGACATCGACATCTTTTTCATCAATTCCGATCCAAACTTTTTTACATTTGCTTTTTATTTGATAAGAAACTTGTTTCGGATCATCTCTATTTAATACAGCAACTCCATCATCTGGCAAGCTCTCAATCAACTCAAATTTTGTTTTTACAATGTTTTCAGGACTACCAAAGGTTTCCAAATGAGCTAGACCAATTCTAGTTAGAATTCCATATTTAGGATGAACCATATCACAAAGAGTTTTGATTTCTCCTCGTTTGTAAGCACCCATTTCAGCAATAAAAATATCATCAAATTTATCTAAATGATTATTAATTGTAATCATAAGTCCATATTCTGTATTTAAATTTCTTGGTGTTGGTCTAGAAATAAATTTGATATTTAAAATATCGTTTAAAATGTTCTTACTACTTGTTTTTCCATAGCTACCAGTAATTCCTACTACTTTCAAGTTAGTCATACTTTTTAATTTATTTTTTGCTTTTGTTTCATAATATTTATATACAAATTTTTCTACTGGTGTATTTATTATTTTCGCAATCTCTACAATAAAATAACTAAAATAAGTGATAGCGGCTTCTATCAACAACATCAAATAACCATTGTGGCGGTTCACAAAATAAACGATAATAGGAAGAACAAATAATATAGTAAGTGTAAAAATTAATCTTCTTACTCTTTTGGTGATTACTAATGGTTTTTTCACTTGCTCTGTTTTGCGGTTATTTAAAATGCGAATACTTTCTAGTCCATAAAGAACTAAAGCTATTATTACAAGAAAGAAAGATAATTCATTATCTAATAAGTAAGCAATTGCTATTAGAATTAAAGAAATAAAATCCAGACTAACAAACACTGTTTTTAGATTTCTTTTGATCCACTTCATATAACGATTATTTTCATTATATAAGTTTTGCTGTAACATATGTAAACTTTTTTTATTTTTGATCACATTAAAAATTAAAATAATCAAAAAACTAATGGTATAAATATTCATAATTACCTCCTACAAAAAATTATGTAATATATTAATCACTTGTGGTAACGCTTCTAAATAGGCATAATGAGTACAACCAGGAAGTTCTACTAGTCCGCCATCTACCAACAAAGCCTCTAGCTCTTTTGCTTCTTCAATAGGTGCCTCTGTATCATTGGTTCCCCATATTAGTAATGTTGGGCATTGAATCTTTTTGGCATAATTACTTAAGTCTTCATGAATCACATTTACCAAAGTTTCTCTCATAATAGGCGTTGCTTTTCGATAATCAGGGGAACCTATATATTTTTTGGCATATTCCCCAATTTTATTCATTCCTGGTATTTTTTTAGCAGTTTTCAGAATGCTTTCTTTTAATGATTTGTGTTCGTGTCTTACACAAGGAGCACCAAATAATACTAATTTTTCTGTACTATTTCGAGATGCATATAGAATAGCTACTCTTCCACCAAAAGAATGTCCCATTATAATTGGCTTATGGATATTCAAAATATCTAATAATTCTTCTAAAATTTCTACATAGTCATAAATGGTTAAAGAGTGATCTGGTTCACTACTTTCTCCAAAACCAGGAAAGTCTAGTATCGTAATACGATAATCTTGGAAAGCATCACCTAAAGGTTTCATCGTTTCAATATTTTGTCCCCAACCATGAAGTAAGACTATATTTTGCCCATTCTCACTACCATATTGTATGTAATGAACGTCCATACCTCTAATACATTTTTTCATCTTACCACCAAGAAAATTATATCACTTAAACCCTTGTTACACAATGAAAACAGTGATATTAATGTCAAATAAAGTAAAAAATCTCCAGATCAACATTTTAGTGTATATTATCTTTTTTGTTCTCATTACCATATTTTTACTATCACTATTTTTGATATTATAACATCTTTATAGGTTCTATTTTTATATTCCTATGTCTATTCAGTAATTCTTTTTATTTAATAAAACGTTCCCAATGTTTATAAGTAGAAGAAGACACTGAATTATAAGCTCTATCTATTTGTTCTGATATTAATTTTGCCTTTTGTCTTAATGGGGATAATTCTGTGTAACAATCGCTATTAATATAAGGTCTAGCCATCAAATCTTCAAACAAGCTAGCACGATCTTCTAATACATGTCGCTGCGCATAAGTATTGATAAAGTAATAGTTAGAAATAGGATTTGAACTATTAAAAACATAAGAATTATTATTTGTCCCATAAACAAAATCGCTTGGATTTAAAGCTTGATAAGATTCGTAATGTTTTTCTGGATATAATTTTATCTCTAAATAGCAGTCTATATAATGCATAATTTCATGATGGAGAGTTCTTTCAAAAAAACCGGTTGTTGTTAAGGTTATTTTAATATCAGAATAATATTGCTTATCTGTTAGTCCAGCAAATGAATTAGAAGGAACCCTTTCTATTAAATAAAAGGTAACAGGCATTCCAGCATCTTTCATTTCTTTAAAAAATCCGGCTGGATATACTTTTAAAGCTGCTTCTATTCTGGATAGGTAGGAATTTATTCTTCCACTATCTGTCATTAAAACTGGGTTTTCTCCTCTTGGTTTATAACTACCTATTTCACTACCATATTTAATGGTAACATTATAGGTTGACATAATTTGATTTCTTTTTTCATTATTTAATTCCTCTTGAGTTTTTTCTACAGGTTCTTCCTCTTTTTCTGGCGTTTCATCAGGAGATTCTATAGGTACATCACTTTCAGAATTAGAATTTGAATTATCTTCCGTTATTTCTGTTTTACTTTCTTCTTGATTTTGATTGGAATCCTTCTTATTATTTACTTCTTGGTTTTCTTGAACAGCATCAGTATTATCATCCTGTGGTTCTTCTACTTCCGGTATATTTTCTGATGGTTGATTTTCTTCTTCTACTGTTTCATCATCTACTTTTACTTCTTCTGATTGTTCTTGATTATTTTCCAAACTACTAATATTGGTATCAAACGAATGTTGCTTAAAGGCAAATATATAAACAATAACTGAAATGCAAATAACAGCTACAAAACTGGTTATTCCTAATAAAATCTTTTGCTTTCTTTTCATACACAAACACCTCTTAAAACATCTCTAAAACATATATGAATACTATATTATCTCTACTATACTTCTATCCAAATCTTTTATTATCAAATTATTAAATGAATACATAAAAAACAGTGCATACCTCAAAATTTTAGTTTTAAAAATTGATAAAATTCCTTTTCTGATTCATAAATTCAAATACTCAATCTAAATTTCTAAATATTCATTAAATAAAATTGAATCCATGCTATTTTTTACTAAATCATAAGTATGTGTTTTTCGAGATTATAACATAAATACATATTGAAAATCAAGATAACTATCTAATCGTTCTGTGTATGTAGAGTTTTCAAGTAAAAAGTAACATCACTTTAATAACTCATAAAACCTAGATTCCTTATCTTTTCTATTAGCAGAATCATAAAAACGAATACTACCACCATGATTAGAAAGTAGATTTTTTTCTTCCAGTAATGTCTTAAGTCTCTGTGCTACTCCTTTACCACCATCATAGAAAGTGATATCACCAAGAATATTTTTGATTTCTTCTTTCATTAAAGGATAATGTGTACATCCTAGAACTACTACTTCAATTTGATCTTCTTTTGGCAATATTTGTTTTAGATAGGAGTGAATTTTAATATGATCATCATTTTCAATTAAATTAGCCAATTCGGGACAAGCCAGTAAAGTTGTATTTCCATTATCATAAAGATGATAAAGAGATGAGAAGCGTTCACTTTGAATCGTTGCAGGGGTTGCCATTACCAAAGTTTTTTTATTTTTAGCATGGTCATATACCATTTTATAAGCTGGCTCAATTCCTACAATGATTATATTTTCATATTTTTTTCTAATATCATCAATTGCCAAAGCAGTAGCTGTATTACAGGCAAATACTACTGCTTTACAATTTTTTTTGATAAAAATATTCATAATATGATCTACATATTGAAATATTTCTTTCTTTGTTTTTTCACCATAAGGATTATGAATAGAATCACTATAATAAATATAATTTTCGTGTGGTAGTATTTTTAATATCTCTTTTAAGACCGTAACCCCGCCAATACCAGAATCCAAAATACCTATAGGATCATTCTTCATATAATACCTCTTTTCTAACAACAATTCTACCACAATTTATGCAAAAAGAAACAAAGTTCTACTCTGTTTCTTATTTTTGCCCGTATCCACTATATTCATCACTATTCGTATTGGATTTTGCCTCTTGATATACCATATCATAATACAGTTCTAATGTAAGTCCAGAATCAATCAAGTTCTGATAAGCAAAATTAGGATTTTCATGTCTTTTAGAATTTAAGGAACATTGCATTAAAAATTTTATATTTCTGGTCTCAATTCCTGAAGTTATTAAATTATTTCTAGCATTATTAGTATTGGTAAAAGCTGAGACATCTCCCATGGAAGAAAATCTTTCTAAAGCTCGATAAGTTTGTCCTTTATATCCTTGTAGATCATATCGATATATAGTATTTAAACATGCTTGTTCTAAACAAAGAACTTGATTCCTAAACTGCTGATAACCAAAAATTAAGTCGGTTAAATAATTCATAATCAGTTCTTCAGTAGACATTTTTTTACCTTGCATGACATCTTCTACAGAAGCATCACTTAAAATACTTAAGATTTTTTCTTTACTAATGCTAGAAATAATATTTCGCACATTATAATCACGAGTAAATCCTTTTATAGAATTATCAATCATAAGATTTCTTAAAGCAGTTCTAGTAAATTCAAAACCGTACTTCATCGCATTAGCAACAATAGCTTCTCTAAATTTAAGTTCCTCTAAGTCTTGTGTTTTATTATTCATATCTTCATATGACTGATAAGAAGAATCCCTATTCGAATAGCTAGTAAAGTTCTGATTATTATCATACCTGGATTGCTCTTTCAATTTTCTATCGTAAGCTACTTTATTTTTAGGACTATCAAAGGTATTGATAACATCTTTTATGATCTCAATCATTTTTAAATATTTACTTTGATACTCCAAAGGAATAAAACTGATTTGATCTGGATGAAACAACACTTGAATTTTTCGCTTCTTAATTTGATTTTGAAGCTCCTCTAAAGTCATATTTTGATCCAATTCTAACAACTGATAATAATCTACTAGTTCCTTAGAGTCAGAGTAACGAGATAGTATTTTAACCACTTCATTTAATCTTTCTGGATTCATATATCTTAACCTCTTTTCCTTTTTAAAACAAAGTCATTTGACTAGATTCTGGTAAATCTTTTAAAATTCCCATGATTCGCATTTTATCAATCAATGTTTGAGATATTTTAGCACGTTTTTGTAAATCTTCTATACTTAAAAATTCTTTATTTTGGCGTTCTGCAACAATATTTTGTGCCACAGTATCTCCTAGTCCATCAATAGAGTTAAATGGTGGATAAATTTCGGTATCACTTACTGCTTTCCAAACGGTAGCTTCACTTTTGTACAAATCTACATTTAAGAATTTCATACCACGTGCTGCTGCTTCTAAAGCTATTTTTAAACTTTCTAATTGACCGTTTTCTTTATTGGTTGCTTCATATCCTTTATTTTGAATATCTAGAATACGATTTTTAATTGGCGTATATCCTCCAATCATAGCTTCTACATCTACATCCGTTGCTTTGGATGAATACCAGGATGCATAAAAATATACTGGCATATGCACTTTATACCAAGCAATTCTAAAAGCACTAATGACATAAGCTGCAGCATGCGCTTTGGGAAACATATACTTGATTTTACGACAAGACTCAATAAACCATTCTGGAATATTGGCTTCTCTCATCGTTTCAACATAGCCTTTCCAGGTTTCTGGATCTTTGCTGGCTTTTCCTTTACGAACAAATTCCATGATTTTAAATGCTTTAATCGGTTTGACACCACGATACATTAAATAAACCATAATATCATCACGACAGCCAATGGTTTCTTTAAATGGTACTTGAATATGACCATTTTCATCTGGTGTACATAAATCTTTGGCATTTCCAAGCCATACATCCGTTCCATGAGATAGTCCAGATATTTTAACTAGTTCGGCAAATGTCGTTGGTTTGGTATCTTCTACCAATTGAATAGTAAATGGTGTTCCAAACTCCGGAATACCAAGTGTTCCGGTATTACACATAATTTCTTCTTTGGTAACTCCTAATGCTCTAGTGGAAGTAAAAATACTCATGGTTTCTTTATCATCTAATGGTACTTTCATAATATCGGTACCAGACTGCAATTGAATTAGTCGTAATTGCGTTGGGTCTGAGTGTCCTAAAATATCTAGTTTTAATACACATTCTTCAATAGAGTGATAATCAAAGTGAGTAGTTCTCCAAGGAGAGTTTGGATCTTCTGCTGGGAACTGATAAGGAGTAAAATCAAAACAATCCATGTAATCTGGGATAACAACGATTCCACCAGGATGCTGTCCGGTTGTTCTTTTTACACCAGTGCATCCCATAGCTAAACGTTCTATCTCAGCAGTCCGCATATTGGCAATGCCATTATCTTCTAGATACCCTTTCACAAAGCCAAAGGCCGTTTTATCAGCAACAGTTCCAATTGTTCCTGCACGATAAACGTTATCACTACCAAATAATACTTTGGTATAGGCATGCGTACTAGCTTGATTTAAATCGGAAAAGTTCAGATCAATATCGGGCACTTTATCGGCATTGAATCCTAAGAAAGTAGCAAATGGCATATCTTGTCCATCTTTTAAAAGAGGAATATGACAGTTAGGACATTCTTTATCTGGTAAATCAAACCCTGAAGAATAGGTAGCTCCTAAGGAATTCCCTTCTTCATCTTCAAAAATACTAAGTTTACACTTACTACAACGATAATGAGCAGAAAGGGGATTGACTTCAGTAATTCCCATCATGGTCGCGACAAAACTAGAGCCAACGGATCCACGACTACCAACTAAATAACCTTCATCGTTAGAGTGTTTTACTAGTCTTTGAGCAATTAGATAAATAGGATCAAAGCCAGCTCCAATTACCCCACCTAAAGAAGCTTTTAACTTTTTCTCTAGAGTTTCTTCATCTAATTCTTCTTCGCTTGTTTTTCTTAGATAATTTCTAACTTGTTCTAATACACTTTCTTTTCCTTTTAAAATCACTTCGTGTAATTTTTTAAAAGATTCCTTTTCTAGCTTTTCTCCTTCTAAATCCAATAAATCATATTTAATAGAAGTTAAAACAATATCTCCATACAACTCTGTTCCTAGCCTTTCCTCAATGGAATATGGAAGTGGATTTCCATACCAATCTTCTGCCTTGGTATACACTAAATCCGTTACTACCCTAGGACAGTCTAAATAGCTTTGTTCATCATCACTTTTTACTCGTGGTGAATAAGGGGTGCCTCCTGTATCTGGAATTACTTCTACTTCTTCTACCATATCTAATATTTGGTTTGTGTTTTCTACTACAATTTTATAAGCTAGTTCTTTATCTAAGAAAGAAAAATCATTTAACATTTCTTCTGTCGTTCTAAAGTGTTGTGATGGAATGGAAGTGATATCTTTCTTAGCTAATGGATGTCTACCACCACCTGGTACTTTTTGATTGACAATAATCTCTCGATAAATTTTGTCTTCTCTTTCAAAATGATGCACATCTCCCGTTGCTACTATTATCTTTCCAGCATCTTCCGTCGCAGTTATGATTTTCTGTAAATGATTTTGAAGTTCTTTTTCATCCTTAAAATCGCCCATCTGTAATAAATGATCATATACTTCTGGTGGCTGAACCTCTATATAATCGTAAAAGTTAATAATATTGGTTAATTCTTCTCCTTCTTTGCTTCTGGCTTCATTAAACACTTCGGATTCGTAGCAACCACTACCTATTAGAAGTCCTTCTCTTAATTCATTTAATTTACTTCTTAAAATTCTAGGTGTTTTGTATAAATATGTAGTATTGGCAAGAGAAATGATTTTAAACAAGTTTTTAAGTCCTGTTTTATTTAACACTAAGGTATTGAAATGATAAGTTCTACCAAATTTATGAATTTCATCTTTAGAAATCAATTTATCTAAATCACTTATGGTTTCAAATTTCTGCATTTCTAGTTTCTTTAGCATTTTACTAAATACATAAGCAGTTCCTTCGGCATCGTAATCTGCTCTATGATGGGCATCTTCTTCCCAAGGAACATCATATCTTTTTACCAAAGCTGATAAAGAGTGGCGAGCAAATCCTTGATCTAAACTGCGAGATAATTCTAAGGTATCGATTACGGTGTTTTTAAAGTCACCCAAGTTATATTTTTTCATTGCCATTTCAATAAAGGAAATATCAAATTTGGCATTGTGGGCAACCATAGGAAGATTCCCGGTCCATTCTAAAAACATTCTGGTTACTTCTTCTTCGCTTTTTTTGCCTCTTACCATGTCATCAGTAATACAAGTTAATTCTGTAATTCTATCTGGAATATGTCTTTTAGGATCGATGAGTTCATCAAAACGATCTATAATCTCACCATCTTTGATTTTTACGGCACCAATTTCAATCATTTGATCAGCACCACCGGCATTAAATCCCGTTGTTTCCGTATCAAATACTACATAAGTATTATGAATTAAATCCTCTTTGGTTGGACGAACTACAATATTTACTGCATCATCTACCAATGTCAATTCTGTTCCGTAAATTCCTTTAAATATTTTCGGATTTTTGGCTTCTACTTGTGCCTTCTCTAATTCTAGTTTTAAATGATCTTTTTCAGTTGCATCGGACTCTTCAGCCAGTGCTTTCTCCAATGCTTCTACTTTTTCTTTGGCTTTTTTACGAACTGATTTATTATGATTTTTTATAATTCCAAAAGAAATAGGGAAAGCTTGGCAGCCATTATGATCTGTGATGGCTACTCCCCTATATCCCATCGCAATCGTACGTTCTACTAATTCACAGGTATGTTTACCAAGATCTATTTTGGTAATACCATCCATTTGACTCATCATGGTATGAGCATGAAGCTCTACTCGTTTGGTTTCACTATGATCTTCTATTTTTTTAGTCTCTTTCTCAACTAAATTAATATCTCTGGCATTTAGTACCAATTCTTTTGAAAATTGATCATTTTTAGTATAACCACGAATGATAAACCATTTACCATCTTTTAATGCTTTCTTTTTAATAGAAAAATCATCTTCACCACGACAAAATACTTTACAGTAGATACTATCGGAATAATCTGTAAGTTTTAAAGTAATGATTTTAAAATCGGTTTTACTCGACTCAAAGTAATCTACTCCAAATACATATCCCTCTACGGTAATAGGGTCCATTTCCCCTACAATATTTTTAATTTGTATAGGTTTATCATGAATAGTTCTCCCTACAATGGCATTAGGATTATCCTCTTTTTTCTCTCTATGATAACCACCGCTATTACTATTTGTATTTCCTTTATTGTAATAAACCGGTTTCTCTTCTGAAACAGTGGGTGTAATTACTGGTATTTCTTTGGTTGCTTTTTCTAAATCTTTGGTAATTGCTTCTTTGACAGCATTTTCTTTTTCGCTATTTAAAACTACTTGTAAAGGAGTATGAAAGCCATATAAATTCAACAAATAATTTAATTTAGGTAAAATTTGTAGTATCTGTTTTTCTTCTTCTTCATTACTTGCTTCTATTTTTAGCTCATCACTTACTAAATTATCATTAAAAACACTGGCAAATAATAAAATATCTTTACATTGCTCCAAAGCGTATTGATAATAGTCTTTTAGTTTTATCGAATCCTCTACCTCAGGAATAATTTGAATATAAACTTTCTTAATGTTTTGAAAAGCATGACAAGCAAGTTCTACCAAATGTTTATAATCATCTAAATTTAATATTTCTGGATTTGTGAGAACAAAGGTCCAGCTTCCATTTTTTTCATTTACTTTTACTTTTTCTAAAAGCATGCTACTTAATCTTTCTCTAGTATCTGAATCCAAATGAATTTGATCAAATAATATTTGAATTTTATTTTCTTGCATGTTGCTTTCCCCCTAACACTAAGTGATATTATATTTATCTTATTTTTCTATTTTAATTGGATTTACATGAATCACAGTTAAATAAATCTCCTCTATTTTTTTAATAATTTCTTTTTCTAATTGATCAGCGATATCATGACTCTCAAAAGTCGATAAATTTCCATCTACAAAAATGGTAAAAGATATTTGATATTGATAACCAATTGGTGTCGAATTAAAATGATTGATTTTTTTTACTTCTGGATAATTTTTTATAATCTCATATACTTGTTTCTTGGTATCTTCTGAAATAGATTTATCCATTAAAACATCGTAACTTTCTATAAAAATTTTAATAGAAGTTAGTAGAATCCACAAAGATATTAGACTACCGACCATTCCATCTACAAAGTAGATTCCTTTTAAAGAAAGAAAACATGAAATTAAATTCAAAAAAGTAATGATACAATCATTTCTATGATCTTTGGAATTGGCTTTGATTAATAAATTTTTTTGCTTTTTGGCAATCTGATTGGTATAAAGATATAAAAAGAATTTTACTATAATCGTTACTATACATACCACAACTAACCATATGGAAAATTCATATTTGTGATTCTGAAATAATGCTAGAATAGAATCTTTAAAAATAGATAAAGATGCTATAATCATCACAATACTTATTAACATGGAATAGATATATTCAGCTTTACCATGTCCCAAATTATGATCATCATCCGATGGTTTACTAGCTATTTTATTTCCAATAAAAGTCATCAGTGAGGATAAGATATCTCCTGCACTATTAAAGGTATCCGCTAACATAGCTTGACTATTGGTCATCATACTTACGATTCCTTTAATGATGAGTAAAAAGATATTACCAACAATCCCTAAAATACTAGCTATTTTAACTACTTTAAACCGATTCATAATTACCTCCGGAACAAAAAATAACATAGAGATTTTATATAATCTCTAATTGATTAATACGCACAATTCTCTTCTGATTATGAATACAAAATTCAATAAAATCAAATAAGTTCATCTTTTTTAAACTTTGATCTACCACATAGCGATCAATTTCAAAAGGAATTCCATCTCGCATCATATATCTAGGAAAATCTTCCTTTTCACAGCCTAAATACATTAACCAATATGGATAAATCTGTCTTTTTAAAAAAGTTAAAGTTTTATCCCCTTGTAGATAACTACTAGTTTCACTTGTTCTCGTATAGAGTTCATTCTGAATGGCCAGTTCTAAAATGACATCTACAAATTCTTTATAATTTTTTCCAAAATTACCAATTTCACTTTTTATAATGTAATAAATAATATTAGTCAGAGTAAGGGCTGGGTCATCTAAATCATGACGATTTCCCCAGCCGATTGTATTACACCCTTTTATGGATAAAGCAGAATCCATAATCGGTGCGAGAACTAAAACATGGTAATCTTCTTTTAGAGGAAATTTCAAAATTTCTTTTAAATCGTTATCTATAGCTTTCTTATATTGATCCCAAAATTTTAATAATTCTAAGCGATGCTTTTCTGCTTGATTTTTCAATTGTGAAAAAAGATCTGTTTCCAAAACCAAATTATATAAAGTATCATCATCTGGAATAAAATTTTTAATATCTTGAAGCATCTCATTTTTATCTTTTAATAGACTATTATATTGGTTACGATATGTCTTATAAAGTCTTTGTTTAAAGGTATGAACTGCCTCAGAAAAAGAACTTCCAAATAATAAGTTCCATGTTAATAAATAATCATTCGTTGAAAAATGAAGTCTCATCCTATCACTACCTTTTCTTATTACTTAAAATATATCACAAAATAGTTTGATAGAAAACTATTTTTCCTTGTTTTCATAACTTTTTCGAATAAATTTTATATGCTTAGAGTTTTTTGGAAACTGTTCCCATTTTGCTCATATCTATATTTCTTTCAATATAAATCATTATATTTTCTTGTCCTAAATCCAACTTTAATATATTTCGTTCACTAATATCTTATCTATTTCAGTAGAGATAATCTAATTTAGGTTCTATCTTCTTAGCAACTATTGAGTTTACTAATTCTTCTCCTAACTGAAAGTCATCATCAATGTTCAATTCAGGATAAAAATTAGAACTTTTCTGGTAGTCCTAAAGAAACAATTGAAAACCACAACAATAGTAAAAATTAGTTGCTCTTAAACTTAATTCTTCTTGACCTCTAATAACATTATTTTTTCTATCTTGTAATTCTTTTAGCTATCCAACGATATTTCCCATCCTCAACTTTTAATTTCAATTGTCCGACTTTTTCGGACACTTCGTTTCCTTCTTCAATAAGTCTTTTTTCAAATTACTCCAATATTTTCTTAGCTACTACTTCCTGATATAATTAAAACAATATCTATTATGCTAATGTAATACTTCTCACTTTCTTTATCTCAGACTGTTCGAATCGTTTCATTATTAAAAGTTTTATTAATTAAATGCATTTTATATTCTTTCATATACCAAAACCCCTTATTTTTTATTACTTATTTCAGTCTATGATTGGATAGGTACTCTTCCTTTATACATTTTTTTAAATACTTACAGCTTTCACTTACTAAACTAGATGTCATAATTTCTTCATAATGAAAGAATTTATAACCAAGGCATTTGTCAGGCTCCATAATTTTGATTTCTCCACCTATGTATTTAACATAAAAAATAATAAATACCCAATTAATATCATTCTTCTCAACATGATAAATTCCAATAGGTTCTTCAAATTCAACATTCGCTTCTGTTCCCATTTCTTCTGCCATTTCGCGAATGATAGCAGAAGTAAAATCTGAATCATATTCTTCTACTCTACCACCAACATCTTCATATAGACCGTTCTCATCTCGTGATTTCATTCCTCTTTGCTGGAGCAAAATATTACCGAGTTCATCTACAATATGTGCAATTACTCCAATCTTACGATTAGGATATTGAAAGCTTTCTAAATCCTCTTTTTCTATTTTACGATTCATCTTATAATAATTCATTTTACCACCTACTTACTCATTTAACTTTTCAACTTTACTCACAACAATTTGAAAAGTGTCATATCTTCGTTCTACGCGACCTTCTATTTTTAAAATATCACCAACTTTGATAAAAGAAAACTTTTGATAAATCTTTGGAAATAAAGTAAAGTCCATTTTTGTATATTCGTCACTACCATCAAAAAACATCATATCTTCACCTTTTTTGGTTTGGATAACTCTTGTTTTCTCCACTAATACTACTGCAGATATTATCTGATTAAAGTAGTGAGAAATATTATTTAAAGAAATTACATTTGAATATTTTGCCTTATAAGAAGTAACTGGATGATTGCTTAGATAAATTCCAAATAAATCTTTTTCCATATGAATTAAATCCTCACTAGAATATTCTTCCTTGATCTCTAATTCTGGTTTTAATACAAATTCAGGATCTAAAGTACTAACTAGTTCACTATAATTAATAATGGCATCTAGATTTTCTATATATGTTCTCCTAGTAACATTAAATTCATCAAAGCAGCCTGCTTGAATCAAAGACTCTAACATTTTTCGATTCACACCATTTACTTTCGCTAAAAAATCGAAAATATCTAAATAGCCATCTCCACGCTTGGTAAGAATTTCATTACAAGCAGCACTTCCAATATTACGAATGCCTGATAATGGATAATAGATTCCTTCTGGCATAACTGCATAACAGCACCCACTATGATTAATGCTTGGCTTTAGTACTGGAATTCCTAAGGCTTTTACTTCCATAATATATTGTTTTGTCTTCGATTCACTACCAATCACTGAAGATAGTAAACTACTATAAAAATACTTTGGAAAGTAGCATTTTAAATAAGCCATCTTATAAGCAACCATTGAATAAGCTACAGAATGACTTCTATTAAATCCATAATTTGCAAAATTAAGTATCAAATCAAATATCTTTTTACTAACTTCTTTTGAATAGCCGTTATGAACACTCTGCGTTATAAACTTCTCTTCTTCTGCTTTTAAAACATCCATCTTTTTTTTGCTCATAGCACGCCTTAAAATGTCTGCTTCTCCTAAGGTATATCCCGCTAAAGTATGAGCAATTTGCATAATTTGTTCCTGATAAACAATAATTCCATAAGTGCTTTTTAAGATTGGTTCTAAGCTTGGATCTAAATACTCAATCTTTTCTTCACCATGCTTTCTTCTAATATAGGAATCAATATTTTGAGCAGGACCTGGGCGAAACAATGCAATGGCAGCAAAAATATCTTCAAAAGAATTCGGCTTTAACTTTCTTAAAAAGTTTTTCATTCCTTCACTTTCAAATTGGAAAATACCTGTAGTATCAGCTCTGGCAAATAAATCTAATACTTTTTTATCATCTAAAGGGATAGTGTTAAAATCAATTTTAATTCCTTCTATTTTCTGAATATCAGAAATCACATTCATAATCGTGGTTAATGTTTTAAGCCCTAAAAAATCCATTTTTAAAAGTCCCAACTCTTCTAAATATTCCATGGTATATCCAGTTAAATACATACCATCCGATATAGTTAATGGAATTACTTCATCTAAATCTTTTTGCGACATCACAATTCCGGCAGCATGAGAAGAGGTATGCCTTGGATATCCTTCTATGAAAGATGCAATCTGATACATTTGTGTTAACTTAATGTCACTATCTATCATTTTTCTTAGCTCTTGATCTTGTTTATAAAAATCTATTAATTTTAATTTTGTGAATCCAGGAATTCTTTTAGAAATGAAATCAATTTGAAAATTAGGGACATTTAAAACTCTAGCTACATCTCTTAAAGCTTGTTTGGCTGCTAACGTTCCAAATGTCACAATTCCACTTACTCTTTTTTCACCATATTTTCCTACTACATAATCAATTACTTGATCACGATAAACATCTGGAAAATCCGTATCAATATCAGGCATTGTGATTCGTTCTGGATTTAAAAACCTTTCAAATAATAAATCATATTGGATTGGATCAATATCTGTAATTCCTAAAGAATAGCATACCAAAGATCCGGCTCCACTTCCACGACCAGGTCCTACTAAAATTTTATTTTTCTTAGCATAGCGTATAAAGTCATATACCACTAAAAAGTAATTAGAAAATCCCATCTTTTCAATAATTCCTAATTCATACTGTAATCTTTTGGCATAGCTTTCTCTAACTTGCCCTCCTAATCTTTTCATCAATCCGAATTTGGACAACTCTTGCAAATATTCGTGACTAGACAACCCATTCGTTTCTTGATAAATAGGAAGTAGCAGCTCTGATTTTGGAAATTGTAAATTACATAAATCGGCTATATGATTGGTCGTAAATAAATTTTCATTGCTAGTAAATTCATAAATATCATTAATATCTAAAGAACAGTTGCTGATTTCATAGTGAATATCATCTGCGATTGTTTTTCCATCTCGTATCATATAAAGATATTTTAAATATTCCATATCTTGCTCGTATAAAGATAAGCATTTTCTTAAAAAAACTACATTTTTAGTAATTAGTAAAGCTTCTCTTTCCTCTTTCTTAGTAGAATATCCTAAATATAAATTAGAAATTAGTGGTTGGATCATTGTATAAGTATTGTGGTAAGCAAAAGGTACTATGCCAATAACAGAATCATGGTATTTTTCAATATCCGTAAATTCTATCTTTCTGGTTGCTTGAATGGTTGCTAACTTAGTCAAGGTTTGATATCCTTGATAATCCTTTGCATAAAATAAAATAATATCATTTTCTAGTAAAATTTCTAATCCAATAATAGGCTTAATTCCTACTTTGTTACATTTTTTATAGAACTCCATCGTACCAAACATATTATTATCAGTAATTGCAAGTGAAGAAAAATTATGTTCTTTCGCATATTGAATCAATTTATCAATAGAAATAAGACTAGATAGTAAAGAGTAATATGTCTTAATATAAAGTGGCGTATACATAATGTTTCCTCCTGTTCTTTTTTATTTTATCACAAATTCATATTAGAAAATAAAAATCCACTATTATTATTTATAATAATTAGAAAAATACTTAATTTTTTAGAAAAATATTTGCTTTCGTTTGACTAAACTAAAAATATATGATAAAGTTATAAGCGCAAGTTAATTTATGTATCAAAAGGAGGAAATGGAAATGGCAGTTAAAATTACCAATAAAAAGCCTTTATTCGGAAATAAACGTTCTCATGCTTTAAATGCTACTCGTAAAAAACAAGGAGTTAATCTTCAAGTTGTGAGATTAGAAGATGGAACTAGAGTTAGAGTAAGTGCTAGAGAATTAAGAACCGCAAGAAAAGATGAAAAAGTTGAAGAAGTAAGCGAATAATCGCTTACTTTTTTGGTTGCTTCATAAAAGACTCAAAAAACACTCCATTAAATAGGTTTTTATGAACCTATTTTTTTGTGAATAAAAGGATAGTTATTCAGCTATCCTCGTAAACGATTGATTCTATCTTGAAAGTCATCACTATTCGTAATATAAGAACCAGAAACTACCATATCTACAAATGGTTTTACATCTCGAATAGTTTTATCAGTGATGCCACCATCTATATTCACAACCACATCTAATTCTTTTTCTTTCAGATAATTTCGTAGTTTTTTTACTTTTTCAACACTTTCTGGCATGAACTCTTGCCCACCATAACCTGGAACTACACTCATTACCAATACCATATCAACCATTGGTAAATATGGCTTGATTATTTCTAAATCTGTACTAGGATTAATAGCCAATCCACATTTTATACCGTAATCATGAATTGTTTGAATATACTTTTCGATATTTTCTCCTACTTCAACATGAAAAGTAATATATTCGCAATTCAGAAGAGCAAACTTCTTGATATATTTAGTTAACTGATTCGTCATTAAATGAATATCTAGTCTTTTAGAAGATACCTTGCTAATTTGCTTTAATTTACGAAATGGAATGGTCTTTCCCACTACAAATTTCCCATCTATAAAATCTACATGAATATAATCCACATCTGTAAGAGATAATTTTTTGATAGCGGGAATTATTTTTTGGCAAGATAAAAAAGATGCTGACACTTTCATAAATATCCCTACTTTCTACTTACAAAATTTTGATAATCTTGATAACGACTCATTAAAATATTACCCTTCTTTACTGCTTCCTTTACGCTACACTCTTTTTCTTTTAAGTGCATGCAATCCTGAAAAGGACAAGCATATTTTTTAAATTCAATAAAACCATCACGGATATCTGTGTCTTTCATATTACTAAAATCAATCGATGAAAAACCTGGCGTATCTAATACTTTGCCTTTGAATAATTCTATTAATTCTACATGACGAGTTGTATGTTTTCCTCGTCCTAATGCTTTGGATATTTCTCCAGTTTCTAATTTTAAATTCTTATTTAATTTATTGAGCAAAGAACTTTTTCCAGCACCAGTTTGTCCAGTAAATACGGTTGTTTTATTTTTAAATAATCGCTTGATCTTCGATATATTTGTATTCCATAAAACAGTATATCCTATCTTCTCATAATATTTTTTGATCTGTTTTAGCTCTTTTTTTTCTACTTTTGATAATAAATCTTTTTTAGTAAAGCAAATAATCGGTTTCATATGATGATACTCTAACACTACTAAAAGCTTATCTAGCAAATTAGCAGAAAAGTCTGGACTTTTACAACTTGTTACAATAACAGCCTGATCAATATTACTAACAAGAGGTCGCTCTAAGGTATTTTTTCTAGGTAAAATTTCTAAAATATAATTATTATCACCATCGAATTTTACATAATCACCAACTGTTGGCGTGATTTTATCATTGCGAAATTTTCCTCTCGAATGGCATTCATAAATTTTTCCTTCACTATTCACAAAATATAAATTACTAAGAATTTTAACAATTTGTCCTTCCATGATATCCCCCATCTATTGCTTTTTATGATTGTGTATTGGTTTGAGTAGTATCTTCATCATCCTCTTCTGTATCTGCAGAATCCGATGGAGATGGACTTGGTTGTACTGTTGCTTCTGGTGCTTTAGCTACCACAATTTTTAAAGTAGCTCCTGAAACAATTGGTGTTTTAGGAGAACGAGATTGGCTAATTAAAGTCCCTGGTGTATATTGTAGTGTTTCCTCGTAATCAATTTTTAAAGTAATTCCATATTTGGTACAAAAAGCTTCTACATCCTCTACAGTCCATCCCTCTTCAACCATATTCGGATATCCCTCTATAATATTAGGAATATACAAGGTGATACTATCTCCTTTTCCCAAAACCGTTCCGACTGGAACACTCTGATCAATGATTTCTTGCTCTCCATATTCTTTGGTAGGATCTACATCCTGCTTCTCTATCGTAACTTCTAAGCCGTGGACATTTTCTAGAAGCGTTTGGATTTCAATATAATTAGAACCAACATAATCTTCTACAGTGTAAGTTTCTTCTCCTAAAGATTCATATAAAGTAATAGAGCTACCCTTTTTAATGGTTCTTCCTGCCTGAGGATCTGTTTTAATTACTTTTCCTTTTTCTATCTCAGAATTTTCTTCTTTTATAGTTTCTAATTCTACTTCAAATCCTACTTTCTTTAACTCCTCTTCTGCTTCAATTACGGTCATATTACTAACATCTGGAACTTTAATATCTGGTATTTTGGTAAAATAAGGAAGAATAAAGAAAGCTGATAATAAAACAACCGCAATTACAATAAAGATGCTAGCCAATATCCAGATTACTTTATTGGTTTTTTTAATTATTTTATCTTCTTTCTCTACTGGAACAGCTACTTCTTCTCGTTCTTCTTCATTTTTTAATTTTTCATCTGTTTTCTTTTTCACTACAGAAATTGTCTTGGTGCTTTCATCTATTTCATGTTCTGGGTATTTGAAAGTCAATTTCGGTTCATTCATTCTATCATCATTCAAAACCGTTAGCAAATCGGCATGCATTTCTTTACTATCACTATAACGATTTTTAGGGTTTTTGGCAGTAGCCTTTAAAATAACGTTTTCCACACTTTGCGGAATGGCTGGATTCTTTTTACGAACACTAGGAATTTCATCTCGCATTTGTTTTAAGGCAATTTCAACAGCATTCTCTCCTTTAAAAGGAAGACTTCCTGTTAAAATCTCATAAAATAAAATTCCCATTGAATAGATATCACTACGAATGGTAGAACCTTTACCACTAGCTTGCTCTGGAGGCAAATAATGAACACTTCCCATTACGGAATTGGTTTGCGTAAGTTGAGTCGAATTTAAAGCCATCGCAATACCAAAATCCGTAATTTTAACGGTTCCATCTTCTTTAATCATAATATTTTGAGGTTTTAAATCACGGTGAATAATATAACTATCGTGTGCTTGACTAATTCCATCTGTAATTTGTAACATGATATCAATAGCTTCACTAAGAGTTAATGCTCCACGCTTTTTAATAAGCTGTTTTAATGTTTTTCCTTCGATATACTCCATAACGATATAATAGATCCCATTATCTTCCCCTACATCGTACATTTCTACAATATTAGGATGCGATAAACTGGAAGCTGATAGAGCTTCTCTTTGAAAACGCCTAACAAACTTTTCATCGTTAGATAAATCTCCTCTTAGTATTTTGATGGCTACACGCCTATCTAAAATGGTATCATAAGCTAAATAAACATTAGCCATACCACCTTCACCAATACTTTTAATGATCTCATATCGATCATTAATCATTTGCCCCTTTTCTATCATTCTTCTACACCTTCTTCTGTCTGTTTTGAAAATCTCTCTAAGTAAGCGATACTAATGTTATCGGTACCACCACGGTTCATGGCTTTCTTCATCAAACGAATTACTTTGTCCTCTACACTATAATCACTTAATAGCACTCTTTCAATGCTTTCTTGATCCAACATATTGGTTAAGCCATCACTGCAAAGTAAAATGTCAGATATATGGATATCACAATCGAAAATATCCATTTCAACCGGATTGTTCGCACCTAGTGCTTTCATTAATACATTGCGTTTAGGATGGTCTTTAGCCTCTTCTTCGGTTAATTCTCCGGCTGTTACTAATAAATTCACTAAAGTATGATCATAGGTAATTTTATGAATATGACCATCTTTCATAGCAAAGCCACTAGAATCTCCAATATTACCAAATAGCACGTAGTCTTTGGTACTAATAGCAAGTACTAATGTCGTACCCATACCCTTACTTTCGGAATGTTCCTCTACATGTTTAAATATGAGACGATTAATTTCTTTTACAGAATCACGAATCCATTCAATAGCATTTTCTTTATTCATACCTCGAAATGTATCTTGAAAATGCTTTCCTAAATAACTAATGGCAATAGAAGATGCCACTTCTCCAGCTCGATGTCCACCCATACCATCTGCTACTGCTAGAAGATATTCATCATCTTGATTCCGTACAATAATGACACTATCTTCATTATGACTTCTAACTTTACCAGCATCTGTCAAACAAAATGATTTCATATATGCTAGTCCTCCTTTTTACTTCTAAGTTGTCCACAAGCAGCACTAATCTTACTTCCGTACTCTCTTCGGATTGTTACATTTATTTTATTCTTCTTTAGTATATCATAAAATTTAGAAATATTTTCTGATTTTGTGCGTTTATAAGAAATATTATTCGTTTCATTATAGGGAATTAGATTAATATAACAGTTCATTCCTTTTACTAACTGCGCTAATTCCATGGCACACTCTTTATTATCATTGATACCATCTAATAAAATATATTCAAAAGTTACTCTACGATTAGTTGTTTGGATGTATTCTTTTAGAGTGTTCATCAATATTTCTATTGGATAAGCTTTATTAATAGGCATTATTTCATTTCTAATTTTATTATTTGGTGCATGAAGACTGATTGCTAGGTTTACTTGATAAGGCAACTTCATAAATTCTTTAATCTTAGGAACAATTCCACAAGTAGATACCGTAATATGTCTACTCCCAAGTTCAATTCCTTTTGGATGATTGATAATTTCAATAAATTTGACTAAGTTATCATAGTTATCAAAAGGTTCTCCTATTCCCATTACTACCACATGACTAATTCTTTTTCCACATTCTTCTTCTACCAATAGAATTTGTTCTACCATTTCATGTGTTTCTAGATTTCTTACCTTTTTGAGTCTTCCACTTTCACAAAACTTGCAACCCATATTACATCCAACTTGCGTAGATATGCATAAACTATTTCCATATAGATGATTCATCAAAACTGCTTCAACCTTTTCATTATCATTTAATGAGAACAGATATTTATTTACATCAACATCTCTTTCTACTTTCGTAATCGAAATGGTTCTCATTGAAAACTCTTCTTTTAACATTTCAATAATTTCTTTCTTTATATTGGTTATCTCATCAAATGAAGAAATTCTTTTACGATATAACCAATCAAATACTTGTTGTCCCTTAAATTTTTTATCACCTTTATCTACAAAATAATCTTCCCAGTCTTTGAATGTAAGGTTATATACATTATTTTTCATAGATTTCACCTACTTATTCATATTAAATTATACCATGAAAAAAGATTATTCGCTGGAATAATCTTTAAAAGTGTAAATTTTTGTAAATATTCACTGTCTTTCTACACTATAAAAATAATAGGTACCATCACCATTAGATTTAAAAGTATATTTATATATATCTAATTTATCTAATACACTAGACAAATCTATATCATTACTAGAAACAGAATAATCAATAGAAAAGTTTTCCGCCACTAACACACTTTTGATCTGATCTTTATATAAATTATACAACGAGGCTCCCTGTTCATTTTCTTTTTCTAAATATTTAGTAAATGCTGCTTTTTCATATATGTACAATTCATCAGAACTCTTCTCAGCTTGAAAAACATTTTGGATGATATTTAACATTCCAGTACCACCACAAGCAGTACCAATTCCTATCGTATCAGTTGAAACTCTTCTTATGCCAGGACATGCAGTAGATGTATCAACAATTTCATATTCAATATCTCCAAATAATTTTTTATAAATTTCCTTAATTTGTGATTCTGGTACAATATACTCATCACCATAATTATTAACAACAACATCACCGCTAGGATTATCTGAATTTTTTTCAAGCCATTTACTCGCAGTAAGTTCTAATCTTGTTTCTATGTCAATTTCAGAAGCAAGTAAATAACTATTATCATGGTAGAATAAATTTGATGAAAATGAATAATCTTCTGGCATAATTGAATTATACAATTCTTGTACTAAGCTATCAGATGTGCTTAAAATTGTAACTTTATTATCAGATTCATCTTTTTCTATATTTTCATTTTCTTGTTGATTAGCATCTTCTACTATAATGTTATTATTACCATCAGATAACACTTTGTCATAAACAATAAATGCTCCAATACCAATAACGAAAGTTATTGATACTCCTATTAAAAAACCTAATCCAAATTTGCTTTTCATGTTTTACCTCTTTCCTCTCTACTAAACTATTGTTTGCTCCTTGGTTTCAAACATTACACTTTTAACTACAATTAATATTATGATTTAGAATATATTCTCTAGCAGTCATAGTACTAGTTAAAATAGAGTCAGAAAAGTTTCCGTTTCCTAAATAATTAAATGTTTCTGTATATTCTACAATATCATCATCATTTTTACTACAACTGTTATAAGTTGGTTCTGATGCAACAACATCACTAGTAATTACTAAACTATTATTTTCAATTACACATGTACCTGGGAAATTTCCTCTTAATTCAATTGTATTAGCATTATTTTCTGATGACGACCCATTCCCAATAAAAGATGCAACGATTCTAGCATTTTGATCTATACCATAATAGCTGTAAAGATCAAATGACGCTACTTGAATCACTAAAATATCATTTAATTTTCCGATTACTTCAATATTCGTACCAGTAAGATCTACATATTGATTATTGACAAGTATTTTTACATTAGGCATAGTTCCTTCTATTGTATAATCCAATGTTACCTCTTGAGAAAAACCATCTTCTTCTAAACTAGATGTACCATTATCTGTATTATTATTTTTATCCATTACTTGATTATAAATCATAAATCCACTAAATCCCATAATTAGACTTACTAATACTCCTATTAAAATTCCTAGCCATAATTTGTTTGTTTTCATTTTTTGCTCCTTTTTCTTTTTATATATTTCTATTCTACCCCCCCCCCAGCGTATTTTGTCAACAAAATTTTTTTGTAAATATTGAATATTCCAAGTTTTCGTTCATGATTATGAAACCTTTATTTCAAAATCCTCTGTTGTTCCAATATCAGCAAATTCCATATGAATGGTTAAAGTGACAGAAGTTCCTTGTATGGAACTGATATAATTACTAAAGTCCAAATCCGCACTTTTTAATATTTCTCCTGATGTATATAGCTGAATAGAATTTAATTGTTCATTATCAATGCTTAAATCATCTTTATAGGTAGTAGCTAAGTTTTTATTAGAAACCGTGTATTTGATTACACCATTGTTTTCAGTTGGAATCTCATTTTCTACTAATACTAAAATATCTTCGATATCACAGTATTTTAAAAATCTACTAGGATTTTCTGTGATGTGATAAGTACCATTTTCTAAAATTAAATAATTATCGCTTAAAATTGCATAATCGGTAGTTATTCCATCTTTTACTAATGTAAATTTTTCTTTATCGTCTATCCTTTTTCCTAAATAAACTTCGCTAATACCATTATAAGAAACGGTATAGGAGTAGCTATAATTAATATCATTTTCTCCTATGTTTGAACTAGGATTTTCTTCTGGAATGTCAGAAGATGGTGAAGAAGTAGCAGTAGAGGTTGGTGAGGAAGTAGAAGGACTATTTTCATGGAGTTGCGTCGAATTATTTCCTCCTATTCGTATCAATACAATTAATATTAAGATGAAAATGCCATATATAGCTAGCATAGCAACAGCATGGTATCTATCATCCTTTTCTTTGCCAAAGCACTTTTTTAAAATTTCTTTCCATTCTTTATTTTTCATATTACTCGAATACCTTACCAATTAATTTTTGGGGATCTACTCCATTTAAATACTCTTTTACACGCATCTTTCTTTTTCCTGCAAATTGAATTTCTGTAATGATTATCTCCCCATCATGAGTACTAACTCCGATACCATCCTCATAAATTTTACCAATTTCTCCATTTTTTCTAGTTGTAAAAAAGCTATTACTAATTCGAGAATCATAGATTTTCACAATATTCCCATCTAATATTGCATAAGCTCCTGGCCAAGGATTTAAGCCTCGAATTTGATTAAAAATATCAATGGTGTCTTTGCTAAAATCTATTTTTTCTTCCTCACGAGATATATTCCAAGCATAAGTAACCTCTTCTTCTTTTTGTTTTATGGGATGAATATCTCCTGATACAATCTTAGGAATGGTTTCTAATAAAAGCTTAGTTCCCATTTCGCTTAATCGATCATGTAAGGTACCAACATTATCAGTTGGTAAAATAGGAGTATCTACTTGTGAAATAATATCACCAGCATCCATTTTTTCTACCATGTACATAATGGTAACACCAGTTCTAGGATAATTATTGATAATTGCTTTATGAATAGGTGCCCCTCCTCTTAATTTAGGAAGTAAAGAAGCATGCACATTAATGCATCCATATGGAGGAAAATCTAATAAGACTTTAGGAATAATCTGCCCGTAAGCACAAGTTACAATCATATCGACATCTAGTTTTAATAAATCCTTATATTCTTCTTTAATCTTCACTGGTTGATACACTCTAATATCATTTTTGAGTGCTAATTCCTTAACGGGAGAAAATCTTACTTCTCGCTTTCTACCGACTTCCTTGTCTGGCTGAGTCACTACTCCAACGACATCATAATGATCTATAAGACCTTGTAATACTTTTACACTAAATTCTGGGGTTCCCATAAATAAAATTTTTAGTTTATTCATGATTTCATCTCCTCAATCCACTTTTGATAAATATCAGTAAGTTCTTCTTTTTGCTCTTCTGTCATTCCATTATAAGGATTATGATAACTTTCTACGGTACCGCGATGATGTCCTATAATCGTTCCGTTTTCGATAAAATAAACATCTGGAACAGCTAAAACCTTTTGTCCTTCCTCATTTTCTTCCAAATAATCTGCTAATATTTTATACAACCCTTCACGAATAGAGGAAATATCTAATTGATGAATATCAGCGTAATAAATAGTATCTATATTATTTTGCTTTGCTGCATCTATCAAGATAGGAACACTATTACGACACCATGGACAAGTATTATAACCAAAATATAATATTCCCGTTCCTGTTTCTAAGAATGTTAATATTTCTTCTTCAGAAAGATACTTTATCCCATTGTCCCAAGGAATCGATATCTTGATCTTTTTACCATTATTATATTCTATATAGTTAATGTACTCATAGGATAGTTTAAAACGAATAGAATCATTTTGATAACAATAAATACCGATTCCTAATATTAAGATTAGGAAAAGACATATCGTAATTAATATTATTTTCTTTTTCTTCATACACATCATCCAATAACATTATAACATGAAAATAGTTAACGAAAAAGAAAATAAGCGCCTATGAATAATAGTACCATTTCAGTAACCAATACAACTATTAAGAATGTTTCCTGCACATTGGCAGCATTATTATCAAATACCAGCTTTTTCTGATATTGGTTTAATAATTGTTGAGCTTCTTCATTAGTATATCCTTTTTGCATAAGCGTTTCTAGCACAGCATTTAAAAGTACTAATTGATCACTATTCGGGTTGCCAGGAATGATAATAATGCTATCATGATTGATATCTTCTGTAATATAAGCACCATTTTCACAAAAAGCACTTATCAAATCTTGATAACGATCATCTATTCCAAATTTCATATCATAACGGTTTCCATTATTTTTAATTGCTAGCTTAAAAGAGCCCGGTTGATTCAACACTTGTTCCTCCACTATTTTTAGTGCTAGCATTATTTCAGGAGAGTAAGTACCAAGAATATCCATATAAGAAGTGGAAGAATCATAATTGTTTACTAGTTCCATCACTTTAGGGAGAATATCCTTCTCTAAGTGTGTTTCATCTATAGACGGAGGAAAATGTCCAAAAGTAACTTGGAAATTGGCTTCTTCTCTTTCTTGTTTTACAAATTTCATATCCATATCTTGATTGAAATTAAATTCGTTATTTTCCACCATAAGAGCTAAGGTCATCATTGCTACAAAATTCATAGATTCAGAATGATTGGCATTTCCTTCTACTACAACACTGCCATCTTCTTTTACTTCTACTTGCGAATCTTTGTTATCTACTTGCTTTTCTTCTGCTACTAATACATTTTGAAGTAAGGCCTCATCTCCTGGTTTTTCTAAAACTTGAGTTAGTTGTTCTATAGGAAGCTCTACTAACGTTTTATCTTCCCTTGTCAAAAGTTGATTTCTTTCATCCAAATATTCCGTCACTTGTTCGGTATTATCTTTGAGTTTATAAACATCCGCCTCACTTTGAATGCTATCTACAAGAGTATCATCACTATCAGATACCATAACACCAACAGCATCCAGATCTTTTTTTACTTCTTCTACTAAGTCAGTTTTAATTTCCTGAACAGTATCACTATTTTCTTGATGAGTTTTTTCTTTATTCTCTAAATACTGTTTCATAAAATTTTCTAAATAAAGAGAAGCGTGATAAACATCTGTATTTTCGTCAAAATCATCACAAATTTGTTGTAATTCTTCTTCGACTTCTAGTGGAACATTATTTTTTTCTAAGAAGATAGAAACTTCTTTTTTTATTTCTTCTACTGTCTTACTTCCTTGAATTCTAAATTGGAACTTATCTAAATTTGTATCAGCTTCTTCTTTTTCTATAAGGCTTTTATTCTGATCCGATATATAATTATCCAGCATATAATACTTGTTCATCCTGATTCACTTCCTACTATGTTAAAATCGTAACATATTTTAGCAAGAAAAAAAAGTCATAATCTGACTTATTAATAGATACTAACTCCTGTATAGTAATGTTTTAGAATCTGCTGATAGGTATAACCAGCTTTTGCCATTCCACTAGCACCATACTGACTCATTCCTACTCCATGTCCATATCCACGAGTTGTAATGATTAAATTTCCATTTTCTAAGGAAAGGTCAAAATCAGCAGAACGTAGCCCTAATAAATTTCGAAATTCTACTCCACTAAAAGTTTGATTTCCTACTCTCACTTTCTCTACCCGTCCACTATAGTCGCGAGATAATATCTCGAAACTAATATCATCACTCATATCGACTCCTAACAAGTTTAATACATTAGTAAAATCTTTAGCAACTTCTCTAAGGTAGGAAGTTGCTTCTTTATCCCAACTACTATCGACGCTTTTCAAATATGGAACGCTATTTCCCCAAACATATGCAGCATCTTGGGTTTTTCCATTACTAGTAGAATGATAAACAGCATCAATGTATTTGCCTTGATAATAAATAGATAGCCCTTTCGTCGCAGTTACTGCTGTTTTTATTTTTTGATAATATGTATCAAAAGAAGATCCCCATAACTTTTTCAATTCATTATTATCTTTATAACTTTGGGTAGAAACAGTATCCGTTAATTTTCCTCCACTTTCTATTTTTTTTAACGCATAAGTACGAGCAACTACAGCCTGTGCTTTTAAAGCTTCCAGTGGAAAAGAAGCTGGCATTTCTGCTCCTACTACACCAATTAAATATTCTTCCAAAGATAGAGTAATTACAGTGCCATTAGAACGATAAACCGTTACTTGTTGTTCGGTAATACTAGGTTTTTCTACTTCTTCCTTTGTACCAGAATTAGAAGTACCTGGATTAGAAGAATCATTTGAAACATTAGGCTTTTGATTCTGGCTATTTTGAGTAGAATTGGTATTACCTGTAGAAGGTTTTGTTACCGAATTAGAAGTATTTTGATTGGAACTATTGGTCATGTTTTCTATATCGGTATGATCTGTGCTTGTATCACTTTCTATTTCATTTTCTACAGATTCCTCTACCACATCTTCTGGTGTAGTAGAAGGTGGAACCACTTCTACTATTGCTTCTGGAATGATGTGATCACTAACATAAGTCAGATTCAATTCCTCTTTAGGAGTGGAAGATCCTGATATTAATAATACTGCTAAAATCACTCCTCCTACTGAAAGAGCTATTTTTTCACCATCAAACCGAATTTTATTGTCTTTTATAAATTTTTCTATCTTTTGTTTCATGTTACTATATCTATGACGACCTTTAAAATCCATTCCAAATTCATCTCTATAATTAAGATACAAAATTAGAACCTTTTCGCCATTTATGTTTGCTACTTTATACCCAGTTATCATAAAATCACCATTTATAGTATGGTGATTTTTTTAGAATTTCAACTAAATATGAATTGGGTTGAAATCAATATCAATCTTTATTTTTGAATTGGATTTATAGTGCTCTTGTAAATTTCTTAAAGTAGAATATAAAGCTTGCTCTTCTTTGTATTTTAAAATAATTTGAAAACGATAAACATTGTTTACCCTAAAAACATTAGCGATGCTAGGTCCTAATAGAGTCGTCTTAGTAAGATTTTTTTGTAAATATTCTGCTACTTTACTACTAATATTTTTAGCTTCCTCATAAGATTTGCTTAATACTCGAATGACAGTCAAATAGTAATAAGGAGGATAGCCAAGTTGATGTCTAATCTGCATTTCTTGGGTAAAGAATCCAATATAGTCATGATTTTTAGCATAGCGAATTGCATAATGATCTGGATTAAAGGTTTGAATGATTACCTTCCCCTCTTTTGCACCACGACCACTTCTTCCAGCTACTTGACACAGTAATTGAAAGGTAGTTTCACTACTTCTAAAATCTGGAATATTTAAACTGGTATCGGCATTGATTACTCCTACTAAGGTAACATTAGGAAAATCAAGACCTTTGGCAACCATTTGTGTTCCTAATAAAATATCGTAATCACCAGAAGAAAAGCTTTTAATAATTTTCTCGTGACTTCCTTTTCGACTCGTAGTGTCCAAATCCATGCGAACTACTCTTTGATTAGGAAATTGTTTTAATAACTGTTCTTCTATTTTTTCGGTTCCAATGCCTAAAGTCGACATGGCCTTTTCTCCACATTCTGGGCAAGTAGGATTCAGCTTGGTACCATAACCACAGTAATGGCATCGTAAAGTATTGCTACTTTTGTGATAAGTTAAAGTAATATCACAGTTGGGACACTTTTCAGTATAACCACAATTTTTGCAAGTTACAAAAGAAGAATATCCTCTTCGATTTAATAATAAAATTACCTGTTCTTTATTTGAAAAAGCTTTTTCCATGCTGTTTATTAATTCTTTTGAAAAGTAGCTAGTTTTCTTTTTCATTTCCTGATTCATATCTACTACTTCAATCCCAGGAAGAGATTTATGGTTAACTCTTTCTTTTAGTTCAATTAATTCATACACTCCTTTTTTGGCTCTAGCATAGGTTTCTAAAGTTGGAGTAGCGCTTCCTAAAATAACTGGACAATGGTGATATTTGCTTCTCCATTTCGCAATATCCAAAGCACAGTATTTAGGATTACAGCTATCTTGTTTATAACTATCCGTATGTTCTTCATCGATAATAATCATACCAATATTTTGAAGTGGAGCAAAAATAGCACTTCTAGCACCAATTACTATTTTTACCTCACCACGAGCAATTCTACGCCATTCATCATATTTTTCTCCTTCACTTAAACGACTATGTAAAATCGCAATCGAATCCGTAAAACGAGTCTTAAATCGTGTTACAATTTGCTCTGTTAATGATATTTCTGGTACTAACACAATACTTTCTTTTCCATCAGCAAGTAATCTTTCAATGATTTCCATATATATTTCTGTTTTTCCACTGCCAGTTACACCATGAATCAAAAAGACAGTGTCTGTATTTTTTTTATTTAAAACTGTATCTACTGCCTTCTGCTGTAAAAGTGTTAGAGGATATTTTGTTTTCACATTAGATTCATGTTTTAAGCGATATATTTCTTCTTCCGTTTCTTTAATAATTCCTTTTTTTAATAATGTCTTAACACTACTACTGGATATTAAAGTAGCCTCTTTTTTTAGAATTCTACCGGATTTTTTAATCAAATGAACGATTTTTTCCTGTTTTTCGTTTAGTGTAATCTTACCTTCTTCCCCTAAAACTAAATAATGTTCCATTTTTTTAGGAATGGTTACTCCCTTTTTAGCTTTTAAGGCTTTCGGTAGCATTGCTTGGTAAGCTGATATTAAAGTAGATAAAGTGGTATCCGCAACATATTTTCCTAAAGATAATAATTCCTCATTTAAAATGATATCTGTATCTACTACATCTATAATTTCTTTTAATTCATAATCTGTATCACTAAAATCGTTCATTTCTAAAACAAAACCTTCTAGTGTTTGATGAGCAAATGGTACAGTAACCCGAATTCCAACTTTCATTTTAGAGACTAATATCTCTGGTATAAGATAATCAAAAGTTCTATCAATATTTTTACTAGATAATTCCACTAATACTTTCGCTATCATAACATTTGCTCCTTTCTATCTAAGTATATCATTTTTCTAAAACTTTTACTAATCATTATTAGTATCTGATTATGTCTAAATACTTATTTATTTTCAGCATTCTAGACAGTATCTATTTTCTCACACTTTTGATATTACTAATAGAAAAAACATTACCAAATTCCTTAGATCATTACCTTAATTTAATTATATCGTTCATTGATTATAGTTTTTGGAAATCCATTATCCATCATAATCTTTCACTTTCTATCAGTAGCTACACTATAACAAAAGCAAACAATAATGCAAAATAACCAATTTTATCAATTTTAGATGAAAAGAAAAAAGATTTTAAGTTTTCTCTAGAGAAATTCTTAAAATCTCATGATATATATCATTCAAAATATAAATTTTATATTTGTTTTAAATTATTGAACTACATAAGGATCACTACTAGTCCCAGATCCTATTACTTTAACATCAGAATTTAAATTAATGACAGGATATAAAGGACTTACTGCTATAAGAATATCCGCACTATTTAAATATCCGGTAGGAAATAATTTCCATACAGCTGATGAGGAACTTGGAGTATAAAATCCAGCTGGACTGATTAACCAAAAAGAACTATTTCTATTCAAATAATAGCGATCATTATTTACACCTGGATATCCACCTGCAAAGACTACTTCATCATAACTGATCAATCCTATATTACTATTTATCATTCCATAACCATTTCCATCTGTCTGGCATTTAAAATTAGGAATATAGTCTTTATATATACTCATTTGGGCTTGATTAGATATATGATTAGAATCATATTTTACTCTTGCTTCTTCACAAAAATAATTGCCTGTAGCTATTTTATCTGTATAGTTCAATAAATTGGTTTGATACCATGATTCTAGCACTGATTTTGCATCACTATTACTATAGTACATATAACTATAGTTGTTTTTATTAGAATTAAAGCTGTAAGATTTATTTTGATTAACGCCTTCATCCATGATTAATCGTACAGTACCATCTTCATTGATTCTAATAATTCTCCATGTAAAGCCTGCAAAGGATACATAATTATTTTCTACTTCTCCTCTAAAGTAATAGGTTGGTTTCCCTGTATTGGTTGCTGTTGACCTATATAATCCACTGGCATCATCACTGTTATTACTTGAAGTAGTTAAGGTTGGCTCCGCTGTGATTAATCGATTATTCGCTAAAATTGTTTGGGACAATGTATTAGCAGCTGGTGAGGATACGATTTCAGCATTCGCATATACATTTACAGTTAAAGTAAATGTTTTTCCATTCATACTTCCATTTGAAAACTCAGTATCCTCACTAATCCACATTCTTAATCTAAAATCTTTTTCATAGTTACTACTATTTGCTGGTACAGTATCTGTGTAGATTGTTTTCTCGGTTATATTTTCTGGTACAGAAATACTAGTTTGAGCTAAGTTACTATATTGATCTAATAATATTTCCGTTTCCATATCCCCTTTTACTTCTGTTAAATATACTTTGACTGCACTTGGATCTAGTGTGGAATCACTCTTCATTCTAGCTGTTACTTCGTAGGGAATACTAGCATTTCTAGGAGTAGTACTCGTTACTTTAAAATCAAAAACATTTCCAGTTCCCATTTGCATCTTTCCTTGAGAATCACTAATTGGAAAGGCATTTTG
>CALVSR010000010.1 GCA_944359075.1 uncultured Bacilli bacterium
ACTTATAGTTTAAAGATTGATAGAGAGGTACCAAGATGTAGTTTAAAAGTAGAAAGTGGGACACTAGGAAATAATAATTGGTATATCAGTGATGTTGGAATTGGCTTTGAAAGTATCGAAGAAGAAGTAAGTAGTATAGTAAGTCAAATCATTAGTAAAAAAACGATCACAGAAGAAACAGCAGGAACTACAGTAACGGGAATGGTAACGGATGAAGCGGGAAATATAGGAAGTTGTAGTATTAGCGTAAAAATAGATAAGACAGTGCCAGTGATCAATGCGAATGTCGGAAGCGGAGGATATAAGGATAAACAAAATATTACATATACAGCAAGTGACAGTTATAGTGGAATAGAAGCCATCCAATATGAAGTATATTTAAATGGAGGTTTATATTCTAGTAATTATCTTCAATCAACGAGTGTAACATTTGATTTAAATAGTGCTGGAACATGGGATATTTATGTTAAGGCATTAGATAAAGCAGGACATTGGAGCAATGGGGGAAACTGGAACCATTATAGTTATGATATTAATTTATGTAGTTATACGCCAGGACAAACATGGGAGTTCAATTATACTGGAGGAGTACAATCCTTTACTATACCATGTAGTGGAACCTATAAGTTAGAGGTATATGGCGCTCAAGGAGGAACTTCTAATGGCGGCCTAGGTGGATATTCTTATGGTAATATTATTTCTACTCGCGATGCAGTTCTTTATATAGCAGTTGGAAATCAGCCGACTGTAGGCACTGGTAGTGGCGGATTTAATGGCGGTGGTAGTGGAACTAGTGATGCATCAGATGCACGTGGTGCTGGTGGTGGCGCTACTCATATTAGTAAAACCAATACCTTATTATCTTTTACTGCTCTTTCTGATCTCTATATTGTAGCCGGCGGTGGTGGCGGTGGAACTGTTAATGCTGGAACGAACCCCACCTCATCTTTAGGAGGAGCCGGTGGTGGCGAAGTTGGTAGCTCTGGAGGTAATTCTGGAAACTGCATTAATGCTAATCCTGGCTGTTTTGAAAGACTAGCAACTGGTGGAGGTCAATCCTCTGGCGGCTTAGGAGGAATTGGAAGAGATTATATTGTAAATGTCTATAATAGTGAAAATGGTAGTTATGGTCAAGGTGGTAATGGTGATAATTGGAGAGCCGGTGGTGGCGGAGGCTTCTATGGTGGAGGTGCTTCTGCTGTAGCAGCATATTATACCAGTGGTGGCGGAGGTGGTTCTGGCTACATTGGTGGAGTTAGCAATGGTGCTATGCAAAGTGGCGTTAGATCTGGAAACGGATTTGCCCGAATCACTTTGATTTCTGTTAATTAGAGAAAGCTTTGAATGCTTTCTTTTCTTCTATAAAATAGATATTATTGGTTCTTTTGATGGAAAAACTTTCTTAAAATAAAAAATTCGTATATAATAGATTCAAGGTAGGTGGTATTATGGATATTCATTTTTCTAGTGTTGAAGAATTAAAACAACGTCTAATGCCTGCTTTACGATTGCGCAAAAAAGAGCTAAAAAAGAAAAATTATCAAATTTCAGAAGAAGAACTATGGAATTATTTTGTAAATCATTTTTGGAAACAATCTGTTCAACTATCATTATCGCAAATGGTAGAAGATATTTTAAATAAAGAAATAAAAGAAACAACAGAAGATATTATTTAATAGTTTTGGAGATGGTATAAATGAGTAAAATAGTAGAATATACAATAGAAGATTTAATAGAAAAAGCAAGTGTTTATATTCCAGAAGAGGAAAATTTAGAGAAAATCAGAAGGGCATATCAATTTGCTGAAAGCTCCCATAAAGGACAATATCGTAAATCAGGGGAGCCTTATATCCTTCACCCATTAAATACAGCAATTATTTTAACTGCTGTTTATGCAGATACAGATACTCTGATTGCAGGCTTATTACACGATACTATCGAAGATTGTGGAGTGGAAAAAGAAGAACTAGCAGAATTATTTGGACCCACAGTAGCCAATTTAGTATATGGAGTATCTAAATTAGGAAGAATTCATTTTTCTACAGAAAACGAATATTTAATAGAATACTATAAAAAAATTATCGTTGGAATGAGCGAAGACGTAAGAGTGATTATAGTAAAACTTGCCGATCGTTTACATAATATGCGAACTCTTTATGCTCTTTCTACTGAAAAACAAAAGAAGATCGCCAAAGAAACCTTAGAAATATTAGCGCCTATTGCCCATCACCTAGGAATTCATAAAATTAAAAGTGAGTTAGAAGATTTATCCCTTCGTTATTTAAAACCAGATGTATTTTATGATATTGCTGAGAGATTAGATAAAACAAAATTAGAGCGTGATAATACCGTAAATGATATGATGCATTTGGTAACAGAATTATTAAACGAACATAATATTCCTCATGAAATCAAAGGAAGAGCCAAGAGTATTTATAGCATTTATAACAAGCTAAACAAAGGTAAAAAATTTAGCGATATTTATGATTTACTAGCTCTTAGAATTTTAGTACATACCGAGCAAGAATGTTACTTGGCATTAGGAATTATTCATTCTAAATTTAAACCAATCCCAAAACGCTTTAAAGACTACATTGCGATGCCAAAGACGAATATGTATCAGTCTCTACACACTACTGTTTTTGGAGTAGATGGATACTTATTTGAAATTCAAATTCGTACTTATGATATGGATGAAGTAGCAGAAAACGGAATTGCTTCGCACTGGGCTTATAAAGAACATAAGGACGCTAGCCAATTGATGCAAAATACTACGGAACAAAAACTGCAGTTTTTTAAATCCATCATTGAATTAAATGAAGATAAAATGAGTAGTGAAGAGTTTGTAAATAGCGTGAAAGATGAGGTTTTAAATAATAATATTTACTGTTTTACTCCCAAAGGAGATATTATCGAACTACCAAAGGGAGCAACCCCTATTGATTTTGCTTATAAAGTTCATACTAGAGTAGGAGAAACTATGGTAGGTGCCATTGTAAATAATAGCATCGTTCCCCTTGATTATGAACTACAAAATAATGATATCGTTAAAATCAATACCTCTAAAAATTCAAAAGGACCTTCACAAGAATGGTTAAATATTGTGAAATCCTCTCAAACTAGAAACAAAATCCGTGCCTTTTTTTCCAAAAATGAAAAAGAAATCTATATCGAACGCGGAAAAGATTCTTTAGAAAAGGAACTTCGAAAAAGAAAAGTTGCTTTTTCTGATTTTTTCACACCGGAAAATGAAGCCAAACTTTTGAAAGAATTCAAAGTAGAAGACTTAGAAGAATTATACTTAGAAATTGGAAATGGAAAGCATGCTGCTAGTACCATTGTCAATATGATATATAAGAAAGAAGAGGAGCAACCTAAGCCTAAAAAAATAATTCCTAAGGCTAGTGATAACAATTCAGATGTAGTGGTAGCAGGAATAGATAAAGTAAAAGTAAATTTAGCGAATTGTTGTAATCCTATTCCTGGAGATGAAATCATAGGATATATTACCAAGGGTAATGGTATTAGTGTTCATAGAAAGAGTTGTCATAATCTAGAGTACTTAGATAATCGTACTGTTTTGGTAAGTTGGAATTCGAATACAAAAGATAAATATGAAACTGTGATTTTGATTCATACCAATACAAATGAAAATAAACTAATGGAAATGATGCAAAAGTTAAGCATATTTGATATTCATATCGACCGCTTTTTCACTTTACATGAAGGAAAAGATACGATTTATGAGGTTACCTTATATGTAAGAGATTTAGAATATTTAGAAAAAGTATCTAAAGAACTAGAAAAACTAGCTTATGTTACCAAAATAGAAAGGTTGATGCGATGAGAGTATTGGTACAAAGAAGTAAAGCTGCAAAATGCATAGTAGACAATGAAGTGGTTGGGCAAATAGAAGAAGGATTGGTTTTATTCGTTGGATTTACAGAAAATGATAATCTAGAAAAGATTCAATATTTATGTAGAAAAATAGTAAATTTACGTATTTTTGAGGATGAAAATGGGATCATGAATCAAAGTATTTTGGAACAAAAACAGCCACAGGTATTATCTATTTCTCAATTTACTTTATATGCAGATACTAAAAAAGGAAATCGACCTAGTTATTTGAAGGCTCTAGCTGGAGATAAAGCACAAGCATTATATGATACTTTTAACGAGGAGTTAAGAAAATTCGTAAAAGTAGAAACTGGCATTTTTGGAGCCAATATGCAAATCGATTTTATAAACGATGGACCTACTACCATTTGGTTAGAAAGGTGATAGGATGAGTAACAAGCTAAACTATCGATTGGTAAACATTTTGCTGTTCATGGCTATTATTTATATAGTGGCAACCACAAGTCATTACTGGAGTAGCATCATTTTAAAAATTTTTCATATTTTTATACCATTTATATTGGCTTTTATCTTTGCTTATATATTAAATCTTTTTGTAAAAAAATTAGAAAACAAAGGAGTCCATAGAGGACTTGCTTTGTTTTTTGTGCTTTTAATGGTTTTTGGCTTGCTAATAGGAATATTATGGGTTACCCTACCAGCAATCTATGAACAATTAGTTATTTTTTCCAAAATGATTCCTCAAGTAATGGGTGACATTTCTTTTCGCTTTGATATTGATTTAGGAGAATATCAAGTAGCAATTGTAGATACTTTAAATCAACTCATTAAAGATTTAGGAACTTATATTTCAACTGGTACAATCGATATTTTGGGAAAAAGTATTGGCTTTTTCACCAATGCAATTATCGTATTAATGGTAGGTATCTATTTGTTAATAGATATGGATAAAATTCGAATATGGATCAAGAGATATTTAAAAACACATTCCAAAGAATATCAATATATTCAAGTAGTGGATCATGAAATAGGAAATTATTTGCATGGTTTAGCACTTTTCATGGTTTTTCAATTTTTTGAATATTCTATTTTGTTTAAACTGATTGGCCATCCAAGTTGGCTTTTGTTGGGGATACTTGCTTGCATTACTACTATAATTCCTTATTTTGGAGGAATTTTTACTAATATCATTGCGGTATTGACTGCTAGTGTAGTATCTACTAAATTATTTGTAGCAACTTTATTGGTTATCTTTATTTTTCCTAATATTGATGGTTATGTAGTTTCTCCTCATATATATGGAAAAACCAATCATATAAATCCGGTATTAGTTATTTTTACAGCTGGCGTTTGTAGTAGTTTATTTGGTTTTTGGGGTATTATGATGGGTTTGCCTATTTATATTGTGATTCGTGCTACTTGGGAATTTTTTAATGGAGACATTAAAGACTATATTGGAAACAAGAAAAGTAGCCAATAACATGAATATTCGAAATGGGATAAAACAACCTTTGATAATCCTTTCTTATTTTTGATAAAAAATTCATGCCAAAATCAGAAATAATTTAATTTTATAGACATACACTGAAATTAGGAAAAAGTGTATGTTTTTTCTTGACAATAACAGTCGAAAATTGTAATCTTAAAATAGAGAGGAGTGAAAGAATGTTTTGTGGTGAATGTGGTGCCAAAAACAAGAAAGGGGATACTTTCTGTTCAGAGTGTGGGGCACCATTAGTACAAGAAGAAAATCATGAAAATGTTACTAATGTGGCAAAGAAACCTAGGCAACCGATGTCTAAGAAAAACAAAATCATTATAATCGTGGTTTTGGCTGTAGCCGTTCTTTTAGGAGTTGGATACAAAATTGGAAGTGATGCAACCAGTCCAAAAGCAGTTGCCAAAGATTATATTCAAGCTGTGATCAATCAAGATGGTAATAAATTATATCAGTATTTAGAATTAGAAGGAGATAAAACCTTTGTTTCTAAAAAAATATTTACGGATTTGATTAGTGGTAACAAAACAGAATCCAATATTGTAAATTATACAATTACAGATGTTACTTATGGTGACAGCAAACTAAGTGCAACAGTAAACTTCAAATATACTACCAAAGGTAGTAGTAGTGAAAAAACAGATTCTGTTCATTTAACAAAGCAAAAGGACAAGAAGTTTTTAATTTTTGACAATTGGAAAATAAGCGATATTTCAGCAGAGAATATGGTATTGCAAGACTATACGATTAAAGTAGCAAAAGGTGCAACTTTAACTTATGCAGGAATTGCGGTAGATAAAAAATACTTAGATTCAGAACAGAGTACTTCACAATATGATGCTTATGTTCTTCCACAGGTATTTACTACAGCAACTACTCTAAAAGCAACATTAGCTAACGGGTTAGAATTAGAAGAACAAGTTACCCCTTCTTCTTATTATAAGACCTATACCGTATCTTTTGATGAAGATAGTTTGAGCGAAGCTACAAAAGAAAAAATTACAGCTAAAGGAAAAGAAGTCCTAACAACAATTTATACCAATGCTATCAACAAAAAACAATTTAGTGAGATTCAATCTAATTTTGAGCATGGTGATTTAGACCTTAGTAAATTAGAAACTAGCTATAATAATTTTGTTTCAGATTTAAGCGAAGCAACTAATACTTTAACTAGTATTGAATTCACAGAAATATCCATCTATGATCTAACACTAAATAGTAATGGGGAGTTAGAAGTAGAATTAAGGGTATCTTATGACTATACCATCAATTATACCAATTGGTCAGATGAGGTAGAAACACATAGCGATTCAGATTATAGCTACATAACTGTTGTTTTAGCTTATGATCAAGGGGAGTATTATTTAACCGATGTAGAAGATCTAGATGATTATTTTTCTAGATATTAAAAGAGATAGGAGAGATTTATAAAATGGCAAAATTTTGTACAAAATGCGGTAAAAAATTAGAAGAAGGGCAAGTATGTGATTGTAGCAAAACTGTTACAACTAGTGAAACAGTAGCTACCACAGCTTCTCATGGTTTTGATTTTAATGAATGTGTAAATTCTTACATAGAAATCATAAAAGGAATTTTTGTAAAACCAGCGGCTACTTTAAAGAAATTTGCAACATCAGATAACTTTATATTAGGGTTAATTGCTTTGGTGTTAAATTGTATTATTAGTGGTGTGTTCTTATATTGTTTCGCTAGTGAAGCAACAGGACTATTAACATCTTTGATGGGAATGAATAGTTATGGTTCACTACTTACAATGAGTACAGCAGTTGAAGTTCCATTTATGAAAACCTTCTTTTATGGATTCTTATTTATGGCAGTAGGATTTGCTGTAACAGCACTGATGATTTATTTAATAGCAGGAGCTATCTTGAAAGATAAAATAGATATCAAAAAAGCTTTTTCTTTAGTAGGAGTATGCTCTGTCTTTACAACAATTACAACAGTAGTAGCAATCATTTTAAATTATATTTCTATGAAATTTATGCTTATTGTATTATTAATTGCAGGCATATTCTATTTAACACATTTATATCAAGGTATTCATGAGACTACGAATGTAGATAAAAATAAATTAGCTTATGTATTTGTTCCTGCTATTAGCGTAGCTACTTTTGTGGTAGTATACATTTTACCAAAAATTTTATTTTAAGAAAACGGAGACTTTGGTCTCTTTTTTCTTGTCTTAATACAGGATTTATACTATAATGATGCTACTAAGGAGTGGTATTATGCCTATTATTAAACAAAATGAAAAAGGAATATTAATTGTAATCAGTGGACCAAGTGGAGCCGGAAAAGATAGTATCATTCAGGGATTATTAAAAAAAGAAACGAATATATGGGTTTCTATCTCCATGACTTCAAGATTACCACGTGGCCAGGAAAAGGATGGAAAGGACTATTTCTTTGTAACCAGAGAAAAATTTGAAGAAAATATTAAAAATGGAAATTTATTAGAATATGCTGAATATAATGGAAATTATTATGGAACTCCCAAATACCAAATAGAAGAATATTTAAAACAGGGAATAGATGTCATATTAGAAATCGAAATTCAAGGAGCTTTGCAAATAAAAGAATTAATACCAGAAGCTTTGTTTATTTTTATTATGCCACCTTCTATGGAAGAGCTAAAGAATAGGTTGGTAAATCGCGGTACAGATAGTGAAGAAAAAATAGTAGCTAGGTTTAAAAGAGCCTATCAAGAAATCAACGAAGTAACAAAATACAACTATGTGGTAGTGAATGATGAATTGGATCAAGCCGTTGAAAAAGTAGACTCTATCATAAGAGCTGAAAAATGTAGAGTAGATCGTATTGAAGAAGTATTTTTAAATAACCCAGAAGAAAGTGTTCATGAAGGACTACTAGATAAAGAATTCGATAATAGCAAATAAAAAGACCGTTTTTTAAAAGATTACGGTCTTTAATATTCTTTGCGTATTAGCAAAGTTTAATTTGGCAACTTCTTTTAGTTTTTCTTCCCCATATTTTTGAACAATTTCTTCTCCAATAGAATCCACCTGAGGACCGGCACCTTTTGGAAGAGGAATATGCAAACTATCCGCAAGTTTATTAAATTCTTTTAAGAAAAGATAACGACTAATAATGCTACTACAAGCAACTGCTAAGTTTTTATCTTCTGCTTTGGTCATAAAAGTAATTCCTCTTTGTATTTCAGTAGATTCTTTGATGTAATCATAGTATCTAGCCTCTTTAGCAAATTCATCTACAATGATATAATCAAACGGTTCTTTAGTGACTTGTACCAATTGATATAAAACTTTATTATGCAAAATTGCTTTAATTTTATTCATATTATTGTCTTTGGCATGTTTTTCGTTATATTCTAAATTGGTAAGAATGATACTTTTATAAGAGATTCGTTTGGCTATTTTAGGAGCTATTTCTAATATTTTTTCATCGGTTAATTTTTTAGAGTCTTTAATGCCTAATTCTTCCAGATAAGGAATATCTTCCATTTTCACAAAACTAGCAGTTACTACAATCGGACCAAAGTAATCGCCAGTACCAACTTCATCAGAACCGATAGAAGAACAGTAGTAATATTTTTTTTCTTTTTCTTTCATTTCAGGACTATTTTGCTTGTTTTGTCCATCCATTTCTAACCACATAGCAGAGTCTACATCAGCACTAGTTCCTTGAAACATAATTTTACCACTTTCGTACATAGTAACTACAGTATCTCCATCTTGTGCTTGAAAAACAACATAAGGGATTACTTTATCTCTTTTTTTATCCTCGTAATATTTCATTATTTTTTCTTTTGTTTGATCACTAACACGAATAACACAGTTCATAATTTCACCTTTTCTAATATACTAAGGCTATTATACAGAAATTTTTGTCCTTTTACAATCTGTGGACAAGAAAATTAAAAATTGTTATACTATACTATAGGAATGTGATATAGATGAGAATTGTAGATGGAGTTTTAAAAGAAGTAAGTAAAAAGGATATTATAGATGGTGTTATTACAATACCAGAAGGTGTCAAAGAGATTGATGCTGATGTGTTTAGAGGATGGAAAGCCTCTGCTATTGTATTACCTGATAGTATTACTACAGTAGGAGATCATGCTTTTAGAGGTTGTACCTCGTTAACCAGCCTACCTGATAGTATTACTACAGTAAGAGAGGCTGCTTTTGCTGAATGTACCTCGTTAACCAGCCTACCTGATAGTATTACTACAGTAGGAGATCATGCTTTTGCTGAATGTACCTCGTTAACCAGCCTACCTGATAGTATTACTACAGTAGGACGTTATGCTTTTTACGGTTGTACCTCGTTAACCAGCCTACCTGATAGTATTACTACAGTAGGAGAGGCTGCTTTTGCTAAATGTACCTCGTTAACCAGCCTACCTGATAGCATTACTACAGTAGGAGATTGGGCTTTTAAAGGTTGTACCTCGTTAACCAGCCTACCTGATAGTATTACTACAGTAGGACGTTATGCTTTTAAAGGTTGTACCTCGTTAACCAGCCTACCTGATAGTATTACTACAGTAAGAGGTTATGCTTTTAAAGGTTGTACCTCGTTAACCAACATACCTAATAGTATTACTACTAGTATTACTACAGTAGGAGAAAAAATTTTTGAAGACTGTACTGCGTTAACCAGTCTACCTAATAATATTACTAGAGTAAGAAATGAAATTTTTGAAGGCTGTACCTCGTTAACCAGCCTACATGATAATATTACTGAAGTAGAAAATAAGGCTTTTGAAGGTTGTACTTCGTTAATAAATACACCATGGGGTATGATGGATTTAAAACAAGAAGAAAAAGGAGATACTCGAGCAATTGTTACGAATTATTTATATTTATATGCAAATTCTATTTTAAAGGAAAAATATCATAGCTTAAATGAGTTTTTGTCTAATTCCAACATCAATCAGTTAATGAATAGTCAAATGATATATGGCAGTAAGGCTATTTCTAAATTTAAAAATTTATTTTATAAAATGAGAAAAAATTATAATATAGAAACTGAATTATTTTCTAGACTTTCTTTAAAATTAACAGAGCAATTCCATCTAAATATTTGGAATCAGATTCAATCTACATTTTATTCTAGGGGTGTTCTTAAGGATAATGCAGAGATGGCAGAAGCTCTTGTAGAAATGATTGGAGTTTTTGGTTTGTTTGAACAAGATTCTAATAAAGATGCTAGAGTTCAAAACTTTCAAAAATTTATTTTGAATAAACCTTATCGATTAGTTACAGCACAATATCAACGATTACCACTTCGAGATAACTGCTTTCAAAAAGTTAATAGTCCATATTTTATCTTGAAGCCAAATGTTCAAATTCCAAAAGAATTTTTACCATACTTAAAAATCAGTCTGAGTGAAGAAAAATGAAAAAAATAAAAAAATTTTCTGGTACATATGGAAAACAAATAAATGATTTTGTCAAAGAATATTATATTATTACTTATGTAGAGGAGTATGAATTAAAAGAAGAATATTATGATGATGAAGATATTTGTAAAATTCTTTTCAACCATGATTTAATAGGTCATGTGAATTATAGTAGCCTTCATAGAATGTTCGATGGCTGCCAAAAAGAATTTAATGCAGAGTTTTATCAGTTTTTTATAGAAAATTTACCTTTTATACTAGATGATGAAAAGCTACAATCGAATATAAAAAATATCCAAAAGAAATTTGATGGGATACAAAAATATTATAAAACACAAGCAGGAATTGAAAAGATTACTTTAAAGCAAGTGCTAGACTGCTTAGAAAATGTAATTTTTAATTATCATGATGGAAATTACGAATTATCTCTGGAAGTAAAAAAAAGCAGGAGTAGTTAATCAAGAAGCTTTTGATTATTATCAAGAAGTATTTGAAAAAAATAATAGTAGGCATCTATCCTCTTTAGTAAAAAGAAGTAATATTTATGAAGTAAATGGCTATACAATTAAAGCTGAACTATTAAGAAGAGATGATCCTTTTGCTATGCTAGTAGGAGAAACCAATTATACTAATTGCTGTCAAAGATATGGGGGACTTGGTCATAATTGTATAGCTCATGCTGTAAGTAGTAGTGATGGTGGTATATTTGTAACTATGCTTTTACAAGATGGAGAATGGATTTTGTTAACACAATCTTGGGATTGGCAAAATAATAATCTTTATTGTCATGATAATATTGAGGCGACTTCCTATTTCAAAAATAGTCCTGCTAGTTTAAAAGAAGCAGTAGCCAGAGTGCTAGAATTAGATGGAAAATATATTATTGAAAAAAGTAAAAAAGAAGTAGAAAATTATATCCAAGCCAGGAAGAAAACAGTTGAAAAATCTCTTTCTATAAATAAGGAAAAAGAATTAAGAGAACTACAAAAACTACAAGAAAGAGAAGTTATACGTTTAGTTACTACTGGAAATGGTAATGATGATTTAAGATTATCTAATTATTTTTCTTCTTCAATCCAGGTAAATCAAAATTATTTTATTGCTGGAAAAAAATCGACTCTTTCTAATTTTCAACCTGTTAATTATAATTCTACTCAAGTATATTTTAATAAAGAAAGAATTGCTTATACAGATAGTAAGAGTACTCAATATGTAATAGCAGGAAGCATAGAAGATTTGTGTTTAGCGAAAATAGAACCTCTTGTTCCTATTTATCGAGATCCACGAAGGGTTATTTTAGAACAAGATAAGAATATTCATAACTATACTACAAAAAAAGTAAAAGATATTGAAAAAAGCAGTTTTCCAAAAGATATGCTTACTCATCAAGATTCGTCACAAGCTGATTTTTTCGATAGTAACATTTATCTTGGTGAAGATTGGTATTTAATATACGAAGAAAGGGCTAATAATGTCATTTATATATCCGATTTAGCAAAAGTAGAGCCTAGTTTAGAAGATGAAAAAGGAAAACAAAATCAAGAAATTATGAATGTTATATATAATTTAACTCAACAATATGATCAAGTAGAAGCGGATTTAAAAGAAGACACCTCTTACTTATTATATTTGATGAATAAACAACTTCACTACTTTGAACAAGTAGGCGAAGATATTTCTTATCCTTTTGATAATCCTAGTAACAAAAGAATAGTATCAGAGTTAGAACAACAACAAATATTAAAAAATGCTAGAAGTATCAAAGAAAAAAAGAATCCAGAACGAATCATGCACAAGGTAACTTTTAGAAAAGGTAGGTTGCTAAGCCAAGAAAAAACTGGTAAAAATCGATAAAATTCTTTGCAGGATAAATAAAATAGCGCTATAATGAATATAATAAGGAAGGGTGAAGTATATGAATATTGTAGATGCCATTATTATATTACTGATTCTAGCTTGTGGTGTAGCGGGTTTTAAAAGAGGCGTACTAAAACAATTAGTTTCTACTGTTGGGTTTGTGATTATCGTTATTCTTGCATTCTATTTGAAGAACCCAATTGCAGAATTCTTAAGTTTGCATTTGCCATTTTTCAATTTTGGTGGAAGTTTTGCCAATGTTACAAGTTTGAACATTATTTTGTATCAAATTATATCTTTTATTTTAGTTATCTTCATTTTAGAAGTAATATTAGGAGTTTTAATTCGAATTACTGGAGTAATAGAAACAATATTAAAATTTACGATTATTTTGGGAATTCCTTCTAAAATTTTGGGATTTATAGTAGGAATTATAGAAGGATTTATTATTACCTTTTTAGTTCTATTTTTCTTAAGGCAGCCAGGCTTTAATTTAAAGATAATGGAAGGAAGTAAATTGACAGATCCCATTTTAAATTCTACACCTATATTATCGCAGGTAGCTGGGGGTTTTGTAGATACCTTTTATGACTTATATGAACTTGGTAATGACTACTATGAACAAGAGATGGATGCGAATACTTTAAATTTAAGATCTATCGATGTGATGTTAGAACATAAAATTATTACACCAGAGTATGTGGTAAAATTAGTAGATGCTAAAAAAATAGAAGTAACTGGTATTGATAGTGTTATTAATAAATATAGATAGGAGATTGTTATGATAATAGAATTCAAAAATGGAAATTTTAATGAAGAGAAAAAAGAAGGGCTGGTGCTAGTAGATTTTTATGCTACTTGGTGTGGACCATGTAAGATGATGCATCCGATTATTGAAGAAATAGGGAAAGAAAATCCCAATCTGAAAATTATCAAAATAGATGTCGATCAACATGAAGATTTAGCAAGAGAGTATGGTATTATGAGTATTCCTACTATTTTATTATTTCGAGATGGAAATTTAGTGAAAAAAAATATTGGCTTTATTGCAAAAGATCAATTGACTCAATGGTTAAATCATTAGAAATAAGAAAAATTCTGGATGAAGAGTTTTTCTTTTTTTCTGTTTTTGCTTTTCAAGACTTTTATTTTATTGTATAATGAGATATAGAATAGTGGAGAGAGGAAGCTAAAGAAAATGAAAAAAATATATACTGGTATTGACCTTGGTAGTTTCAGTATTAAGATTGTAGTGTGTGAAGTAGTCAATAATAAATTTCATGTTTTAGCTGCTTCTAATACTAGATGTAAAGGAATTCAAAATGGGATAATTATAGATTTAGAAGAGGCATCTTCTTATTTGATGAAAGCCAAAAAGAATGTAGAAGAGATGCTAGGTATTACCATCGATCAGGCGGTTGTAACCGTATCTTCTATGGATAGAACTTTTGATATGGTGGAAGGGAAAACAACGATAGAAGATGAAAATCATATGGTATCTTCTAATGATATCAATAATGTCTTTCAGGATGCTGTATTAGGTAGAGTTGAGGAAAATAGGGAACTAATTACGATTACTCCTATTTCTTTTCAAGTAGATGATCAAGAAGCAGTTAAAGATCCGAAGGGATTGATGGGAAATAATCTTTCTGTAAAAGCGGTAATTACTTCTATTCCTAAAGAAAATTTTAGAAATACCATTCGTTTATTGAAAAGTTGTGGAATAGAAGCAGTAGATGTAACATATGGAACTATTGGTGATTACTATGTAGCCAAAAATCCAGATTTTGATAAAGGAATATCCGCCATTATTAATATTGGGTATTCGAAAACAGAAGTTTCTATTTTCAATAAAGGTATTATGATAAAAAATGAGATTATAAATAGCGGTAGTAAGCTGATTGACAAAGATTTAGCCTATGTATATAATTTGAAACGTAGTCAAGCTAGAGTGCTGAAAGAAAGTTTTGCTGTTAGTAACACCAGATACTCTGATGTAAATGATACGATAGAATTAACGAATAAAGCGGGGGAAGATATTATCTTAAACCAATTGGAAGTATCGGAAGTAGTGGAAGCAAGATTAGTAGATTTATTAAGACTTGCGAAAAAACAAATTAATCTCTTAACAAACAGGGAAATTAGTTATATAATAATCACAGGGGGAATAAGCGAACTTGCAGGTTTTGAGTATGTAGTAGAAAATATTTTTGATAGAAGATGTTCTACTTTAGATATTAGTACAATGGGAATTCGAAGTAATATGTATTCTAGCAGTTATGGAATTATAAAGTACTTTCACAATAAACTTGATTTAAGGGGATTATCTTATTCTATGGTAAGTGAGAAAGAGGCAGTTAATTTAATATCAACAAAAGGAAAAACATCTAATAATTTTCATGATAATATTATTAGTAAAGTATTTGGATATTTTTCTGGTGAATGAGGAGGATGTATATGTTTAATAGTTTAGAAATGGATCAACTTGCTAAAATAAAAGTAATTGGTGTTGGTGGAGCAGGTTGTAACGCTGTAAATAGAATGATTGAATCAGGAGTAAAAGGGGTAGAGTTTATTGTAGCCAATACAGATTTACAGGTTTTAAATAATTCCAAAGCTGATGTTAAAATTCAGATTGGTGCTAATTTAACAGATGGCTTAGGGGCAGGAGCGAATCCAGATGTAGGAAGAGAAGCTGCTGTAGAAAGTAAAAAAGAGATTGAGGATGCTCTAAGTGGAGCGGATATGGTATTTGTCACTTGTGGTATGGGTGGAGGAACTGGAACAGGTGCTTCTCCAGTAATAGCTGAAATTTCTCAAACCTTAGGAGCTCTAACTGTTGCGATTGTAACCAAACCATTTGGTTTTGAAGGAAAACGTAGAATGGAAAATGCGTTGAAGGGGCTAGATGAATTAAAGAAGCATGTAGACACTTTGATTGTGATTCCTAATGATAGATTAAGAGAAATCATTGATAAGACAACACCGATGTTAGAAGCTTTCAAAGAAGTTGATAATGTTCTTCGTCGTGGTGTTCAATCTATTTCCGATTTGATAGCTGTAGTAGGACTTGTTAACCTAGATTTTGCAGATGTAAAAGCAGTAATGCAAAATTCAGGAAAGGCAATTATCGGTATTGGAATCGGAATGGGTGAAGATAGGGCAGCAGAAGCTGCCAAACAAGCTGTTTCTTCTCCACTATTGGAAACTAGTATTCAAGGGGCAACGAATGCGATTATCAATGTTACTGGAGGAGTAAATTTAACTTTGTTTGAAGCAGAGCAAGCAGCTGAAGTAGTCCGTGCAGCTTCTAATACAGATATTAATACGATTTTCGGTTCTGTTATTAACGAAAATTTAACCGATGAAGTAATTGTTACTGTAATTGCTACAGGTTTTGATAAAAACGAGAAAGCAAAAGAGCCACTATATAATAATGTTCAAAATACAACTAGAAGAAGTACTCCTCGTGAAATCGAAGTAATGGACGATGATTTTGATGATGATAGCGATGACGATGATTTTCCTATTTTCTTGCAAAATAAGAGTTTTTAGTAAAATAGTAGGTATATATGAAAGCTTTTAGTTTTCTTTTCTTTTGCTAAAAACCTAAAAGGAATATAGAATTTACATAGGAAATCGTGTATAATAATTATGGGAGGAGTGCTATATGGATAATTTAAAGAAAGAATATGATGAAATAATAGAATTAAGAAATCGCATTATAAAAGAGATGAAGGTACTGGAAGAGAATGAAAGCATAAAAAGATATTTTGAATTAGAAAAACAAAATAAAAGCCTATATGCTAATCAACTTAGGCTATTTACTACAATGAAAGAACAAGAATATGATTCTTGTAGTCATATATTAGTATTTTCTAAAATAGAACATGATAGATGGGAAGGTCGTACAGACAAAAGTTCTGGCTGTATTAAATGCGGTTTAGATAATAGTGTTTTAGATTGTGATAGGAGATACTTACCTTTTGACAAAGAGATTATGTATAACTATTTTAAGAAAAAAAGAGGATATTCTGCTTATCTTACTGGTATAGAAACCAAGATTGCTTGTAATTTGGATTTGGCACAGGCAATCTATCGAAAAATAAAAATAGCACATCCTAATATTGATGATGAAACGGCAATTCAATACTTTAAGAATGCCCTAGATAATATTAGAAATGTTAATGTTAGTGAGGAAAGAAAAGAAAGTAGAGCAAAAAGATTATCATTAAATCCTAGTTTTAAAAGTTGGAATGGTCGTGATGTTCATGTTGGTTAAATCAACTAAAAAATAGTTTAAAATGATAAAGGATAAGAGAAATTCTTTCCTTTTTTTTCGTTTTATGGTATAATTTAGCTACTTTGTATACGAGGGGATGAACAGATGAAAGTTGGTATTTGTACATTGGGTTGTAAAGTCAATGCCTATGAAAGTGAATATGTGATATCCTTGTTTCAAAAACGAGGATATGAGATTTCTTCTTTTGAAGATGTTTGTGATGTCTATATTATCAATACTTGTACCGTAACCAATCAAAGTGATAGTAAAAGCCGCAAAATGATTCACCAGGCTATTAGAAGAAATCCTGATGCTTGTGTTGTAGTAATGGGATGTTTTATTCAGGCTAATCAAGATTATTCCATAGAAGGTGTAAATATTTATATTGGGAACAAAGAAAAAAGTAAAGTGGTGGATCTAGTAGAAGAATTTTTTGAGAATCAAAAAAATATTCAAAATGTGTATTCCAATTTAGGAAATGAATTTGAAGATATGGAGATTGAAAATTTTGTTGGTAGAACGAGAGCTTTTGTAAAGATTCAAGATGGATGTGAAAATTTTTGCAGCTACTGTATTATTCCTTATGTACGTGGAAAATGTCGTAGTAAACAAAAAGAAAAAGTAATCGAAGAAATCACAACCTTAGTAAATAATGGTTACCAAGAGATTGTTTTAACGGGTATTCATACCGGGAATTATGGGAGAGATTTGAATACAGATTTTGCTTCACTACTAAAAGAGATTGTAAATATTCCCAATTTATATCGCTTGCGTATTTCTTCCATCGAAATTACGGAATTAACCAAGGAAGTTTTAGATATTTTGAAAAACGATTCAGTGATTGCAGATCATTTGCATATTCCACTGCAAGCTGGAAGCGACTCGACTTTAAAGCGTATGAATCGTAAATATGATACAAGATATTTTGAACATAAAATTGCAGCTATTCGCAATATTAGACCTGACATCTCTATCTCTACAGATGTAATTGTTGGATTTCCTGGAGAAACGGAAGAAGATTTTAAGAAAACTTATGAGTTCTGCAAGAAAATGAAATTTTCTAAAATCCATGTTTTTCCATATTCGGTGAGAGAAGGAACTCCGGCTAGCAAATTTCCAGATCAAGTAGATGCTAAGATAAAAAAAGAAAGAGCTAAAAAACTAATTTCTTTATCAGAAAAATTAGAACAAGAATATATGAAAAAATTTTTAAATACAAAAGTAGAAGTTTTAATAGAACAAACCAAAGATAATAATAGCTATGGTCATACTAGTAATTATTTATCAGTAAAATTAAAAGGAATCTATTCTAACGAAGATATTGTAACAGTAGAGATTACAGAGTTATCCTATCCCAATTGTATTGCCAAAGAACTAGTAAAGGAAAGATGATGATGGATAAACATATATTAAATATCAAACTGGAAAGTGAAAAATATAATTTTATAATAGAAGAAAAAACAATTTCTAAAATTTATATTGCTTTTCCAATTTTGCAAACTGCTATTTCTGGAAAATTATCTCAATCAGAAGAGGGGTTATGTTTACATCTATATGATCAAATTGCCAGTAGTTATGTAGGAAATAAGAAATATATAAACTGGTTTTATTCTCCTAACTTATTGGCCAAAACCGTTCATATCTTTGTCCCTAATAGTAGCATTTCCAATATAAATATTCATTTAGAAAATGGAAATCTTTTTCTTCATAAAATTCATGCTCAAAGAGTTAATATATCAGATCTAAGAGGAAATATTAAAATTAAGAATTCTAATATTACTTCATCCATCATTGAAGGATATCAGTCTGAGATAGTAATTGAAAATTTAGAAGGCAATCATAGTGACATAAGTAGTAAAACTGGAAATTTAAAAATAAATGGAATTGTATCGGATAGAAGTAAATTGGAAACAACACTAGGAGATATTTATCTTCACTTAAATGATCAAGACTTAGATTATACGCAGATAGATATAAAATCTAAAAAAATTCAGAGTTCTTTAGACCCAAGAAAGGAACTTAGAAAAACGATGGATTGCTTTGCACCTTATGGTAGTGTTTCGGGAAACTTTTTATGAAATTTTACTGTATTTTTATAATGATTTATTATATAATGTAAATGATAGCGAGGTAAATGAAATGGAAAATCTAGATTTAAGCATGGTAAAAATAGCTCAAGAAAAAGCAAAAGAACGAGAAATATTACAAAATTTGTATCTAAAGAGTATTCAAAACGGAAAGATGCGACAAGAAGTGCATGGCAAGAAATATCCTGGTAAGCAAGGTAAACAAGTAAAAGACAATGTAAAACCAATAATCTTTTCTTTGGCTACAGTAGCAGTTGGTCTTACTGTGGGTATAGGAACGATTGAAATATCAGATCAAGTATCTCACTATAACACTGTTTTAGAGCAAAAAATGGAACAAGAATTAACAACTAGCCAAATAGCTGCTTATCAAAAAGATCAAGACATGGGAAATTTGATAACGAATACCATTGAGAAGCTAGGAGAGATAGACGAGGCAAAAAAAACACTAGATAATAGTAATTATGACATCCTAGGTAATAATATCTCAGATTCTGAGACGGAATATTTACCTTTTGATAAGGATGACTTATTTCAATTATCTGAAAAACAGCAGGATGCTATTGATGTCGCAACCGATCAAGTAATCGAAGAGTATAAAAGTAGGGGAAGATAATATGATTGATAATAGTCGTGCAGTATTGGAAAATGGAATAGAGTATGATGTAATAGAAAAAATTGAGTGGAATCACCAGTCTTATATTTATTTAGTAAATCCTAAAGAAACAGAAGATATTTGTATTCGTAAAGAAATAGAAGAGAATGGAAAAACTTATTTAGTGGGACTAGATGATCAAGAAGAAGTCAACTTAGCACTAAAATTATTTACTGAAAAGAATCAAGCGGAAGAAAATTAGTAAGAAATTTGGTATAATATCCTTAGGGATATTTTTTTTGGAGGAAAAGGAAGATGAGCACTTATATCAAGGGAAATTTTAGAAAATATATATTTAAAAGTGACACAGGTTATTGTGTTGGTCTTTTTAAAGTAAAAGAATCGGACTCTCTAGAAATCGAAGAATTTATAGATCATACCATTCCTTTTACCGGGTATTTTCATGAATTAAATGAAGAGGACACTTATCTTTTTTATGGTACTTTAGTAGAGCATCAAAAATATGGCAAACAATTTCAAGTAGAAAATTATGAACGAGTATTACCAGAAGAAAAAGATGCCATTGTGGAATTCTTAAGTAGTGGATTATTTAAAGGAATTGGTGAAAAAACTGCTGAAAAAATAGTAACTTATCTAGGAAGAGATACCCTAACCATTATCTTAGAACAGCCAAATAATTTACTGTTAATTCCGGGAATCACGCAAAAACAAATTGATCTTTTGCATACTACTTTAACACAATATGAAGCAAGTTATAAGACCATTGTTGCTTTGGGAGAACTTGGCTTCTCTACCAAAGACAGCTTATTAATCTATTATAAATATAAATCACAAACAACAACTATTTTAGAAAATAACATCTATTTATTGATGGAAGATATCTTGGAGATTACTTTTAAAAAAGTAGACATCATTGCCTTAAAAAATGGAATGAAAAATGATGATGTTAGGAGGATCCAAGCAGCCATTTTGTATGCGATGGATGAAATATGCAACTTATATGGTCATAGTTATCTGTTAGCAAATGAAATTTTAGAATATACAATTCGAGTACTTGGGAATCCAGTAGCTGATAGCGACTGGAATCAAGCTTTGAAAAATTTAGAACTAGATTTAAAAATTATCCAAAAAGAGGAAAAATACTACTTGACTAAAATGTATGAAGCAGAACAAAACATCACAAAGCGCTGCGGCTATTTAATGCGAATGAAAGATCACATCGATAAAAAGTTGGATAGTAAGATACGCATGGTAGAAGATCACTTTTCCTGTTTCTATAATGAAGAACAGTTAAAAGCCATTAAACTTTCCTTTGTCAAAAACTTTTTAATTGTAACTGGCGGACCAGGAACAGGAAAAACAACTATCATTAAAGCAATCAGTGAATTATATCGCCAAATCCATCATTGGTCTTATGAAACATTAACAGAAAAAATTGCGTTATTGGCACCAACAGGAAGAGCTAGCAAAAGAATCAGTGAATCTACCAATTTACCAGCATCTACCATTCATCGCTTTTTAAAATGGAACAAAGAAAATAATAAATTTGGAATTAATGAGTATCATAAAAGTGAAGTTGATTTTGTAATTATTGATGAGTTTAGCATGGTAGATACCTATTTATTTGACTCTTTGTTAAGAGGATTAAAATATGATACCAAAATTATCTTAGTAGGTGATTACAATCAATTGCCAAGTGTAGGGCCTGGAGAACTATTAAAAGATATGATTGAAAGCAACACTTTAAACGTAGTAGAATTAAAAGAATTATATCGCCAAAAAGAAAATTCGAATATCATTAGTCTTGCTTATCAAATTAATGAAGATTCACTAGATAGAAGTATATTCAATCAACAAGAAGATTTAACATTTATTCCCGTTCCAGCAGCAAATTTAACCAATAAGATGATTGAGATTGCGAAGGATTATCTACAAGCAAAACAAGATATCCAAGTACTAGCACCAATGTATAAAACCTTAAATGGGATTGATAGGATGAATGTTTGTTTGCAAAATGTTTTTAATCCTCAAGATATAAAGAAAAAAGAAATCATAATTAATGGCACCGTATTTCGTGAACAAGATAAAGTAATCCAACTTTCTAATATGCCAGATGAAAATGTTTTTAATGGCGATATCGGTATTATTGAAGAAATTCGTAATGGTAATAAAAAAGAAATCTATATTAATTTTGATGGTAACAAAGTAAAATATACACCTACTAATTTTCAAAAATTTAAACACGCTTATGCTATTAGTATTCATAAAAGTCAGGGTAGCGAATTTGATATGGTGATGATACCACTAGTAAATGGCTATGGCAAAATGCTTTATCGAAAATTAATTTATACAGCAGTAACAAGAGCTAAGAAGAAATTATATTTAATAGGAGAAATATCCGCTTTAGAAAAAGCAATTCAAAATAATGATGTAAATTTAAGACGCACAACACTAAAAAAAATGTTAATAGCCAATATTCAAAATGTATAAAAATAAAAAAAACTTTCATAATAGTAATGGTATAGAAATATACTAATCATATTTTCAAGTGATGAGGTGATATTATGAAGAAAAGTAGTATAGTCGCAGGTTCTTTAGTGTTAACTGCTCTAGGTGGATATGGAGCATGGTGTGCGTATAAGAAAATGAATCCACGCGGTGCTAACCAAGTAAAAAAAGATGTTAAGAAAATGACCAAGAACATGGAAAAAAGCATTGAAGATATGATGTAAAAAGGAAGCAAGACTTCCTTTTTATTATTTTTTAAGTTCAAACAAAAAAACTATAGTATAAAAATGGAAAATATGCTATATTATGTAAAGAGATAGAAAAAGGTGAGGATATATGTTAAAACGAAAAAACGATTCTATTGATTATGGCAAATTAAATGAGGGAATTCGTATTGGAGTGAATATATTAAAAATTGCTTTCATCCTAGCTATTGTATGCTTAATCTTTATTTGTAGCAAGCTGTTAGGAGATTGGAGAATTCTTCCTTTTATCGGGAAAATGTTTGCGATTATTTCTCCACTTTTTATAGGAATTATTTTAGCATGGCTATTTGATCCCTTTGTTACTTTTTTAAATAAGAAAGGTGTAAGTAGAATTTTAGGAGCGATTTTTGTTTATGTGATTTTTCTATCATTTATTTATCTATTGATTCGGTTGATGGTACCATCCATTACCAATCAGTTAAATGATTTGGCCCAGTCTGTACCCAACTTTATTAATTATTTAAAAGATAATATCGATCACTTTTTTGATAATCTGAATAATTTAGGAGACTATAATTTTACCGATATTAAAATAGGTATTTATGATAGCATTAATAATCTAAGTAAGTCTCTAACTGTAGATTTACCAACTACTATTATGAATATCATTTCTAACATTGTGTCGGGTGGAGTTAACTTGTTAATTGGTTTATTAGTTGGCCTATATATGCTATTTGATTTTGATAATGTAAAAAAGCATCTATATAGCTTGATTCCTAAAAAATATCAAAAAGATACCATATCATTACTAAATCGATTAAATAATAACTTAAAAAGTTATGTTCATGGAACTCTTTTAATTATGTTTATTCTATTTATTTTTCAATCTATCGCTTTATCGATTGCTGGGTTAGAAGCCCCAATGGTCTTTGGTTTATTTTGTGCAATCACAAATGTCATTCCTTATATTGGCCCTTATATTGGTGGAGCACCAGCAGTAATTGTTGGCTTGTCAATTAGTCCAATGACGGGAATTTTCGTATTAATTGCCGTGGTATTGGCTCAAACTTTAGAAAGTTACTTCTTACAACCTGTAGTAATGGGAAAAACGATGAAACTTCATCCTGTAACCATTATGCTAGGGTTATTGATATTTGGACATTTTTTTGGTATAATCGGAATGATTGTAGCAACCCCAGTAATTTCTATTTTGAAAACCATTTTCCAATTTTTCAATGAAAAATATTCTATTATGGAAAGAATTACTGAGAATTAATCAAAACATTAAGAAAAGATGAGTAATATAATCATGATTGATAGAGACATTGTGGTTGGTGAAAACAATGATTCATTTTATATGAAAGCTACTTTTCGAGTGACTATAAAATAGTCCGGCACGGCCGTTATCAGAATTAAGATCTAATTAGGATGGTACCGCGAATATTCGCTCCTAACTAGGTCTTTTCTTGTGAAATAGGTACTTATAAAAATAACGAATGAATTTCTATGAAATTAGGAAGGAGTCATTATGAAAAATAATATTTTAATATTTTTAATTAGTGGTAGAGCTAGAAATGGTAAAGGAACTGTTAGTAAAATACTAAAAGAAAAATTAGAAGAAAAGGATTTTAAAGTGTGTGAAATTCAAATTATGAGAACTTTAAAAGGATACGTGAAAGATTATTTTGGTTGGGATGGAAAGGAAGAAACCAAGCCCCGTCGTATGCTTCAAGAAATCGGTACCGATATCATTCGAGAAAAATTAAATAAACCATATTTTCATATTGATAGGTTAACGGGTGATATTGAAGTTCTAGCTAATTTTTTTAATGCCTTTATCGTAAATGATATTAGGCTCCCTATAGAAATAGAAACCATAAAAAAACGTTTTAAGAGAGTGGTTAGTATCCATGTTACTAGAGAAGGCTATGTTAGTCCATTAAAAGTAAGTGAACAGGTACATATTACAGAATTAGCTCTTAATGATTATAAAAATTTTGATTATGAAATAGTTAATTATTCCCTAAAAGGATTAGAAAATGATATAATAAAAATAGTAGATAGTGAGGTAATGAAAAATGAAATACATGACTAGTACAGAAATTAGAAATATGTGGTATCAATTTTTTGAAAGTCACGGTCATAAAAGAATGGAAAGTGCACCATTGATCCCAATTGATGATGATTCTCTACTTTGGATTAATGCTGGTGTTACGCCATTAAAAAAATATTTTGATGGTAGTAAAGTTCCTGAATCTAGAAGAATTGTTAGTGTTCAAAAATGTATTCGTACTAACGACATTGAGAATGTAGGAGTAACCACTAGACATCAGACTTTCTTTGAGATGATGGGTAATTTTTCAATTGGTGATTATTTTAAAAAAGAAGCCATAGAATTTGCTTTTGAGCTATTGACAAGCTCTGAGTGGTTTCAAATTCCTAAAGAGAGACTTTATGTGACTATCTATGTAGATGATGATGAAGCTTATGAGCAGTGGGTAAAAGTTGGAATGCTTCCAGACCATATTGTTAGATTGGAAGGAAATTTTTGGGAAATTGGAGAAGGACCATGTGGCCCAGATTCAGAAATTTTCTATGATCGTGGTGAAAAATATGATCCAGATCATAATGCTTTAGAACATTTTCAAAAAGATGAAGACCAAGATCGTTATGTTGAAATTTGGAATAATGTTTTTAGTCAATTCAACTCAAAAGAAGGAATAGATCGAAAAGATTATAAGGAATTACCAAGTAAAAATATCGATACTGGTGCCGGATTAGAAAGATGGGCTTGCATTTTTCAAAACGTAGATTCTAATTTTGATACTGACTTATTTGTGCCAATTATTCGCAAAATAGAAGATTTAAGTGGTGTTTTATATAATGGCGATGCTAGTTTTAAAATTATTGCCGATCATATTCGTGCTATTACAGTAGCACTTTCTGATGGAGCAGTTTTTGAAAATGTAGGCAGAGGATATGTACTAAGAAGACTATTAAGAAGAAGTGTTCGAATGGGTAAAAAACTTGGTCTAAATGAGCCATTTATGTATAAGCTAGTAGAAGAGGTTTGTAGTATCATGGGTGAAAGTTATCCAGAATTAATAGAAAACAAAGGATTTGTACAAACATTAGTATATGAGGAAGAACAACTATTCCATAAAACGTTATCTAGTGGAGAAAGAAGACTTTTAGAACTCATGGAAAATACCAAAGAAAAAAACATTCCAGCTTATGAAGTGTTCAAATTATATGATACATATGGATTTCCTTATGAGCTTACTTTAGAATATTTAGAAGAAAAAGGCTTTACGACTTCCAAAGAAGAATTTGATCACTATATGGAAGAACAAAAAATATTAGCAAAGCAAAATCGCAAACAAGAAGCCAACATGAATAGTCAAAATGAAGCTCTATTAAATTTTAAAGAACCATCAGAATTTATCTATAACTCTTATACCGAAAAAGGCAAGGTAATTGGTTTATTTGATGGCGAAAAGTTTGTAGATTCTATTTCGAAAGAAGGATATGTTATTTTAGATAAAACTTGTTTTTATGCTGAATCTGGTGGACAAGTAAGTGATACGGGGATGATTACTTCTAGTAGCTTTAAGGCTCGTGTTCTAGATGTACAAAAAACTCCGAATGGGCAGAATCTTCATAAAATTAAAGTATTAGATGGTACTGTTAAATTAAAGGATTCTGTGAAAACTACTATTGATGAGGCAAGACGTAGAAAGATTCAAGTAAATCATTCCTGTGTTCACTTACTTCAATACGCTCTACGTACGATTATCTCTGATAAAATTCATCAGGCTGGTAGTTATGTCGATGATTCTTCTTTGCGCTTTGATTTTACCTATACCGGTAAGTTATTAGATGACAAAATCATAGAAGTAGAAAATTTTATAAATGACTATGCTAAGAAAAACATTGCTTCTCAAACGGAAATTTTGGATATTGAAAAAGCGAAAGAAACAGGGGCTATTGCTTTATTTAGTGAGAAGTATGGAAGTAGTGTTCGTGTAGTAACAATTGGTGATTCTAAAGAATTATGTGGTGGTACCCATATTCAAAATACTAGTGAAATTAAGAACTTTGCTATCTTTTCTGTAGAATCTAAAGGAAGTAATGTCTACCGTATTGAGGCTTGCACCAACGATAGTATAGAAGATATTTTATTAGAAACCATAAAGCCTTATAATGATGAAAAAATTAAATTATTAATGAAGGCACGCAATATTATTTCTCAAGCAAAACAAGAAGGAATTCCTTTAGAATTTGACTGTTATATTACCAATGATGAGCCAAAAAGATATCAAGATATTATTTTTGAAAGAAACGAGTTAGAACATACACAATCAGAAGTAAAAGCTTTGGAAAAGAAATACAAAGAAGAAAAAGAAAAACGTGCTTTAAATAATTTAGATCTTTATGAAAAACAAATAGCAGAAAAAAATGGCCATAAGTATTTAATTATGACAGTAGAAAATCAAGATACCAATATTATTAAAGGAATTGTCGATGCTTTATTAAATAAAATGGGAACTGGATTTATCTTGATTGCAAATATTCATGGTGAACAAGTAAGTTTGGTAGCAAGAAATAATTTAGAACATCTATCTAGTGGAGATATCATGAAAACAATTGCCAGTAAATTACAAGGTAATGGTGGTGGAAGTAAAACATTTGCACAAGGAGCAGGAAAAGATACCACCAAGCTATCAGAAGTATTAGAAGAAGTAAAGGAACAAATATAGTATGGATAATATATTCCTAATCGTTACCAATGATAAAATTACACTAGATCAAAAACTAGCAGAAATTTTAGCAAAAAATAAAGATTCTGAAGTAGTGCATTATGATTTATTAGAAGTACCTATTGAAAGATTGATAGAAGATTTAGATACATATAACTTTTTAACCAATAAAAAAATAATCATTGGTCATAATGCCTCTTTTCTTTCTAGTGATAAAACCAAAACGAATGTAGAACACAATATAGAAAAATTAGAAAAATACATGAATAATCCAAACTGTGAGAACATTTTAATTTTAGTTTGTGACAGTATAGATAAAAGAAAAAAAATCACTTCCCTTGTAGTCAAAAAAGCAACAGTGATTGAAGAATTAAGCAATATTCATAATGTAATTTTAAGAAAATTAGATGATTATCAAATGAATTCTAAAACGGAAAAATTATTATTAGAATATTGTGGTAATGATTTTGAAAGAATTCTACATGAAATCGATAAATTAAAGTTATATAAACTAGAAGAAAAAGAAATCACTAGTAGCGATGTAGAAGAGATTGTAATGAAAAGTATGGATGATAACATCTTTCATTTGGTAGATAGTATTTTAACAGGCAATAAAAAATATGCTTTTGAGTTATATCAGGACTTTTTATTACATGGGGAACAGATAGTGAATATCATTCGTATTTTAGCAAACAAAATCCGTTTAATTTATCAAGTAAAAGTGTTATTAAATGATGGAAATAGTGATCAATCTATCAGTAAATTGTTAAAAGTACATGAATACCCAGTAAAATTAGCACGTGAAGCATCCTATAAATATAGAGAAGACCAATTATTAGAAAAATTAGAACGACTAGCAAACTTAGATTTAGAAATTAAATCAGGGGAAACAACTGGACAAATAGAATTCGAAACATTATTAGCTACTATATAGATGTTTAGATAAGATTCTAAAGTAAAATCCAGCAGCTAACTATTTACAAAAAAAAGAAAACATTATATAATTTAACCATATTGAAAAACTGTGACTAAGAAATAGTAATAAGAAATTTTATTGCAAGAGAGCTTGTGGTTGGTGTAAACAAGTAATAAAATCTTATGAATTCACCTTAAGAGTTTCTGTTTAGACGAATGCTTCCCGTTAAGAAGTAAGAGATATAGAGAAATCTATAATTAAGGTGGTACCGCGACTATTTCGCCCTTATGGCAAGTAGTCGCTTTTTTCTTGGTCCGAATAAGGAGGATATATATGAAAGATAAAGTGAATCAAATTCAAGAAGAATTAGCTAATGATATCCAAAAAGTTACTTCTTCTAAAGAATTAGCTGATTTAAAAGTAAAATATTTGGGAAAAAAGGGATTAGTTACAGAACTAACTAGTAATATGAAAGATTTATCGATCGAAGAGAAGAAAGAACTTGGAAAATTATCGAATGAAATTAAAAATGAGGTAACTGAAGCTCTTCGTAAATTAGAAGAGAGTATCCAAAATAAAGAACTTCAAAAAAAATTAGAGCAAGAGACGATTGATATTAGTTTACCTAGTGAAAAAATCAAAAGAGGATCTCGTCATCCATTTAATAGAATTATTGAAGATGTAGAAGATTTCTTTGTATCTATGGGTTATGATGTAGTGGATGGTCCAGAGCTGGAAACCGATGAAAATTGTTTTCAACGCTTAAATGTACCATTAGGTCATCCAGCCAGAGATGCTCAAGATACTTTCTATATTGATACAGAATACTTACTCAGAACGCAAACTTCTAGCGCTCAAGCTAGAACTATGCAAGAAAATATCGAAAAAACACCAATTCGTATGATTTGTCCAGGCAAAGTGTATCGAAGAGATGATGATGCAACACATTCTCATCAATTTGGGCAAGTAGAGGGCTTGGTAATTGACAAAAACATCAGTTTGGCTGATTTAAAAGGAACTTTAGAGTTATTTGCAAAAAAGATGTTAGGTGAAAATACCAAAGTTAGATTTAGACCTAGTTTTTTCCCATTTACAGAACCGAGTGTAGAAGTGGATGTTAGTTGTTTTAAATGTGGTGGTAAAGGCTGTTCATTATGTAAGCAAACAGGATGGATTGAACTTCTTGGGGCTGGTATGGTTCACCCTAATGTTCTTAGAATGGGTGGATATGATCCTAAAATCTGGACTGGATTTGCCTTTGGAACAGGATTAGATCGTCTTACCATGTTTCGATATGCCATACCAGATATCCGTTTTCTATATACCAATGACATTCGTTTCTTAGAACAATTTGATAGAAAGGATGAAGAAAATGAAATTAAGTAGAAAATTTGTAAGTGATTATGTTGATATGGATGTAGATATCAAAAAATTAGCGGAAGACATGACCAGTATTGGGAATGAATATGATAGCTGTGGTAAGTTGATTCCCACTACGAAACTCATAATTGGTGAAGTAATAGAATGCATCGATCATCCTAATAGTGACCATCTTCATATCTGTAAAGTAAATATCGGAAACGAAGTACTTCAAATTATTTGTGGAGCCCCTAATGTTCGTACTGGTTTAAAAGTAATTGTGGCTCAAGACGGAACTGTTTTGCCTGGAGGAACGATTAAAAAAGGAATGATCCGTGGGGAAGAATCTAATGGTATGTTATGTGCAATGTCAGAGCTTGGTTTAGAACATAAATTTTTAACCGAAAAAGATATCAATGGGATTCACGAATTACCAGAAGATGCTCCAGTAGGGGAAGATGCCATTCAGTACTTAAATTTAGATGACGAGGTAATTGATTTTGAACTTACGTCCAATCGTGGTGATTTATTAAGTATTTTGGGAATGGCTTATGAAATTGGTGCCCTATACAATAAGAAAGTGAAAGATATCGATCTTAGCTTTACAGAAAATCAAGAAGATATTCATGATTCTTTTGAAATAGATATTCAAACCGAAAATTGTCCTCTTTTTCTAGCTAAGAAAGTAAAAAATGTAAAAATTAAAGAAAGTCCTGATTTTATTAAAAATCGTTTGATTGCATCAGGCATTCGCCCGATTAATAATGTCGTAGATATTAGTAATTATGTTATGTTAGAAACTGGGCAACCCCTTCATTATTATGATAGTAATCGTTTAGGGAACCTACTAGTAGTTCGTATGGCTTATGAAGATGAAAAACTAGTTACTTTAGACTCTTGTGAGAGAACCTTATCTAGTAGCGATATTGTGATTGCCAATGATCATGAAGCAGTAGGATTAGCAGGGGTAATGGGAGGTCTTACAACCGAAATAGAAGAAGATACCAAAGATATCATTATAGAATCGGCTATCTTTCATCCAACTTTAATTCGTAAGACTTCCAAGAAAATTTTAAGAAGTGAAGCTAGTAATCGTTTTGAAAAGGGTTTAGATCCTAAAAGAACTTATATGGCAATTTTAAGAAGTTGTCATTTACTAGAGAAGTATGCCGATGCTGAAATCGTTGGTGGAATGGTGGAACATAATGACTTAGATATGGACGATGAAGTAGTACCAATTACGGTTGAAAAAATCAATCAAGTATTGGGAATTACCCTTGACCAAGAAACAATATTAGATATTTTTACTCGTTTAGGGTTTACTTATCAAGTAGACAAGGATCAAATTTTAGTAACCGTTCCTACTAGAAGAACCGATATTTCGATTACGGAAGATTTAATCGAAGAAGTAGGTAGAATTTATGGGATAGATAATATTCCGGGAAAACAAATGATTCTTCCTTTAAAGCCTGGTTATGTAAACAAAGATAAGCGCATGATTCGTAACAAGTTAGCTTCTTTAGGTTTAAATGAAACTTTAAGCTATGCTTTAATCTCTGAAAAAGAAGTAAAAAAATATACACTAGATGAGTTTGAAATCGTCAAAGTACTAGATCCAATGAGTGAAGATCGCAATACTCTTCGTTACAGTTTGATTCCATCTTTAATGAATATATACGAATATAATAAGGCGAGAGGAAACAAGGATATTTGTATCTATGAGATTGGAAAAGGATTTAGCAAATTAGAAGGAGAATATCGGGAAGAAAATAAACTAGCTATTTTAATGACAGGTAATTATTCGTTAGGACTACACCCTAAAAAAGTATCTTTTTATACTATAAAAGGGGTTTTAGAGGAACTGTTAGATTATTTGGGTTATCAAAATCGTTATAGTTTAAAAGCAGAAGATATTCCTTTAGAGCTTCATCCTGGACAAAGTGCTTCCATTATTTTAAATAATGTAAAAATTGGTATGATTGGAAAAGTTCACCCTAGTGTTACCAAAGAAGATATTTATGTATTAGAAATTAATTTAGAAAAGTTATTTACATTCCGTGTAAAATCAATGCAATATAAAGAAATTTCCAAATTCCCAGGGATTTATAAAGATGTTGCTTTCGTAATAGAAAAGAAAATTCCAGCTAGTGAGATTATGGCTGTAATTAAAAAAGAAGGTGGAAAACTTCTAAAAAATATTTCTATCTTTGATGTATATGAGGGAGATAGAATTGGTGAAGATGAGAAATCAATTGCCTTCTCATTGATGTTTGAAGATGCTAGTAGAACTTTAAATGAAGAAGAAGTAATGGCAATCTTTAATAGAATTATAAAAGCAGTAGAAACAAAATTAAAAGCTAGAGTAAGAGATCACTAATCTCTTGCTTTTCTTTTTGAATGAACCCACTTTATAGTGCCTTGACTGTTAGATATGTTTGCACTATAATTTTTAGTGTAGAATAATAGTAAAAAGAGAAAGACTAAGTAGTGGGAGGTCCCTATGGCAAAGAAAAAGGATAAGAAACAAGTTCTATTAACAGTACTGGCCTTAATCAGTTTAGTGGCAATCACAGTAGGTGCAACGTATGCATTTTTCAATTATGTAAAAGAGGGAAGTACCGAGAATAGTATGACAACAGGTACGATTACATTTCTTTATACCGAAGTATCAGGAGTTGGAAGAGGAATATCGATTAGTAA
>CALVSR010000011.1 GCA_944359075.1 uncultured Bacilli bacterium
GATCTCTTGACCTCATTATATCTGTCTTTTATTATTTTGTACAGTTTTTTAATAAAAATTCCTGTTAAGTTTACACCTTTCTAAAAAACTATTTTCCCGCTTTTTCTTTTAATTTTATCATTACAGGATTCTTTTTTTATTTCTAACTATTGCTCAGCTTCTCTTCTAGGGAATATCTCTTACTTTTATACTCCATATTCTTTTCATAAAACTAATTATAAGCATTATCGTTTTCTAGCGTTTCTTGAAAATAACTTACTTGATTACGATTTAACTTTTCTATATTATTTTTCGAAGTATAAATATATATTTTACATTTAGAATAATTAATAATTTTTTTATTATTAATATCTTGAAGAATTTCTCTTAATAATTCTAAAATATTACTATCATTATTCTCAAAATATAACCATAAATAATCTGTATATTCTTTATCATATTTCAATTTGTAGTTCTTAGTATGTTTAGAAACAATTCTTATATCATTGCGATCTTCTTCTATGTATTCCATCATATTACCATTATGAGATTCAATCACTAAATTCTCTTGCATAGGCATAATGATTTCCTCTTTCAAATACACTTCATGATTCATATCATTAATATAATCAAAACTGGTAAATCCTATGGTACCAATTCCTACACCTACTCCAAACAATATTAATGATACAATAAATGAAACTAGTAAAAATTTCTTCTTATTCTTTCTATTCATAATGAAGTTGAATAGTACCACTAATATTATAATATTTATGAAAATACAAGATACTGTTGCTAGGAAAATACCTAAAAAGAATAACCCCGTTTTCATAATTAAAAATGATATCACCAATGCTACAACAAAGAAAACTAAGGATATAGAACATGGGAAAGCTATCATCAAGGCAAATCCTTTTATCAAAAATAATAAACATTTTAACATTCCAGATATAAATCGATACTCTGAATGTTTGGGATCCCTGATAACGATCTTTTCTTTTTTCTTTTCCAAATATACTTTTTCGGGTTCTGTATTTCTTTTGGTTATTTCTGATTCATTATTTTCTTCTTTGGTATTTTTATCTTCTTTGACAATTACATAATAATCCAAGTATCTTACTTTAAAAATATGAATGAATAATATAATAGCTAAGATTGTTGCAAATACTAAGTATATGCTATCACAAATTCGAGAAATCATATTCTCTACCTGGTATGGAAAAACAGATATAAGACCTGATAATATATGGTTTCCAATTGCTCCTATTATGGAAAAAAGTAATAATAATACGATTCCAATTATAAACTGCTCAAAAATACACTTTAGTCTAGTGTTCCATTTCATACTACTAAACATATCTACCGTTTTCGTAATAAAAGATAAAAAATCATCCACATATTTATTGATTGTAATCTTAGACTGCTTTTCTCTATTAACTTCCCTAATGTCTTGATTTAATAGATCATCCACATTTAAGTTAAACATTTTGGCAAGTTGAATTACTTTGTCCATTTCAGGATACGCTTGATTGGATTCCCATTTAGAAACAGACTGTCTAGAAACACCAAGTTGTTCTGCTAGTTGTTCTTGAGAAAGATTATGTTCTTTTCTAATCTTCTTTAAATTTTCTGCTAAATTCATTTTATTTTTTCCTCCTTTTCACCAACATTTTATATTTTCAACTGGTTGCATTCTACCAATTTTTAGTTGTTTTTTGTTAATTTTCGGTTGCATTTACTTTATTTTAACATAGAAAAAGAACTATTCAAGTTCTTTCTAAACAGATAAAAAATAAATGGAATACTATTAGTTTTTAATATCTCTTTTTGTATAAACAATATTCGTAATCCCATATAGAATTATAGTTACTACTATAGAAATCATAATTCCTCTCCCATAACTAATATTAGCTTGTTTTAAAATATTAGTATATGGCTCTAATTTACCATGAATAAATCCTACATCAAAGAATAAGAACGGTGTATAGATTAAAAATCTGCATTTTAAGTTAGCACATAGAAACCAGTAAATAGGAGATAGTATAGCTAAAATAGATGTAATTCCAACTGTTATACTGGTACTTAAAGTGATGGCAGATAAGAAAAATAAAATACTTAAAAAACAAATCACAGAAATACTAGCAACAAATAGCTCTTTCAACAAATATAAATAATAATTTACTTCTACAACATGATGATTCATATAAAGAAGTTTAGGTGTAAATAAATCTGTGAATCCGTATTTCATACCACTGTATAAGCTTAAGAATAATAAACCGATTAACCAGATGATATAAGCGTGGATTATCAAATAGATAAACTTACTAAGTAATATCTTCCACCTTCTGACAGGTGCAGTAATGATATTTTTAATCGTACCTTTACTATGTTCTCCTGCAATAATATTTCCACTTGTAATACTAACCAAAACCATAACTATTACCGAAAAATGAAAAATCAAATTAACATTAGATTTGGTAGTTAAATAAATATCATAGTCATCTATTTGATCATCACTATTAAATGCTAGATCATGCGGAATAGAATGCTCTTGACTATATAATATGATATTTCTTTTACTGATTGCATCCTCTTTTAAATAAGTATAATATCTTGCATAATCTTGATAGGTAGGAAAAGAATTATTATAATTTTGAGGTTTAAACTCCGCTTTTTTTATTAATTCCTGATTTGCATGGATTCCTAGTTGATGGTATTGATTTAGATTTAAAGCAAGATAATGATTACTTTTTTCAACCTTATTTAAAGCAATAAAATTAGCTATTTCTTTTTCTTCCTCTGGTATTAGTCCTTTATTCAATAGATATTCCATATAAACATAATACTTATTAGACTTTAAAATGTTAGCATAGTCATTTATTTTTTCTTCATTTTCTAAATATAATGTATCTAGTTCTTGTTTTGGATATGCAGTACATAAATGATGAATTTCTCCTTGAAAAGGTGATTCAAATATATAGCTTGATGTATTGCATATTTGTTGTATCGTTGAACTATCATAATTTTCTTTTAAGATTTTAATTCCAATATTAGTACTAGACAAACGAATCATCTCTTCTGCTAAATCTCTCGCATAATCATTCCCTTGTATTTCTAAAGAATTTAAATAAGTATAAATTTTTCCTTTTACTTCATATACCATTAAATTATAATCTTCTTCTAATGTCCTATTTTCTTTATTGGATAATTCTTCTATTTTCTTTTGAAAATTACTGAAACTCCATACACTCTTTTCATACATTTTACTATATATTTCTACAAAACCTATGGATACTACTAACATAATAATACTAATTATTACGAGCTTCTTAATACTGTAATTTTTAATAAACTCACTTTTTACTAAATTCACTATTTTCATCTTGTTCACCACTTTCAAAACTCTCTGTCTTAGTAAAAAATAATTCTTCTAAACTAATATTTTTATATTTAGCTTCTTCTATACCAAAATCACTAATGATATTACCTTGATCGATGATAATAACCCTATCACAAATATTTTCTACCTCTGATAAAATATGACTACTAATTAAAATACTCATATTTTGTTCCGTGCTAATCTTTTTTAACATACTTCTTAACTCTTTGATTCCTCTGGGATCTAAACCGTTTGTAGGTTCATCTAAAATCAAAAGTTTGGGCTTTTTAATTAATGCATTGGCAAGGGCTAGTCGTTGCTTCATCCCCAATGAATATTTTTTTACTTTATCATGAATTCTATCATCAAGACCAACAAACTTTACCATTTCATCTATATATTCTTTATCCTTTATATCATTCATAAGAGCCGTTATTTGCAGATTCTTCTTTCCTGTTAAATTTAGATACATATCGGGACTTTCAATAATGCTTCCTGTCTTGGATAAGGCCTTTTCTAAATCTTTTTGAATATCATAACCACAAATTTTAATCTTTCCGGAATCCGCTTTGTATAACTTTAAAATCGTTTTAATCAATGTGGTTTTTCCAGCACCATTTGGACCAATCAATCCTACAATATCACCTTCATACATCGTTAGATTAATATTATTTAGAATTTTTCTTTTACCAAAAGATTTAGATAAATTGGATACTTCTAGTACTTTACTATGATGATTGATATTAATTTCTTTTTTCTTAAATTGTCTTTCCCCATTTAAAAGTTCCTGAACTGTAACATGAAATATTTTAGATAATTCTGTTAAATAAGATATATCTGGAGCATTAATTCCTCTTTCCCATTTAGAAACCGATGTATCCATGATTCCTAGCATATTGGCTAATTCCTTTTGAGTTAATTGATTTTCTTTTCTAAGGTTACTAATAAACAAGCCCATTTTTTCTTGATTCATAAGGGTCACCTCATGTTCATATTAACAGATATCAATAAAAAAGTATATGGCTTATTAGGCTAGTTATACTTTAAGGATGATTAAAATAAAAATACTAATTTTTGATTTCCATAATAACACTTCACTAAAGTTTTCATATAATAAACTAGTAAAGGAGGATATATGAAAAAGATAATTTATTCGATTATTTGTATAGTCATTATTGGTTTGATTGCGCTATTATTTATTTTGGATCTAAATAAAGGTGATAAAAAGAATAATGATTTAGAGAAAATTCGAGTTGCTGAAGTTGCTCATACAGTATTCTACGCTCCACAATATGCTGCTATTAGTCAAGGCTTCTTTGAAGAAGAAGGTCTAGACATTGAACTTATTTTAACACCAGGTGCTGACAAGGTTACTGCTGCTGTTTTATCAGGTGATGTTGAAATTGGTTTTTCTGGAAGTGAAGCATGTATTTATGTATATAATGCCGGAGAAAAAGATTATTTAAAGACTTTTGCTCAATTAACTCAAAAAGATGGTACTTTCTTAGTATCACGTGAAAAGATTGATAACTTTACACTAGATGATTTAAAAGGAAAGAGTGTCATTGGAGGAAGACAGGGTGGGATGCCAGAAATGACATTCGAATGGGCACTTCGTCAAAATGGAATTGATCCTGTTAATGACTTAGATATCGATACTAGTGTTGCTTTTGCTGCTATGAGTGGTGCTTTTATAGGGGGACAAGGAGATTTTGTTACTCTATTTGAACCAAATGCACTACAAATAGAACAGCAAGGATTGGGATATGTTGTGGCTTCTATTGGAGAACTTGGAGGAGTAGTACCATATACTTCTTACAGTGCTCGTATTAGTTACCTTGAACAAAATCCTGAAATTATTGAGAAATTTACAAGAGCTATTCAAAAAGGACTTGATTATGTGCATAATCATAGTGATGAAGAAGTAGCTAGTGCCATACTAGAATTTTTCCCAGATACATCATTAAATGATTTAACTGGAGTTATTAAAAGATATCGTAGTATTGAAGCATGGCCAACTACTACTGAATTTAGTAGTGAATCATTCTACCATTTGCAAGAAATTATGCAAGCTGCTAATGAATTAGATAATACTGTAAAATACGAAGATTTAATCTATATCAAGGACTAGATAATGAAACCAATCTTAAGTATTCAAAACTTACAAAAAACTTACCATGATATTGATGGAGAAGTATGTGCAATTCAAGATATTACCTTAGATGTTTATGAAAAAGAACTTATTTCCATTGTAGGTCCTTCTGGTTGTGGAAAAACAAGCTTACTTTCTATCCTATCCAATTTAGAAAATAAGTCAGATGGTACCATTTCTTTTAATAAAGATAATATTACATTAGGCTACATGTTACAAAAAGATGCATTATTTCCCTGGAAGACAATTTTAGAAAATTGCCTAATAGGATTAGAAATTAATCATACATTAAACAAAGAAACAAAAAATAGAGTTATTCAGTTATTAAATACTTATGGACTAGGAGATTTTATTCATAAATATCCAGATGCTTTATCTGGGGGTATGAAGCAAAGAGTTGCTTTAATTCGAACATTAGCTGTAGATCCAGATATTTTGCTCCTAGATGAGCCTTTCGCCCGATATTGTTAGTACTAAACTAAAGGAGAACTAACAATATGAATAATTTAAAATGTAGAAAACAAGGATTCAATAAATATATTTGTAAAAGAACTAATAAAGAAATCAAATTATGTGATTGTAAGAATTGCCCTTATAAGGAATATAAAGATAAAAAATGCACAACTATTATGAAAAAGTCCAGTTTAGAGTGGAAAAATGCACAAAAAAGTCCGGTTTACTGTACAAAAATGAAGAAAAAAAGTAGTAAGCTTACTAAATTAGAACGAAATAGATTTAGTCTATTTACTGATAATATGAGCAAATGTTATTTCTGTCCAAACAAAAAAGACCACACTCATGAGATATTTTGTGGTCGTAACAGACAGAATTCTATGAGATATGGTCTATGCCTACCTATTTGTGAATCATGCCATAGAAAGTATCAAAATGATTCTGTATTCAATGAAGAATGGCACATCAAAGGGCAATTAAAATTTATCGAGGTTTATCCTAATTTAAGGTTTGAGGATATATTTAGGATTAATTATTTAGACAAATGAAAACTAGGAACAAATCCTAGTTTATGGATAGACTAATATGTCCTTCGATTTCTCTTCACAATGCTATCCGCATTATATATTATGTTGCATAATTACAAAATAATACTAATTTATTATATTTGAAACTTTGAAATCATATCTAACTGATAGTCTTGATATTTCTGGATAAATTCTGTTTTTTTATCTATTGGTAATTCCCCAATTTTTTGACCCATTTTCGTTCTAGGACCAGTGTATATTTTAGTAGTTTTAATAATAGATTTTTTTGCTAAACCGATTGACTTTGCTACGCTATCCTCCAATTCAACATCATAAATACCACAATCGGCAGATGAAGATATAATTACATAATGTATATCAACAAACTGTAACTGATTATTCCCATCATTTCCAATAATTAAAATAGGTCTAACTTTTTGCATACCATTATTAGGTTTGGTGGCAACATATGTCCAGATTTCCCCAATCATCAATCCCACTCCTCTTCTTCTGGTTGAAATACAGAATTGATGAAGTAATTAGCAATACTTGATTTTGAAATCGTTTTATCGCTTCTTTCATCAGGGTCTAAGCCAACTCGTGCTAATATCCAAGGTTCTTGATTATGTGTCATTTCTTCTAGAAATTTTGAGTCATATTTTGAAAAGTTATTTTTTACATAATTTAATATATCTAAGGTCTGCGGATCAAAGTCTATAAGTTGAAAGTTGACATCAATAGGATTGAAAGAAAAAGATCTAAATGTGTGATAAACAGATGGAACTACAGGACCATGAACCCACGCTTCCATTTCTTCATAAAATAATTCTTTATCATTAAAGGCAAATGAAAATCCTTGAGATAAATATAGTAATTTTTGCAATTTTAATGGTTCTGGATGAATCTCATTTATAAACCATTTAGCAATATCTTGCGCACTATACCTTTTCAACATAATATCACTATCCTCTTTATTATTAGTTCTTTTTTCTAGCTTAATTAAATCATACCACAAATTGGTGAAGAATACTATAACATTTTTCCACATTTTGTCAATCTCCTTTTGCATTTTGTCATTTTTATTTTGCAACCTATCATATATATTATTCAAAATAGAAATTAATTTTACTTTATCCTATGCGTAATTATTTCTTAAAATCAAAAAAAAAGCCTAGTTCAGTACAATAAAGTAACTAGGCTTTTTACTATTTTATATATAATTCTTCGTTTTCTTTTAATGGTATTTTGTAAGTTGCTGTTTTTGATGCTTTATAAGACCATTTAAAAGTTATTTCTTCTTTTGAGGATAATTCTACTACTTTTGACTCCAACTCTTGAATTCTAGTGTTTTTTGTAGAGATTTCACTATCTTTTTGTACCAATTGATTATTAAGTTCTTCAATCTGTTTCTTCAGTAGTTCTATTTCTTCTTTAGAAGTATCTGTTTCTACTACTTTGCTTAATTCCTTACACCATTCTCCATCAGAAGCAATATAAATTCCACTTTCTACTTGATACCATGTATATCCATCATTTTCAGTTTTAGAAATATAATTGTAGATTCCTTTATTGATATATCCTAATTTCTTACAATTTTTAGATGCACCATTTCTTGCATTTAGATTATCTACTAAGACTTCTACTTGATCTGCTTTATCATTTCTTGATACTGGTGTTCCTACCCTATCAACTGGCTTTTCCTTAAAAGTACTACCATTACTATTTTTTATAGTTGTAAAGCTGGAATCAATATAAAAAGCTTCTTCTGGTAATAATGATTTTTCGTAGGTATAACACCATTTACCATTATTATTTTGTTTCAGTCCATAATATTTACCAATATTGGCTGTAATATGAAAATGATTTCCTGTAGCATTTCCATCAGTACCTTCTAAAAGAATTTTAGTTCCTTTTTTTAATGTTTGTCCTTTTGAAACTTGTTTTAAATTATCTTCATTCATATGAGTTAAGGTAATGTATAAATAATCCGCCTCTTCTTTATATGGAATATATAATTTATTTACAGATTTTAGTCTTACTGTATTAGTAGTAGAAGTATTTAATCCTAAAACTTCTTCTATAATAAAATCATTTTGTGGTTCAAAATAACTTCTACCTGAATCTTTACAAGCTTCATCCCAAGGTTTATCACTATAATTAGTTACATTTTTCCAGTGTGGAATATGATTACCTTGATTATAATTTTGCGTGATATTCATTACACTAAATGGATAAATAGCATATTCTTTCATTAAATATCATCTCTCTTTATTTCAATTATTTCTTCATTTGTAGCATTCTCAATTGAAGTAGATACACCAATTATTTTTCCTAACTTTCCTAATACCATAGTCCCATACATAACAATCCCAGCAGTGTATAGATACTCTAATCCTTTCATTAAAGTAATATTTTCTTGATTAATAGAACCAATAATCATATCTGGATTTAATATTCCACAAAGATAGATTAAAATTAAAGCAAGAATAATCATTCCTGCTTTAACTCCACCATTTATTAAATTATCTTTATTAAATTCTGCTTTTAATTTTGCTAAACTTGCTCCTAGTGCTATATTAGCACCCATAAGGCATAAAAGCCCTAATAATAATTTCCACATAATATCCTCCTTCTTTACTTATTATGAATTTCATTAAATTTCTGATTTATATATTCAAATTCATGAGTTATATAAGAGTTATAACCCATTTTATGATATTTATCATAGATTTCAAAAATGTGTTGGAATTGTACTTTGGATTTATGCGTTCCTTGTCTTAAATCCTCTGCAAAGTTTACGATTTCTCCTCTAATATCGTCTACTGTATTTCTATCAATTTTGGAATCTAATTTTTTTACGGTTTTATCTAAATTTTCAATTTTTGTATTGACATCTTCCATTAAAAAATTCCTAATCATCTTAGGAACTTTTAACATGAATTTTTTTATTTGTTCTTTCATCTTTTTATCCTTTCTTTTTAGTCTATAAACCATTTTTCATGTATTCGAAATTGTAAGGTTGCAGGAATATATCCGACACGCTCGTTGGCACTTTGCTCATCTTGATAAATTTCAACATTCCCAGCACTTGTGATTCTTCCACATACAATTCTATTTAAACCACTTACAACGCAAGTAAAATATAATGAAACATTGCCAAAATAGTTTTTTATTTTTGGTAAATATTCACTAGGTACACTTCCTATTGTATTATAACCATTTGCAAAATTAGTAGCATATTCCTCGAAATCTAAAATAACAGTTTTATTTTTCTTTTGTAATTTGTTGACCGTTATTTCACCGCAAGCCGTTGATGATATATCCAACTGAGATTCACTAATCTGTTGTAATTCTATTATAGATTTTGGTACCACTTTCTCATTATCCTTATTTTTCATTTCTACTATTTTCATAATTAGATCTTTTATCTAATTTTTCTTCTATTTATATCCAATAATTCTATTTATATAAATATTATTATCATTAGTAGTAATTGCTGCTGAACCAACCGTATTTTGATTATAAACAATATTAATCACCTTATCTTCTACTATTTTTATAATCTTATTTTGAAAATAGCTTGCATCAGAATTTACTACATTAACACCCAAATAGATTTGTTTATTATTAGCTTGATAAACCTCTACTGAATTATAATAATCATTGGCATTATAAAATATTTTTATATATTTATAATTAAGTGCACTATCATTTAATATTATATTTTCATTAGATGCTCCAGAGAATAATATTGTTCCTTCCAGATTTTTTATTCTTTTCTCATAATTCAAATTAATTGGATCTAAATTTTCGTTTTCTTTATTTTTTAATTGTACTAATTTTTTCATATAAAATTAGCTTATTTATGCAACTCGCTTATAAAAATATACTACTTCTACTGGATGAATATTATTATGTGCTTGTGAACCACCTTTACTTTCTGCAATAAATGTAGATCCACTACCACTTACAAGCTTATAACCCATAGTACCACTTTCATTATAAATATTACTCCATGCAATAAATAATTGTGTTCCATCTACTGTAATATTGTGAAAATGATCTGGGATTTCCTCAATTGTTAAAGTATGTTCTTTCTCACCAAATTGATTACCTGCAGCTTTAAACCTATCTTCTGCAGAATTAGGATTGATTCCTATTGGGCTTCTTTCTTTTAATGTAAGTTCCCATGTTCCATAATAATATTTAGACATTTCCATTTCTCTATCAAATGTTAATATCTTGCCTATAGGTTCCCACTTTTTTGGAATAATAATCTCTCCCAATTTGTTTTTTAGCTCGATTATTTTCATAAACGATCACCTTGAAAAAGAAAAGAAGAAAAATCAAATATTTTCCTCCTTTCCTCGTTTTGGGGTGTTGTGTTGCTTAAATAAGCAACCCCCCCCCCACTTAAATTTTAAATTTTTCACAAATATCATATCCTTTCATTTTTTAATTTGTTTCTGCAGTTTCTGTTTCTGTTGTTGTAGTATCATATAATGTTATTGCCCCAGTTTCTTCGTTAATTTCGCCTACTACTTCATAAAAAATAGAATTGTTTTCTAATGCTTCAATACCACCTTCTATATTATTTAATTTTTCTGCTTCTATTGGTGTTTCTTCGCTAGGGTCATCCTTCCAAATTGTTTTTATGTAAGGTGTATATGCCATCTTATCACTCTCCTTTAATTTAATTAAATTTTGTATACCCATTTATATATAATGTTGCTTTACATGCTCCACTCATTGCATAGCAATCTGAATAATTGCTTGGGGCAGATGCATCACTTTCTATTTTTAATAAATTAAAACCCTTATCTATGTACGAAATTATATCAATTGTTTTTTTGCTTGTCCCATTAGATGATGATCCAGTAAAACCACTATTTCCAAAAGCATTAGGTACTTCTGAAAATCCTGCTGAATCATATCCAAACATAGCATATCCATTATCAACAGTTATTTTTGTTGATAATTTACTAGATGACTTATATAATTTTAGATTTCTCGAATATCCTGTTGTAATAGGTGTACCGGCATTATAATAAGATACTGGGATATGATCTAAAATTATATAAGCATTCAAAATAGTAAAATCTTCTGGTACTTCAAATGCAAATTCTAAACAATCTTTAACACATCCTGAGCCAGTATAGCTAAATCCCATAGGTAGTAGCACATTACCGCCTACAAATTCTTGTGATTTAATATTTGCATCTATCATTTTGGTTGTTAACATACCGCTACCGCCTACTACAATACTGCCGTCTTCTAAATAGATATTCCCCTTAAATTTTCCACTATCAGCTTCAACATGTCCTGAAAATTTTCCATTTTTAGCCTCCACAGTTCCATCTTCAAGAATTTTAAAATTCTCATTTGCTGTTACTAACCCTTCGAAAACTATTTTTTTAGCTAGTAGTTTTATTTCTTCTGGGCTCATATTGATTCTAGAAACTAAAATATCTACAGCTGTAGCATTTTCTATTTCTTGTTTAGTTTCTAGTAAAATGCCATTAGCTGAAGCCAAAATACTTGCTGCCATCTGTATTTTTGTTGCAAAAGTTTCTGTAAATTCATTTTTGATGGCATATGTTGCTGAAAAATTTAGTCCACTGTTTTTAAAACTAGAAAGATAAATAACATTTTTACCATTTTTTAATGGTACTATTATATTATCGTACTTTATAACTTTTTCTTCGCTCAATAAATATTCTTCATTATTTTCATCCACACCAATTCGCTTAATTAATTTTGTTTCCGTAGAATTAATAATGAATTCGTCGGATACTTCGCCAAGTTTTCTTAATCTCTTGACTGGTAATCTTATTTTTTCTTGTGTGCCGTCTTCATACTCAATAATTAAATAACTAGTTTTTCCATATAAATTACTAGATGGATATATTTCCTTTGAAGGAAAAAATAAAGACATTTGTCCTTTTATTCTGAGCTCTAGTATATTTCCTTCCATTGCCTCAGTCAATTCTATATTATCTAGATTAGTTAAGGTATTAGTTAGAGTGAGACTTTTAGTAACGGTTTGGGAGATCTGATCTAATAGTATAGATAACTCAGCCAAATTTAATGTTGGCACCTCGGTAGTATTTATTCCTTTGATTTCTTCGATAATTTTTCCATTTGCATCTACTTTTTTAGTTAAATTTTCAGTAGTAGTTTTTTCAGTATATGTTTGTTTTACAAATGCTTTGATAGAATCACTTGACTTTACGATATCCGATTCAATATTGCTATTAATTACTTCAACAATTTTATTTATTTCGTCAGTTGTATAATAATATGACTCTAAAGATTTTAAAGATAATTCATCTTCTTTTTTATGCCAATCTAGGGGATTAAAAGTTGTATTAGTCACTGTTGCATAAAGAAAATCACCAATTTCAATATCAATATTAAAATTACTTGCCACTTCGTCAGTCATAACTCTTATAAAATCATTTTTAATATAATTATTAGGAATTGATGTAAAAATATTTTTATGACCATTTATAGTGTCAAAAATTGCAATTGGAACATTAATTTCCAACCAATCATATGTAATTGGATTCGTTGCTATTTTAGTATAAACATAAGAATGATATATTCCATCTTTTAATGTACGCCAATAATCACCCTCATGTTCTGCCTTTAATATCGATGTATCCCAATCACTGCTAGGATCATTATCTTGATAAAATGTTTCTATTTTTCCATCGGATTGCTCTTTAACATCAACCTCAGATAAAAAAAGAAAGTTTTCGGCAATTAGATTATTTTGCTTTTCATTGTAAATGACAACCCAATCCGCAATAGAAAAAGAACCAATTAAACGATCCTTTATACAGCGATACACTTTATTATCCTGTGAATATGTCCAACCTACATAATAAGGAGGATTAGGAGGAGAACTAAAACTTTTACTATATGTTTTTATTTCTTTCTCTGTTTGTTCTTTAGAAAATGAAAGAATTTTCTTCAAAAAGCCATAATTTACCTGATCAGTATCATATTTTGGTTCTTTTATATTTCCCATAATTCACCTCCTAAAACAATTGATTCCATAATTTTTTCTTTTCTATAGCCGTTAATGGCATTTTTTCTATATATTCATATAATGAACTTTTATAATTAGAAATTGAATACCCTGCTTGTTTATATAAAACAACTTTTTCTAAAACACTTGCATTTAAACCATTAATATATTGATATATTGCATTTCTTCTATAATTTGTATATGAATTTCCTTGATACGAAGCTTTTATATCATTTATATATTTTATTGTATTTAAGTAATTATCCGCTTTTATATTGAATTTCTGTAAAAGGTTAATAGTATCCTCACTTGCATACTCTTTAGAATATAAATAATATTTTTGATCATTGGTTAAATTTGAATTAACTAAATAATCAATCATCAATTCTTTTGCTTTTAAATTAGTATAATTCTCCTCATACTGATTTTTAACTTGATAGTAATCATATAAATCATAAGATGTAAAACCTTTATTATCTATATCATCAATAAATTTCTTTTTATTATCAGAATTTAGACTATAAAATAATGTATATACTTCCTCATCATTAGCAATTTTATTTAACTTATCAACAGTAATAAAATCATCATCAGAGCTGGACAATGCACTTAATAAATAGTTTTTTTCTTTTTTGCTAAATTCATCGTTATTCATAATAGAATAAGCTTTCTTTGCTGAAGCAGAGCCTTTAATTGTATTACCACTTGAATCCTTATCTGATTTAATCGAAGATAAATTAGTGAAATCGGTTCTATATTTTCTATACTCGGATAAACTAATATCTAGACTTTTCCATTCCTTTATTTGATTTTCTGTTAATGGCGCATACCCTTTATCAAAATATTCAGTAGCATTTTTACTAGAATATTGACCGAATATTAGACTTTTAGTAACTCCAATAGGATCCTTTGGTGCTTCAAATCTTAGTTTGCCACTTGAAGTATAACTTCCAGCAATATCATGCATATACATAGAAGCACCTTCTATTGTCTTTTTTAATTGTCCTCCTCCGAACGGCATCACAACATAAAAAATAGGTTTTGATAATTCTTTCGTTAAATTTTTAATAGCCTTACTTTTAGTTTCATCATTAAATAATTGTGTAAAGGATTCTGTTGTTGTTCCAATATCAGGAATTGCCGATTGAATTGGTAATCTACCTCCACCTAATAGGCCACCAACAAAAGGTAATTCTCCGACTAGATCTGTAGCTATATTAGAAATCTTATCATATGTGGATAAATTATCATTCATAACAGTTTTAACAGAATCTCCCACTATATCTATAGGGCTAAATGCACTTTTTCTTCCTGTTACAGCCTCACTAAATTGATTATATAACCATGCACCAACAAACATCTTCACGAAAGCACCAACTAATTTTTTCTTTGCTTCGTCTCCTAAATCACGAGACATATCTTTCAGCATATAACCATATTGATTATTAACTTCCAATTGAAATGCTGTTACTAATTTGACAAGTGGGCTTTTTCGATTAAAAATTGTAGGCATACTTCCTTTATCTCTTCCGGCCATAATATCTTTAGCAAATTCATTAGCATTTTTTATAGCTTGTTCTTGGGACATCCCTTTATCAATGTTATCGTAGTATTTTGCTCTTACTATTGTATTTGAAGTAATGGAATCAACTGCTTCAAATATTACGCTGGCTTTAGAATTAATATTATCCAATTTTGTTTTATATAATCTATCTGCTTGTTTCGTTCTGTTTATTAAAAAACTAGAGCAATTATCAAATCCATCGTTTCGAAATTGATTAGAAATACTTTCTTTTATAGCTTTAGCCATATTTTTAGTAGACACTTGACTCCAAGCTTGGGTTATTGGGATAAAGTTTGTTAAAGCAGAAGAAATATTAAATCCTACCATATTAGCACTAACTCTGGATTGAACATTTTTCATAATTGTATATGTTTCTCTTCCTAACATATGTTCCATTCCACGGTCGCCTATATCTTTTTTATTAGCTAAGCTGTCTGTATAATTTCTTAATTCTGTTACTAAATTAGGTAGAGGATTATTAATTTTAGCAAACTCTAAATCTATTAGTGCTTGTTTCTGATCTTGATCGTATTCGTTATTATTAGCGATAGACTCTATTTTTTGTCTAATAGCATCATCCGTATATTGAGTTCTTATAACAGTCTCTAATGCTCTTAACTTTTGAATATCTTCTGTATGAAAAATCAAATCAGCAGCACCACGAATATAATTATCAAATCCTTTTAAAGCATTATAATCTGTTACTTTACCTAATCTCCTCTGAGCATTTTTAAAATATGTTTTTCCAGGTTTAAATATTTCTGTCATACCTGCTATGTCTGTAGGCAATTGATTTTTATCAATTTTAAATCCCATTTTTTCTGCTAGCTTAGCAAATTTACCTTGAGTTTTTTCTTCTTGAAAATGTGGAAAATATCCTTTTCTATATTCAATTTCCTTATATCCTTGTTCTTTCAACACTTTGTTAGTTTCAACAATTAATTCATCATAAATAGTTCTAAATTCTTCTACAGCGTTTGAAAGCTTATCATAATCTAAATTATTATCACTTATATATTGATCTACCTGTGGTCCAGTAATTAGAGTTTCCTTATTATATTTGTACTCTCCTAACATCTGAACAGCAACAGATTCTTTATTATTTAGATTAAGATTTTTAATGCGTTCATTATAAGAATTAATAAAATTTTCGCTCCTAGCATTATTTTCAGAGATTGGTTGAAAATATGTAGAATATATTCTATCTGCATCCGTTTTTGACATAATATCATACATATTTCTTTTCATTGTATTTATCTGATATTTAATTCCTGCAGATTTGTCTTTCCAATCAACCATATTTTCTGTTAGTTCATATGCTTGATCAATATATTCTTGTTTTTTAGTTATACGTTGTTCTTGAATTTTAAAATCTTTAGAATTCATCTTTTCATTTCTATTTTTATAATATTCAATTCTACGATCATAATCTAATTTCCTATTCTGTAGTTGATTATTTAAATTAGTTATCTGAATATTTAATTGTGTTGCTATTTTGGTATCTTGATTTACCTTTGATTTTAATAATTGCTGTTTTTGTTTTATCTTATCCTCTATTCTTTTTGATAAAGCATCTTTTTCTTGTTCTAAACGTTTTATAGCATTTTCATTATTTTCTATTTTCTTTTGATTAACTTCTTTGATTGGTGTTTCTTTTTTTATCTCACTAGCTAGTTTTCTTGTTTCCTGAAAAGTATTTTTTAGAGCAATAGAGCCTTTTTTTATTTTAATCATATCTGTTCTTGTACCTCTAGCAGGAAAGTTTTTTTCTAGGTATTCTTGCCACTCATTATTCTTATTAAAAAAAGAACTGTTTTCTAGTTCTTGCGTATTTTTGTTATTTTCCTGCATAGAATATTTAGTAGATAACGTGTCCGATTTGACATTTGTGTTAGATTGTGATATATTATCTACAGAAAAACCAGTAGGTCGATTCGGACTAGTTTCCGATATACCGCTGGTTTTTTTAATGCTATTTACTTCATAAAAATGCTTATTACCATTATTGTCTATACCAATATTAACTATACCACTAAAAGATTGTCCATCTAAAATAAAATCAAAATTATAATATTCCCATTTTGAATATTTAGATGTATCTTTTGAGGGCATTGCAGTTTTTATTTTTTCTGATATTTCTAATACATTTTTAAGTTCTGGAGTCAATTTCATTTTTTCATTAAAATTAGGTTGTTTTTTGCCAGGGTTTGTATATTTGTTAGCTGAGGTTCTATCAATTATTGCTTGATCATTGCCAGATAAAGTAGTTGTACCTCGTAAATAATCATTAATATACATTTTAGCTATTTTATTATATTCACTAGGTTTGATTCCATCAAAAATATTTTGATCTGTATCCACACTAACAAAATTTTTACCATTTGAATCTTGTTTAATACTTAACTTGGTAGTTTCTAGATTATTATTTTTGTTTCTATAAGCTTCTTCCCACTTGTTTTTTAAATCTTTAATAAATAAACTTTCTTTTGAGTTACCAGTTATTTTATTAGCTAAAGAAACAATTGAATTATATATTCTTTTAAATATACTAGGTTTTTCCATAGAAAGATTATGAATGAATTCTTGACTACCAAATAATTGCCCCGATATATCAGCTAAAACTTCACTAGAAATATCATCAGTACCATATGTTTGCTTTAACGATTCTAAAGTTTGATTAAATTCTTGATTCTTACTTGCATAATCTAATACAATTTCTTTCATAGAATTCGTTTCTATGGCATGAGTTACTTCATGCATAATTAAAAACTCTCCTGCACGATCTGAATTAGGATTAATTCTAATTTCAGTTTCGCCATCTGGAAGAGTTTTTATTTGTGCGTTTACATATTGGTTGCTATTATTAGTTATAGTATCATCAAAAATAACATTATAATTTTTGTCTCGTATTATTTTTGAATAAGTATCTAATAAATTTTGAGTTTCTTCTGAATTATCAAAATACTTACTAGCACTTTCTTTTAAAATATTAATTTTTTGATTATCCGATTGTTCATATCGATATGAGTTAATAGAATTGTTTTGAATATTATTATTTAACTGTTTTAAGCCAATTTGAGAAGAGTTTTGATTTCCTAGACTATTTATACTATTTTGATTAATTTCGTTTGAATTTGTAGATGTACTATTGCTACGAGCAGTGTTGTTATTTAATGTTCCCCTAATATCTGAAATGTTATTGGGTGCATCAATAATTCCTGCAGTGATAGCACCCATAATAAATGAGGTCATCATATCTTGTACACTTACATTTTTATTTGCCTCTCCAATATTCCCTAAAACAGATTTATCACTATTATAATCATATGTAAATTGTTTTAGATAAGGATTAATAAACTCTGATAAAGCTTCTTCTGTACCTTCACCAATTAATTTATATCCTGATTTCAAAATAGCTTTTGATAGTTTTTTTGATGACTCCTCTATTCCTTCGCCAATTAGCTTAGAAGCAATACCATCTAATCCTGCTCCTGCTGTTCCTTTTAATCCAGGAATACCTCCTGTAATCCATTCTGTAACAGTTTCAGTTGCAGCATTCATAATACCATATCTTCTAGCTTCACTTGTTGTAGCACCATTTTGATAAGCTTCTTCAATTCCACTTCCATAAGACCCAGCTAACATTGGAAGAGACTGAACTAGTTTATTAGTTGAACCTATTTTATTATTAGCTAAAAGATTTACAGATTGTCTACCTAATTCTTGAGCAATAGCACCACCCATATTATCAGTCTTTACTAAAGAATTAGATTCTACTAAATCTTTATAGAAATCATCTTTTCCTACCGATTCCATCAATTTATCAGTATAATTAGTAGCTATCATTTCTTGTCTTGCTTGAGCTTTTTCTTTATTCACTTCATCTTCTGTTTTTCCCTTATGAAGTCCAATAGTTTTTTCTAATTTTGTATTAATTTTATCAGAAATTCCACCAGTTAAATCAGCACCAAAATCAATTATTCCTTCGGCCCCTCTAATAACACCTTCTCCAAAATTTTGAGCCGTACTTAATATCGTACTACCTAAAGTTTTAGAAATATCTCCAAAGTCATAACCATCTTTTAATGCTTCTGATTCGTTAATGATATTTTTTCCAGCATTAACGATATTTCTAGGTGCGTTTACTATGGTATTTTTTAAATTATTAGCACCTTGTTTTACTTCTCCTAAGAACATTTTAGTAAAATCACCAAATTGATATCCATCATCTAACAGATCGTAATGACTTTTATTTGCTTTAGTAGATTTTATTTTAGATTTAGATGTTGTAGTAGGAGCCAATTGAACCTTTTTTCTTAACTTTATACCATCAACATCTTTATATTCATCTTCATTGTTGTTAGTTAAATTTCCTAAATTGATAGCCATAACTACAACCTCCTATTTATTTTATAAATGTAATTCCCGTAGGTGCAGTATACATGTTTCCAACTGACATAAATTGTCCTGTTAAATCTATATATTTATTTTGCGAACCATCCCAAGTATAATATTTTCCTGATGATGTTTTCCATACTTTTTGATTATCAATATTTGCACCTGTAGCACCTGTATTTCCTGTTCCAAATAAATCTTTCATCTTATACCCACTGTTAGAAAGTTTTTCTCCACCAACATTATCAGGCTGATATTTAACTCCGTTTTTATCTAATGTACCAAAAGTTCCATATTTTGTATCTGGGTTAATTTCTCCCTCATAATAATTCGTTTTGATAGTATTGTTTGAACTTGAATTTGTATTACTAAAGCCTGCGTTACTTGCATTTATTTGAGCCCAAGTCTGAGCATTTTTAATAGCGTCTTGTTGTTTTTGATATTCTAATTGTAGATTAAATTGTCTAATTGCTTCCTGCCTGTCTGCTTCTGCTTGCTGATTTTCATATTCCTGTTGTTTTTGTGCTAAATACTGAGCATATACAGTATTATATTGATTTAATGCATTGGCATCTATCTGACTATTTAAATCTGCAATATTTTGATCGTACTGGTTAATAGCATTAATGCGGTTTGTATCATACTGTAAGTTTGTGCTGTTTACTTGATCATCAATTGCTTTTAATTGAGATGCCCTATCTTTAAGAATTGAATTTAAATTTTCGCCATAACTATTATTAATAGAATTCACTTGACTTCCTACAATGCCTTGAGTAGATAATCCTGCTCTACTCATTGCTCCTTGATTATCTTTTAGAGCTAACATTCTATTAATATTTGCTTGCTTAGCATTTTCCTCTGCTGTTTGTTTTACCGTGTCTTTTCCTGCATTCAAGGTATTAACTGCATCTAATCTTTGATTTTCTATTGTACTTAACGCATTTTGCTTAGCTTGGTTTTGCTGATCAATTAAATACTGGCTTTGTTGTTTAATAGCATCTGCATATCTTTTTGCATTTTCTTCGGCTTCTTGAATCCACGAACTAGCCATTTTATCACTCTCCTCTATATTTACCTGAATTAATATATTCTAAAATTAATCTTTCAAATGTCATTCGTTTGTTAGTTTGATTACTCATATAAAATTTCACAAACATGAATTTTTTTATTTTTTCTTTTTCTTGGATCGTTTTAGGAAAATCATCATTTAAAGCACTATAATTTTTTGTTATAATTTCTACACTTCCATCATCTAAAATGTATCCTAGAGTAATATTACAATCGCCTCCAGGATTCAGTATTAATGTTACAGTTCTAACTGTTTTAGCTAAATGGCTTGAATTTAGTTCTAAAAATGGAGTCTCCCAATAAACTTCAACAGGTTCTTCAATATCTAAATAATCATCAGAAAATGAACAAATTTTTCCGTCTTCTGTTCCAAAATATAACCTATTATTCCATCCAAATAAGACTCTCGCTGGTATATTATCCCAATACCACCATTCATATTGATATTGTTCTGTTTTAGAATGCTTTGGATAACTTAAATACCTACTATCTGCAATATAAATATGATTGTTAACTGCTAAATAATATTTTCCATTTAGTGAAATAGCTTGTGCATTTTCTAAATTTTCTTCTTTTAATAATTTTCCATTTATATAATAACTTCTTTGTTGAGCAAATTTTTCACCATTCGAGCTTCCAATAATTGCAAATACTCCTTGATCACTTAGAATAAGAGGATCATTTAATAAATTACAATTGCAATTTGCTGTTATACATCCTATATTTTTAGATCCATCTTTTAATGGGAATACTTCCACACTGTCTAATAAATTATAGTCTCTGTAATAGATGGTACTATCTGTATCACTTTGCTTTTTATTAATTCCTAAAGTGCCATCAGACAATCTAGAGTAACCAGTAATTGGATCTACACCCACTTTTGTAAAATTATCATCTGGCCAATATAAGGGGTTGTCTTGTTCTGAATGAAAATCGTAATTTGCAAAATCAGGATTACCTGTTGCAAAGATTCTGTTTTCGTTTCCTTCGTACCCATAAAGGCAAGCTATTGTGCATTTATTAATCTTATTAGCATTTTCTGAATTATCTTTGATTCTATATTGTATTCTTACATTATCTCTACCTAATACGGGACTTGGTCCTGGTGCAGTATTAAATGTAAGAGTTGAAGTTTCTGAATTAAAGGTGTAATCTGTTATAACTTGATAATCACCTGTATCTTTTAGTATTTCTACTAGTTCAATTGCTTCTACATTTGTATCTTCTAAGATAAAATCTTGTTGATCATATTCTGTTGACACTCCATCTACTTCTTTGGTAAGAACTTCCGATAAAAAAGAGTTAATTCTACTTGAACAAACTAAATTTGCTTTTTCATAACTTGTTCCACCACCAGATGCATTTCTTGCAATAGAAGTTAGAGGTACATATCCAACCTGATCTAAAAACCTTGCTTGTGCACCACTCCCAAAATCTCCATAAACAACCGTTCTTGTTCCATCAAAAATAATTAGATATTCGTTAATATAGAGACCTTGAGAGCGATTATCCGTCATTCCTGATAAAATATTAGTATAAGTTTTAAAATCAGTGCTACACTCATATAAAATAGTACCAGAATGTACTAAAAACATTTCTTTTCCTTTATAATCAATATTCCAGACACCATTTATGTTATTACCAATTGTATTTAATATTTTATATCCATTTCTAGATTCATTATAACCATTTTTATTGATGATATTTTTAGCATTGGGGCTTCTTTTTTTATCAACTTCTATTGGGCTAGAAGTGAAATCTACTCCCATAAAACTATCTATTGTATAGATATTTTTTGTTGGTGATGAAGGAATACTATACATTTGAACTATAGACAGTTTCAATACTGTTAGGACCATAACTATGGTCCTTTTCTCCTATTAAATTAACTTGACTTATAAATTCATTCAAATATTGAGTAGCCATTGAAATATCATCATCTTTATATAATTCACCAGCAATATAAAGTGGGATTAAACTTAACAATTGGTTATTTAAATCTATTTTTTGAGTTGAGGGTGTACTGGTTGTAATTCTATCTATAAAAGCTTCATAATAAATAGTAATATTGCCATTAGTCCAATTTTGAATAACTAATACATTGTTACCTTCTACTCGGTAGTTAATATTATCTGTTCCATCGTAACTAATTTCATATATTTTTTTAAATTTATCTATTAGATTCTCTAATTGATATTTTCCCGTTTCATTTTTTTCTAATTCATAACTCAAAATATATGGTTTACCATTTTCCAAAATATAATTAATTGCTTCATTGCATGCTTGTGGCATTGCATTTAAATATGTCTTATATTTTTTATCTGTCTTATAGTTTTCTAACTCATCTACATTTAATACATCAGAATTTAAAAACATCTTTTTTAATGATTCAACTTGAATTTCTCCCCAGTTCATTTTATTACCTCCTTGGTCAAGTTTGTAGGAGTTGCACCTACATTTACTACTAACTTGATAAAAAGAAACTAAATATACTTAGCTTCTTTTAAAATTCTTTTTACTTCTTCTGGTACTTTAACTTCTTCACCGCGTTTAATTTGATAAGTATATCCATTTATAGTAACTGGAACTAATAAATCATCTGGATTTCTTTCACTAATTGGAATAATAACATCCACCGTTTTTTGCGTGTTTTTCAATTCTTTATTAGTTTGTCTGGCTATTTTATTCATTTCAGCATCAGAAATTTCTTTTACTCTAGCTTCTACTTCTTCTTGAGCTTTTTTTACCGCAGCCCTTTCAGCTTCTAAATTTTGAAGTGCTTCATACTGTTCTTTAGTAAGTTCCACACTGACTTTTTCCTCATCTATAATAATTTGATTTGCTTCTTTTTGTTCACTGATTTTAACATCTTTTGCCATCTCTATTCCTCCCTTAATATAAAAGAGCAACTGCTATTAAGCAGATGCTCCTGTTTCAATTCTTACAATTGCCAATTCATTTAAACGAATTGCTGTAAACATATTTTTCCAACCAATCGTATTTCTTTGCTCTAATGGGTCTTCTGTTCCAGACTCACTAGCACGTTTTACAATGATACGTGGTTTTCCATTACCACTTTCCAAATCAACCATTCCATATGAGTGTCTTCCGTAAATGACAGCTCTATGAATATCTACAGGTGTTGATGCTTCATTCTTTACAGTTGATGAATTGGTAGAAACTTTAATACGAGTTTTATCTAAGGTACCGATTTCTCCTTTTAATAATGCTCTGGTATTAGCATATTTGGCAATTTCAGTAAATCCATTGGAAGATTTTTCTTCTTTAAGATCCAATTCTTGGTCTGCGTCAATAATTGCATGATAATAACCATCTTCAAATGTCTTTGCACCAGCTTTTTTAAGAGTTTTTTCTGCTTTTCTAATTTCAATAGCAGTTAAAACATCTGTATTTAATACAGCATCACGAGAAGCACGTCCATTTGCATATTGAACGGTTGTACCAGTAAGTAATGTATCTCTTACAATTGTATCTACTAGTAATGCAGCTTGTTCTCCTTCTAGTTCGCTGGTTTCTGTGATGGTTGGATCTTTTCCAACTAAATCCAAAACATCTGATACTGTTACATAATCTCCATACTGTTTTACTGTTGCTTTTAATGATGTAATATTTAGAGATTTTCCATCAGGTGTTACACCTTCAGTAAGTGGTGCAGTTGGAATTGCTAAAGAATTATATCTTCTAAATTCTATTTCTGTACCTTTTCCTTTAGGCATTTTCTTTTTATCAGCATCTTCTGCATATTGAAGTTCTGGTAAAAGTCTTTCTAATAATGTTCTATCATAGAATGTTTGATTTTCCACTGTTAGTGTTCCAATAGTGTTAGTATTTAAATTTGGCATATTATCAACTCCTTTTCTTATTCGCCATTTTTAACACGTTCTACTTCTTTTAAAAATTCTTCTCTACTCATGTTATTATAGTCAACAACATTTGTAGATTGATTATTAAGACTTCCTGGCGTTGAAATTGCATTAGCTATTGCATTTTCTGCTTGTTTCATAGAATCAGTTCTAAATTTATTCTGCAATTTTTGATAGTTTTCATAGAGTGTAACTAGAGATTTATTTTTTCCTTCAATATAATCTTTGAATATCTCATCCTCTAGTAATTCAGAAAGGTTAATTTTAGGGTACTTTTCATTAAACTCCTCAACATCTTTTTTTGCTTGTTCCTGAATCTCTTTTTCTCTCTGACTTTTTTTAATCATTTCTCTTTTCTCATTAGCTATATATTCAGCATAATCAGAAAGAGGATCTTTTCCTTCTTGTTCTAATTTACACATAGCTTCATACATTTCAATATCCGTTTCATCTTTTATTGGGGTATTAGTAAAAGGATTCATTTTTCCTTTAAATGCTTCTAATTTTCCCCTTTTAAAAGCATCTTGAATCTCTTTATCTCTTTCTTCTTTTTGTCTTCGTTGTTTAGCAAACTTAGCATTTTCTTCTTTTGATTGAGTTTGCTTTAGATTTTCTTTTGATGTTTCATTTGAATTCGATTCTTGATTTTGAGATTCTTCATTTCCATCATCCACTGCATTAAGGTTTTCCTCGTTATTACTGGAATCTGTAAAATTAACCTCATCAGAATCTACTTTAGTAGACGCTTCCTCTACTTCGTTTGGTTCAGCGACTTCCAACTCTTTTACGCTATCTTCCATATTTTCTTCCTCCTTTGATTTTTGCGCTATTCACTGCGATATTTTGGATTTTTGCGCTATTCACTGCGATTTATTCTTAAATCATTGCTGATTTAATACTGGATTCGTTATATTGTTAGGTATATTCATAGTTGACTGTGTTTGTTGCTGTAATAACATTTGTTGATATTGTTCTTCTTTTTTTCTTTCTCTAATTTGTTTTAATTGTTTTTTGAATGGCATAATAGAATCTGGATAAAGTTCTATATAATCATCTGTATCAATATCTCCTGCTTGTTTTAAATTATCTAATAATCCTATTGATAAACTTTCAGACCATTGCCCTCCTGCACCCACTTCTATATTCATTGAGTAATCGTAATCATCATAATTACTTCCATTCATCTGTGCTAGATATTGATGACCATCTTCTTCATAAGAAAATAATCTTCCATCATTGTAGTAGCATTTAAAAAATTGAAGCAGAATAGCTCCAATTTTTTCATAAGTTCTATAGTATCTCTTTTGATACATTTCTACAGGTTTTTTAGCTTGATTTTGTAAAGCAATAATTGCACTAGCTGCCATATTGGCACCTAAAACTTCTCCAGTAACAACTTCTGTCGATCCTGTCGTTGTTCTTGTTAAATCTATTAATGTATTGGTTATCTGCAATGCTTGAGGATTAAAATTAGATGTATTCATATAAGTAATACCCCAACCACTACCATTTCCTCTAGAATAGTCTGTTAAGATTTCACCAGGTGTATTAGTAATTTTCTGTTTGGCTAATGCTCCGGCTTTTTGTAAAATTTTTGGCCATGCTGTTTGCTGAACAGATAAAAGCATCATACCTATGCCGAAATTGACTTCTTTGTTATTAGGAATTGCTTGTTCAACTTCTCCTTGTCCATAAATAGAGTCTTTTCTATTTTTGTGACTTTCAAAAACAATTGGATATAGTTGCTTTTCAAAAACTCTATTTTTTTCTTGCGATGGTTTATCTGGTTCTTTAGCTTCTTCTATATCTCTATCTTTTATTTTATGTTTATTTAAATTAGGCTCCCAATAAGTAGGTTCCTGAATTTGAACATCTTTTGTAGCTTGTTCCCAAACAACTTTCCCGTTTTTTCTAGAATATTGTGTAATGACACGACAAACTTGCTTATCTCTAAATTCTTCTTGGTCAGACTCATTATCAGCCTTAATATCATACCAATTGGAAATTCCGTTCTTTTTAGCTCTATTTCTTACTGATTCTATTGGTTCATCACTTATAATTTGAATCCATTCTTGTTTCTGAATATCCTTTTGAGCAGGATTAGCGAATAATACATTTTTAGGATGCAGTACTTCCCCTCTTACTGCTCCAATAAAAGGAGATTGCGTCCCACCAGTTACCTCATTATCCCAATAATAATGAATTCCATAACTACCTAACTGTGTTGCATAATCTTGGATTATATCATCTAGATCTTCTTGTTTTAATTCTTTTAAAGTATTCTCTGCAAATTTAGTAAATAAAGATGCTCCTTCAGCAGCTTTTTCTATATCAAAAAATACTTCGTGTGGTCTATAAATAATTTTTATTTTAGAAGATAAAATATTAGATTTTTTATTTTCAGCTATCATAGCACATAAATTGATAACTGGTCTGGGCATATTTCTAGTTCTTGGAGTTGCTTTGGGCCAGTGCTTACCTTCAACAAAATCTTCACATTCTTGCCAAAGACTTGTTAAACCCATTCTAGTTTGATATGCTACTGCATCTAAATACCTTTTCCACAAAGTTGTTGGTTCATTATTATTCACTATCATCACCTCCTACTACTTCTCCAGTTTGCCATTCGGTTATTAAATTGCTTGTTAAGTTTGTAAATTTATCTTTTGATAAGTCAGGTGCATTTTCTGGAATTTCTTGATTTACTTCTTTTGAATTTATAATCAAAAAATATTTGTGTATTATCAAAGGTACTGCTAATCCTAGACCAAATCCTAGAATAAAAATTACTAATCCTAATAAAGTTTCAATCATATCATCACCACCTTAATAAAATATCTTCACTATCTTCATCATATAAATCATCATCTGCAGTTTTAAGAGGATCTGGCCATTCAATTTTAGTTTCTTTTACTTCTTCTTTTACTACATAACTTTGTTGATCACGAGACATCAATGATATTCCAAAAGACATAACTCTATCATCATGAAAACCGCTTTCTGCTTCTTTTTTTCCGTTTTCTTTTTTTACAAAAGTTAAACATTGTTTCAATAATTTTATATTATTTATTTTTTCTATATTTTGTCTAACAAATTCTACTAATGTAGAAATTAAAACAGGTCTTGTAGCTATGGTTGTTAACCAACCTATTTTATCTTGTATTTTTATCTTAATAGAGTCATCCACTTCTCTTTGATATTGATTTGTATATCCCATATTCCATAACATTTTTGTAGGATATGTTGAATAATTATTTTCAATACTTATTAGTGCCTCATTATAAAATATACCTAAGCAATACATCTGATCTGCATATAAATCTTCATCAGTTTCTATTTCTAAGCAGGCAACTTGCTTACAATTTGTATTGTCAATTACATCCCCACAAAACTCATCGCTACCAATTCCAGCTGTATCACCAGACAATACATAAGGATATCCTGGTTTAGGATATTCATATAATTCAATGCAACCTTTTTCATCATCTTGCCATTCAATATTATCTATTTCTAAACCTTCTTTAGTATAAATAAATTTACCTTTTCTTAAAGGTTTAATATCTTTTATTTTTTCGATTCTATTCACTACTTTTTCTTTGTCAAAAATACATTGTCCTGTGCCTAAAAATGCTTCTTCTGGAGAAATTGGATATTCTTGTTTAAACATATCAATATCTCCATTACATTCAGTATTGATTTTGTATCTTCTCCAAGCCAATTGATCGTTTGATAGATTATAAATTTCTTTTAATTCTTTTTCTTCTTGAGTTAATTCGAATCCATCATATTTTCTTCTATATTCTGGTAATTGATTCCATCCTAAGAAAACTGGTATAAAATCGCTTCTTCCAGCTACTGCTGCGTCCCACATTTCTTTAAAATCATCATATCCATTAGCAGTTGATTCAATAATTATTATAGTTCCAGGTAAATCTGGAACTGTTGCCATAAGCCCTGATAAAGTTTTATGTTTATCCCCAGGCCAAAAAGCATATTCTGATATATGAAGAAAATGATAAGTAAAAGATCTACCTGTGCCTTTAGAGCCAGCTGTCATACATCTAATCGAACTATTTAATCCTGTCCCTTTGTCATTATTAAACACTAATTCCTTAGCATTAGAATATTTAGTTTCAGGTCTAAAATTCTCAGGCATACAATCATACATGAATTTGGACATATTATACAAATTCGATGTTGCTTCATCGCTATGAGTGATAATCCCTGCTTGTTTATTAGTTGAATTTAATACATTACTAAAAATGATGCTCTCTGTTGCCGTTGATATACCTTCTTGTCTTGCTTTTAGAACAATTACTCTAATGGGTTTATTTTGTAGAGCTTGGCTTTTAATGGCATCATAAAATACATTTTGAGGATAATTGAATTTTAGAGGGATAATCTTACCTTCTTTAGTTTTTATCTTAACAAATTCTTCTATCCACTTTTTGCGATTAATACTCTTCATCTGATGTACACGACTCCATTTTTCTTATGTATTCTTCATAACTCATATCAACATTAATATTTTCTACTTTTTCTCTTTCTGCATAGCCAAAATTATTTTTCAGATTAAAGATGATGCCCGTAACTTGTTTATTTTTATACAATCCTTGCTCTAAAAATGCTTCTATTTTTGCTTTAGCCTGTTTAATAACTAGCCCATAACTATCAGGATATTTTTTTTCATAATTATATAAAGTAGTTCTATCAATATCCAAATATGCAGCAAGCCCACATATTCCCATAGGTTCTTTTTCTTTCAAACATTTTAAAAAGTATTCAGAGCATTTGACTTCAAATTCATCAACGTTTGAATACTTTTTGGGTCTTCCTAAAAAATGTTTGCACCTTGTTTTTGGCACTAATATCACCTTCTTTCTTTTTTTTGTTACTATAGTAATTTTCACATTCTTTCTCTCTAACACATCCATGACAGCCATGCTTCATAAAATAAGAAATATCACAAAAGCTTTTATAATTAGAATTCACAACTAAACTCGATTGCAGTTGCACTTACAATTTTTATTGATTCATTATTTTTATGTACACAATTTTTATCGTAAGTGTTTTTATAATAATTTAATTTATTATTTAAACTTTTGTTTCTATTTATAATAAATTCAGTATCATCTTGTCCTGGAATAGTTATTTCTACGCAGATATCCGCTCCATCTCTTTTAGCTTCTTCAAATATATCTTCTAACATTTCTATTCTCATTTTTATCCTTCTTTCAAACAAAAAAGAACGACTGTGCTCGTTCTTACATATTTTTATTCATTTTAATAGTATCACATATTTTCCGGACAAATCGGACAAACTTGATTTTTTTCTAATTTTTCTAAATACCTATCATGTTCTTTTCTAATACTATCTTCAGTTGCATTTTTTCCAATTAATGCTGCGATTTTTATCCAAGGATATTGTTCAATGTATCGATAATTAAAAATTCTTCTTAATCTACTCGTTGGTAATTTATCTATAAATTCTTCAACTTGAATTTGAATATTTAATAACTTACTATGTCTATCTTCTAAAAGGCTTTTATAATATTCTATTTTTTTTATTGCCTTTTGATCTAAGCCTTGAATCTTCAGTCTTGTTGGTACTATTGGAAAATATTTTGTGGTACTTTCCACAGAGTCTGAAATAATCTCATGAGTTTTGGGTTCTAGCTTGTAAATTTTGTTTTCTAATTCTTTGATTTCTAATCGAATATCACATAATTGAATTAAACATTCTTTTAATGTCATTAACTCCTCCTTATTCCACCAAAAGATTACCTTTTCTCAAATCGTTTAAGTATTTTAAATGATCTCTTTTGATTTTACTGTTTTTATTTATAAATATAGTTCTATCCTTTATTAAAATCTCTATGATAATTCTTTGATTCTTATTTACTCTTATTACCTTTTTATAAGTAGGAAATATAAGATTCTCTTCATATTTATATCTATAATTTTCTAAAATTATTAAATCAATATTATTTCTTATCTTCATAGGGAAACACCTCTATTTTAGTGTTCCCTAGAATTTAAGATTTAATTTATTCATCTGCCTCTTCTTCAAAATATATTTCATCATCATCTATGAATGTGTAGATACTAATCATTTTTAATACATATCTCTTATTCTAAATAAAACATTGTATTCAGATTTTGAAATAAAGTTATTGATATCACAACTTAATTTCTCAATATTTTCTACTCGCCATTCTTGACCATGATCATAACTTTGATTACACATTATCTCAGCTATCTGTGATATTATTTCTTTAGCTTCATCTTCCGAAGTAATATCATATAATTCAAAATTGTAGCCAAAAGATTCTTCTAATCTTTCATAATATACAGTTATATCTTTACCTTCATCTTTTTCGATAATTAATCTTAATTTTGTTGGAATAGTCTCCCTTTCTGGTATATAAAATTCTATTCTTTTCATTCTTACTTACCTTCTTTCTTAATCTTATTTAATTCTCTTACTATTGCATCTAAATCTTCATTTAGTTTTTGAAAATTATGAGCTATTGTTTTTTCATCCATTACATCTGGATTATCAATATAATCATAGTGTTCTATCTCTTTTTCTTCTTCTATGATTTCTATTTCATCATCTAGCTTATATACTCTCTGTAATCTTTCAAAAAAATCGTAACCTTCTAGACTAATGATTTCATTATTTTCTATTGTATAAATTATTCTTGGACTTTCAAATAAAGTGCTTTTACTTTTTACTATAAAAGATAGTTTATTCTTAATTTTTTCTAAATAAATTTCATTTAATAAATTTATTACTTTCATTCTTACACCTTCTCTACTATTTCATATTTTTTTGGTTTTCTGCTGATTTTATCATCATACATTACTAAAGCACTAAAGCTATATACTTGTTCTTGATTTTCATCTGGAAAATGACTTGTTGAAAATTTAATATCTATTATCTCTTGATTATGTTCTTCACATTGTTCTGATAGTTGATTCAATTTTTTTTCTAAATCTGTTTCTGTTTCACAATCATATACTTTTATCTTCAACATTTTTATTCTCCTAATACTTTATCTATTTTTTCTAAAATATTATCTGCTTGTTCTTCCCAGTCAAATTCATGTGGCATTAGTTTTTTACAAGTTTCTATAATTTCTTTTATTTCATTTAAGGCTTGTTCTAAATTTGTTATATGTTGCATTAAGAAAGCACTTTGTAGTGATGTTAAATCTTGTCTTAATAATGCTAATTTACACTCTTTTATATCTTCGTTATTAAATTCTATTGTTCTCACCTTATTCACTCTCCTCTTTATCAAATATGTTTCCTATTACTTCAATTCCATTAGGACTGACTAAATGCACTTGCTTTTTAGTATTAATAAATTCTGCATACCAGCCAAATTGATATGTATTGCTAACATATTTTTCTTTCCAATCATCAGTTTTATAATTTCCATATTTAATAATAAACAAATTATCTTCATCACTATATTCATTACCTTTGCAAATATCTCCCTCAAATATCTTCTTACCATTTTTATCTGTTAGTCCTGTATATTGTCCTATCGTTTTCGACTCGACTTCAAAGGCAACACCTCTATTATCAACAATGCTATGAGAAAACACCG
>CALVSR010000012.1 GCA_944359075.1 uncultured Bacilli bacterium
TTAGTAGGATATATTGGAGAGTCTTTAGATGTAGACGAAGCAAAACGAATCACCGCAAGCATTGATCAAGATTTATCATCTTCTGTAAATTTAGAGTATGTTGTGAACAAGTGATTATATATCATATTGTTCAATTTAGCATTTTTCTTGAAATATGAAGAAGAAACTAGCAGAAATTAAGAAGTTTCGTGCTAGTTTCTTTTTCTATTGTAAGTATTTTTTTATTTTCCTTAAATAATATTATTAGAGAAAGTTTTAGCTAGTTTTGTCGAAAGTGTATAAAAACTGAGAAAAAAAGGCTATATTAAATATACTAAAAAAATAAGAGGTGGAAAATGCTAGAGATTAATTTAGAATTTGTTCGTGGTATGTTGTTTGTTAGATTAGAGGGAGTGTTAGATAGTAATACTTATACCAAACTTAGTGATTGTTTAGATACTATGATTCATGAGAAGGGACTTAAATATTTTGTGATTAATTTGGAACATTTAGATCTGATTGATGAAAATGGAATTCAAGCAATTATTGATCGATATTTTGATGTTACTTTGCATGATGGCAAACTAGTAGTTTGTGGTTATCATAACCAATTTCTAAATAATATGGAAATGGGAAATATTTTTGCACAGATTGAAAAAACGACTAATGAGCTAGGTGCGTTAAAATTAATTCAAATATAGGAGAGATTATAATATGGATAATATTTTAAAATATGAAAAACTAGTTTGTAAGATTGCTAGTAGATATAGCTATCATTCTAATTTTGAAGATTTAAAACAAGTAGGGATGATGGGATTATTAAAAGCCGTAGATAATTATCAACCAAATTGTAATACTAAGTTTTCTACTTATGCTTTTTTATGGATTAGAGGAGAAATATTAGAATATTTGAGAAATGATAAGAATGTTAAATTTAGTAAAGAAATTTTAAGTTTAAGTAGAAAATTAGATTCTAGTTATGAAGAGTTAAGACAAATTTTAGGTAGGGAACCTAGTATTCAGGAAGTAGCTACATATTTAGAAACAGATGAAAAAAATATAATAGATGCTATTAATGCTAAAGAATTTATATTCAGTGCAGACTATGTTCTAAACCAAGATGAAGAAGGAAAAGCTGTCAGCTTATATGATATGGTTCCATATTATGAAAAAGGATATGACGAGGATATTTTAACACTTAGAAGTGCTTTAGAAGATTTACCTGAAGAAGAGAAGAATATTATTCAACTAAGGTACTTTCAAGATATGAGTCAATCCGAAGTTTCTAAAATACTTGGTACCAATCAGGTAAATATTTCTAGACATGAGAGTAAAATTTTACAGAAATTAAGAAAAGATATGATAGCATAGTATTGATTTGGGTAGTCATGTGTTATAATAAAACTAAGGTAGGTGAGTATTATGCCAAAAAGGCAAATATTTGGGAGCATTATTATTCTCATTATTCTTAGTTTTATTTGTATGTTTATTTATGATCAATTTAAAGATGAACAAAATGAGAGAAAAACACAACTATTAGTAGAGAAGGGGGATAATCAATTAACCTTATATTATACAGATTCAGAAAATCGTAATTATTACTTATACGGACTAAATAAGATCATAGTGGATTATGGGGATCATGATTTGGAACTAAATAAAGCGTTAGAAGCAAAGCAAATTTCTATGAATGAAGTAATCAGCTTAATTGGAAATGAAAATGAGCAGAGTTATTGGGATGGTGGTAGTATTAAGATCAATAATCAAGATCTTTCCTTATTACAGTGCCATACCTTAGACGGTAATCAAGATTATTATTTTGGTCCTAGTGATATGGAATATAAGAGTGGCTTTTGTGAGACTGATCCATATATTTGTTCTTTTATTAGAACCTATTTGGTTTTAGATATTAGTGATAGTAATGATGAACAGTATGTGTATTTGACTTTAAGAGCATTTCAAGATGAAGAAGTAGTTACAGTAAAAATAGCTAAAAATCTTACGAATGAAATAGTAGAAGATCATTATTATGAATTCCAATTTGCTTATTTAGGAAAAGAAGATAAAGAAGATATTGAATCGATATTTGAAAACAATCGCTTATTGGCTATTGTTGCAACGGATAAACAAGGTTTAGAACAAATTAATGGAAGTATTTGTGAATAGAAATTTGTATAAGTAGTTTCATAAGAACCAAAAAGTGTAAAAATTTTTTGTATAAATGATTACTCAGAGTGTGTCCTAAATTCTGTGTAAATGGTGTCTTTCTATGATAGAAGCAAGATAATATTTTTGCTTCTTTTTTCAATTCTATTTTAGTTAAGGTTAAAAAAATCACTGAAAAGTGACATTTTGATGTTGTTTTCTAATCAAAAAAGTAATATCTGATATATTTAATTCAGATAATCTAAAGGTGTGTGTAGTATAATGAGTTGTATGTTATATTATAATTTTTTTCAGATTCTGAAACAAAAGAAAAGTTATATTATAAGTTACTTTATCGTTTTTCTATTTTGTCTATTCTTTTTGAAGTTATTTGATTTTGATGAAAATATTTTATTTTACGGTTCTTTAGGACTTAGTCTTAGTAATAAGCATATATTAATCACTATTTTATATATATTTCACCGAATATTTTTTCTATTTATTTCTTTTTACATTTTTACTTATGATTTTTCTAATAGTATAGATAATATTTTTTTGAGGATAAAATCAGGAAAATTTATTCTTTTAAAATGTTTTTCTATCTTTATGTCAACGCTTGTTATAAAACTAGTTGTTTATGCTTTATTCTTTTTGATAGCAAAGTTATTTTTTACGATGGATATCGACTTTTTAACATTTATTTCTGTATTTTTATTGGATCTTTTATATTTTAGTTTTATACAATTTTTCTTTTTACTTTTCTATTTGATATTCCAGTGCTATTTGATAGCAGGAATCGTATTCAGCATAATATCAGTTGGATTTATTTCATTGGTTTTTCCTAGTTATTCCTATTTGAATCAATGGTTTTGGATTTATCTGCTACTTTTAATACCAATCATAATTAGTTTATATATTATATATAAGAATAAGTATGTAATTATATTTGAAAGGAATCGTGGTTAAAGTGATTATAGAAGTAAAAAATGTATCAAAAAGCTTTAAGGGTGTGTCTGTTTTAAATCATGTAAATTTAAAATTTCAATCTGGTAAGATCTATTCTTTGGTTGGCAGTAATGGAAGTGGTAAAAGTGTTTTACTAAAATTATTATGTGGTTTTTATGAACCTACTGAAGGAGAAATTCTACAGGATGGGGTTAATTATATTAAAGAAAAAAAGTTTCCTGTGAGTACTAGATGTTTAATTGAAAAACCTTCTTTCTTACCAGAATTATCTGGCTTTAAAAATTTAAAATTATTAGCATCTATTCAAAATAAAATTTCAGACCAAGATATTTTAAATGCTTTTGAAACAGTTAACTTAATGCAAGATAAAGATAAAAAATATGGAAAATATTCATTAGGTATGAAACAAAAATTAGGTATTGCTCAAGTACTTATGGAAGATCCTACTGTTTTCATATTAGATGAACCATTCAATGGGATTGAAAAGGGATCTACTAAAAGATTAAGAAAAGTTCTAAAAGAGCTTGCTAAAAAAGATAAAATAATTATTATTGCTTCCCATATGGAAGATGATATCAATGGTTTTGCCGATGAAATTTATGAATTTAATGATGGTAGTGTTGTGAAACGAAAAAAAGGTGAGAGAGTAAGAAATTACTAAAAAATATATTGATTGGGGTGAAAGAATGAAATACATTAAAATAACAGCAATCTTATTTATTGCTACTATTTGTATGGCATGTTTGAATGCAAATGCAGCTAATGGAACTATTGGTCTTGTCGATTGTAACATTAAAAATTTCTCAGGTGCTACAGATTTGTATACGGCAGAGAAAACAAAATATTTACAGCAATCAGCAAAAAAACAGAATGCCAGAGATAATTTATCTGGAGATGGTCGAGCAGTAAAAGGGAAGGTTACGAATAGTTCATGGCTTACATTGGAAGATGGAGGAAAACTGGCAAAATGGACGGAGGAATTAACCTATTTTGCTAGCACATACACACATTCCGTAAAAGCAACAAAGTGGACTGCTTCTACCGTGAGTTATTGGGGATTCTGGTATTGGGATGTCAATGGAATAGAAGGCTTACCTGGCTAATTTATTAGATTCCTTTTGGATACTTACTCTCTCTTAATTATTAAATCATGTATAAGGGTTGTGATTGCATGAAAAAGAATATAAATATTTCTTTATTATTAAGTGTTTTGGTACTTATGATTTTAATTATTTGGAGTAGCTTTGAAGCGTTTCAATATGCGAAAACATTCGAGGAAAACCGTGAAGCTAGAGTAGAGCTTATCAGATTATGTGAACAAAATAATGAAGAAGTAGATCCAGAAATTTGCAATATTGTATATGAGAGAGGTGTGGATATTATCAAACCTGACACTATTTCCTTATTTTTTTATCTATTAATGGATACTAGCTTATACAATATTCAAATACTAGCACCTCTATTTATAATCTTGATATCCGCGTATCATTTTTTTCGAGAATATAGTACAGGGTTTTATAAAAATAAGCTAACAAGAATGACCTATTTACAGTATTTAAAAGAAGTATTAAAAAAAGCTTATCAATGTATTTGGATTTATCCTATTTGGATTTTGATTCTATTTTTTATTTCCTATCTAATATCTGGTCATTTTGATTATCAGAATTCTATTATTAATCCTATCGATGAATTTTATATTCAACATTTTTTAACATTTATTTTTGTTTTCTTATTCAATATCGTGTTAAATAGCATTTTTTATGTCCATTTAGCATTACTTCCTATTAGAAAAAATCGTAATTATATAGTGAGTATTTTTTCTTCTTATATTTTATTTCTTATTTGGGATATTGTAAGTGAGATTTTAATTGGTACAATATTGTTTGAATTAGTTCTAGGTATTTCTCAGACATCTAATTTATTTAGTTTATTTAATTATTGGGTATATGATGGTATTTCTAATTTAGGAATTTATATTGGTATTAATGTTTTACATGTAATCATTAGTCTCCTTATCTTTTATGTAGTTTATTCTAATAAAGAAAAAGTGGTGATATCTAGTGAAAGTTAATTATTATGAAAATTTTAAATCTATTATGTTTACCCCGTTGTTTCAATTTTATTTTATTATTACATCACTTATGAATATTTATGTAGTATTAGCTGTAGCTAGAGTTTATGAAGTTGGCTTTCTTCCATTTGTTCCCTCTTTGATTACTATATACCAATTTCCTTTCTATCATTTAATAGAAATTACTGGTATGATTTGTATTTGTATGCAAACTGTTCGTTCTTTTAAAGATAATCAATTTCAATTAATTCGACTCCATGATAGAGAAACTAGTATTGCTGTTATGTTAAAGCAAGTTGCTTTGAATTGTTGTGTTTGTTATTTGTTGCAGTTCTTATTTCTCCTTTTTGGTGTAACTTTATTTCACTCTTTTTCTTTTGATTTAGGTACTGGATATGGAAATTTAATATATGCTATTTTTCTAATTATCAGAACTTTTTTATTTATATTAGTTATCTCTATTGTGAATTCCTTGCTCTTTTATTTAATCAATGATAAGTTGATATTATTAGTGGATTTTTTACTATTCATTAGTATTTCCAATTATGATTTTTATTTTCCGATGATAAAAATTTCTAATGAGATTCAATTTCCACTCTTCATTTCGGGAATGTTTTGTTATCACAACAGTAATTTTATTCTTGAACTATGTATTACTACTGGATATTTATTTTTTTCGACTGTGTTATGTTATATTTTATACTATATTACGATTCGATTGAATAAGAAAATGATTTTATGAAAATAGATGTAGTCTTTTTCGTATAATTTTCTTTTTTTTGTTCATGTTATTACTGGGTGATATGATGGAAAAGAAAAAATATGAAGAGATAGTTAATAAACATAAACCTACGGAAACAAGAGGGCAAAATGCTTTTATTGCTTTTGTTACAGGAGGTATCATTGGTGTAATTGGACAGGTATTAACAGAGTGTTATGCTAGTTGGTTTGATATTTCTAGTAAAGATGCTTCTACATTCATGTTGGTGACTTTGATCTTCTTAGCTAGTTTATTTACAGCTTTAGGTTTTTTTGATAAGTGGGTTACTTTCTGTAAGTGTGGTCTTATTATTCCTATTACAGGATTTGCTCATTCTATGACTAGTGCGGGCATTGAATATAAAAAAGAAGGGCCAATATTTGGCCTTGGTAGTAATATTTTTAAGTTAGCAGGTAGTGTTATTTTATATGGAGTAGTGTCTGCTTGGTTTTTTGGAATTTTAAGACTGATTATTATGGGAGGGTAATGTATGACATTTAAATATCGCAATGTGTTTATAGATAGTACTAGTACTGTGGCAGGACCTTATGAAGCAAAAGGGCCATTAAAAAAATATTTTGATAAGACTTTTGATAATTTGTATCATGGGGAAAAGTCTTGGGAAATGGCAGAAGCTAAGACTTTGGAAGAAAGTATTGAATTGGTATTAAAGAAATCAAAAAAGAAAAAAGAAGATATTGATGTTATTATTTCGGGAGATTTAATGAATCAAATTACTTCTTCGTGTTATTCTTCTGAAAAATTTAACTTTCCCTTCTTAGGAATTTATAGTGCTTGTGCTACTAGTGTAGAAGGAATTATTATAGGAAGTAGTTTCATAGATAGTGGAAAAGTAAAAAATGTGATTGCTTCTACTTCTTCTCATAACATGTCTAGTGAAAAGCAATTTCGTAATCCTACAGAATATGGTGCTCCTAAACCAAAAACAGCTACTTTTACGGCGACTGGTGGAGCAAGTATGCTACTAACGAATGAAAACACTGGGATTAAGGTAGAAAGTTCTACGATCGGAAGAATTTTAGACTATTATCAAACGGATCCTCTTCATATGGGAGCAGTTATGGCACCTGCAGCGGCAGATACGATTTATAGACATTTAACCGATTTAAATCGTACACCGGATTATTATGATTTGATTTTAACAGGGGACTTAGGATTATATGGAAAAGAAATTTTAATAGATTTTATGAAAACAGAATATGGATTAGATATTAGTCAAAATTATAATGACTGTGGTGTTATGTTATATGATTTAGAAACGCAAAAAGAAGTTTTAGCAGGTGGCTCTGGTCCAGTATGTAGTGCTTTGGTTAATTATAGTTTAGTAATGGAAATGTTACGAAAGAAGAAAATTCAAAAAGTATTATTAGTAGCGACTGGTGCTTTGTTTTCTCCAACTATGGTTTATCAACATGAAAATATTTTAAGTATTGCCCATGCTGTAAGTTTGGAGGTAATTCAATAATGATATATATTAATTCTTTTCTATTTTGTGGACTGATTTGTTTGATCGGACAAGTAATATTAGACAATACCAAATTATCGGCTGGACATATTACTGCCATCTTTGTAGTCGTAGGATCTTTCTTAGATACTTTTAGCATTTATGATCAAATTATCAATCATGTAGGAGCAGGTGCTTTGGTTCCAATTACTAGTTTTGGGCATTCCTTAATTCATGGTGCTTTGGCAAAAGCTAGTGATATGGGATTCATGGGAATTATGATGGGTATGTTTGATTTAACAGCTTCCGGTATTACTGCAGCTATTGTATTTACTTTTATATTTACTTTATTTTTTAAAGCAAGAAACTAGTTTCATTACTAGTTTCTTTTTTTTGCTATAAAAAATTATAGTTGATTTTTGTTTTTGGATATGTTATTCTGTGATAGAAGGAGGAATAACATGGCAATGATTAAAATAGAAAAAGAAGAATATAAAAAAGTAACCACCACAATAGATAGCAATGCTTTGATGAATCATTTTACTATAAAACTACCTTTTTTGGATAAGATTAAATTTTTTAAACGAGTAAATAAAGTGAAAACGAAGGATGGAAAGGCAAAAGAAATTATTCAGGAGGTAGAGTTATGAGTTTTGCTAGAGATAAAATAGAAGAAAGACTAAATACAAGAGAGAAAAAACAATTAACCTTTAATGTAGATTCTAGCCTAATTGAAAGAATGGATAGAATTTCAGAAATTTTTAATGATATTAATAAGCGAAATTATCCTAGGAATGCTTTACTAGAAGATGCTATCGAAGCTTATCTTGATGAAATTGAATCTTTTTTAAAAGACAATTATCAGATTTCTGCAGAGAGCTACCGCGGAGATTATGAACCTGAGAAATATAAAACAGGAATTATAGATGATTTTGATACAGTTGTTTATCCTGGATATCAGGATGGTTTTCAAGAAGTTTTTTTAAGAGAGCATAAGTGGTATTATGTTAGAATTCGCAAAGAAAATATTGAAAAGGTAAAATATGTAGCTATTTATGTCGGAAGGCCACAGTCTGGCATCACTCACTATGCTAAAGTAAAAAAAGATGGGTATACTCCTTCTAAGAGATACCCAAATAAATATTTAATAGAATTAGAGGGAGAACCCATTCCCCTTAATAGAAAAATAGAGTTAGGAAATGTTTCTGCGGCTTCTTTAAGAGCGCCAAAGTATACTACTTTAGAAAAACTATTACAAGCTAAAACGGTAGCAGATTTATGATTCATATGCATTAGCTTGAGTCATTAATTCAATTATTAATTCCATATTATCATCATTTGCCATTGTATTTTTATGAATTTGATGACATTTTTCACATCGATATACAATTTTGTAAGAATTTTTAAATTTTTCAATAGCAATAGGTTTTAACAAACCTTGGCAGGTATTTTCTCGATCTCCAGGCATGATATCTACATGCTTGGAATATAAACAATAAGGGCAATGATCTCGTGCTGTATAATTTAACTTTCCTACATTTTTATGACAGTTTTCGCAGATAAATTTTTCATCTCGCATAGTAAATTTTTTCATATCTATATTCCTTTTATTATTTTTTTCTTGGCGGAGAGTCAGGGATTCGAACCCTGGTAACGATTACGTTAACAGCATTTCGAGTGCTGCACTTTCAACCACTCAGACAACTCTCCAAATCGATAAAATTATATCATAGATTTTGTGTTTATGTTATAATAGAAAGAGATTTTTAGTTAAGATGGAGGAATCTTATGGAGTACGCAGTTAAAATAGATGCTTTTGAAGGACCTTTGGATTTGCTTTTACATTTGATTAAGGAATCAAAAGTAGATATTTGGGATATAAAAATAGTGGATATCACAGATCAATATTTAAGTTATATTCAAAGTATGGAACAATTGAATTTGAATATTGCGAGTGAATATTTAGTAATGGCTAGTGAACTGATGGAAATGAAATCTAAATTGCTTCTTCCAAGGCATCAAGAAGAAAACGATGAAGAAGAAATGGATCCTAGAGAAGTGTTGATTCAAAGACTAATTGAATATCAGAAATATAAAGAGATGACCAAAAGTTTTAAAGAGTTGGAAGAAGTTCGACATGAATTTTATACGAAAGCTCCTGAAAATTTAAAAGAATTTGTAGAACAGGGTACTATTGTTAGTGGCGATGTTACCTTGGATGATTTAATGAAAGCTTTTCAAAAATTTATTCAAAGAAAAAAGTTAGAGCAGCCTTTAGCTACTACGGTTACTAAAAGAGAAATTACAGTAGAAGAGAGAAGAACCTCGATTAGGAAGATATTGCAGGAAAAGAAAAAAGTGGATTTTTTCGATCTTTTTGAAGCCATTACAAAGGAATATATTGTGGTTACTTTTTTGGCAGTATTGGAAATGGCTAAGAAAAGAGAATTAACCATATATCAAGAAAATAATTTTGATCATATTATATGCGAGGTGGTATCGTGAATAAGGTTGCTATATTAGAAGGTTTATTGTTTGTAGTAGGAGAAGAGGGGCTTACCCTTCATCAAATAATGGATATTTTAGGTATTACGAATGAAGAAGCTAAGGAACTAATTAGTTGTTTAAAAGAAAAATATGATTTAGAAACTAGTGGAATACGGATTCATTTTTTAGGTAATACTTTTAAATTAACTACTAAAAAAGAACATCGTGAGTATTATCAAAAATTAATAGAGAATCCGGAAAATAGTGTTCTTTCTCAGGCTGCCCTTGAAACTTTAGCAATTATTGCGTACAATCAGCCTATTACAAGAGTAGAAGTAGATGAGATTCGTGGCGTTAGTAGTAGTCAGATGATTCGTAAATTAGTGGCCAAAGGCTTTCTAAAAGAGGTTGGAAGAAGCGAAGATATGGGAAGACCTATTTTATATCAAACCACTAGTGAGTTTTTAGATTACTTTGGCCTTGCTACGATTGAAGATTTACCTAAAATGGATCATTTTATAGATGGAAACAAAGAGAAATCAGAAACGGATTTATACCATTCCAAATATCAAGAAGATATAGAGAATTCCTAATTTACTTTTCATAAATCGTATGATATATTTTAGTTATAATAGGAGTGGATAGTGATGAAGTTAGCAAAAGCAAATTCGTTGAAAAATAAAATAGAGGTTAAACATGTTTATACTATTATCATGATTATTATTTATATCTATTTGATTACGAAATGTATTTTTGAATATATTTGGGGATCGGGCCTTGATGGATGTAAATTAGAACTTGTATTGATGATTGTGTTTTCTTTTATTATTTATATTTTTTCTTTTTTTCAATTAGATATATTTCATAAGAAGTTTTTAAGAAAAGATCGTATTAAAAGTATAAAAAGTTCTAAAAAAAGGCGTATCTTTGAATCTATATTTCTGTCTTTAATACTTACAACTTTTGTTTATCTATTAATTGCCTATGATGTTATTTATATTGATTTTTATAGTTTATTTCCTAATCAGATATTTTTATCTATTGTTGGTTTGCTTGTGATATTGTTTTTTGCTTTCTTCATATTTAGTTATATGCTTCTTTATCATATTTCAAAATTTATTATTACACGAGTAAAATAAGTAAGGGGGTATTTACTTCTTACTTATTTCTTGTTATAATTTATACATGCCCGAATGGTGGAATGGTAGACGCGGTGGACTCAAAATCAACTGGTAGCGATATCGTGTCGGTTTAATTCCGACTTCGGGCACTAGATTGATTAGTAATCGAACTAGAAATAGTTCGTTTTTATATACTTTCAATGCCCGAATACATTGATATTTTTTCGAATACGGAATATCTGGTCTTTCTTTTATATAATTCAAAAGAGATTGATTGAGATTTCAAATGGAGTTGATATTAAAAAATGTTTTATAGAAATATTATTTTTATAAGATATTTATTCTGTTTTTTCTTCCATTAATTTTAAATTATTTAACAGTCTCTGATTATGGGGATTCATTTCTATTGCTAATTTCACATATTCTATAGCTTCACTTTTTTTGTTTTGATAGTAACAACTAATAGATAGTAAATCATATACTGTTTCATCCCAACTAAAAACTTCATTGATATAGGTTTTAGGATGTTCTTTGATCTGCAGTGCTAATAAGCAAAATTTTTCTACTTCTTTCCAATTTTCTAATTGATACTCTAAAAGAGCTCTTTCCATATAGGGGTCTCTTAGATAAGGGGCTTCTAAAATTGCTTTATCTAACCACATTCTTGCTTCTTCAGTTCTATTTAAATTTTTGTAACATCTAGCAATAAATCTCATAGATGCACATCTCTCATCTTTCCAAATAGCATTTGGTAAAGACAGATGTTTGATTAAAGTATCAATTGCTTCATTCCATTTTCCATAATACATATATTCTCGCCCTAAATAATGCATATTCCTATCATCTTCAGGATCTTCTTTTACAGATAATTCTAGCAAAGGAAGATAACTGCTTCTTGATTTTTGACTATCTGGATAATGATTTAAAGTAATATCATTTGTTGTGATTTTATTTTCTGTTTTTTTTCCTATATAAGTTAAAACCTCGTGAACAGGATGAGTCCAAATATAGTTATTACGGTCGTGAATTTTTTCTATGTAAAAGCTAACTTTTGGTTGATTATTTTCATCAAGACTCCAATTATAGTTATAGGAAAGACGAGTGGTAATGTTTTTCTGCCAAACTTCTTCTAGTTTTTGACGCCAACCAGATTCGAATACCTCATCTAAATCCGTACAAACACAAATGTCAGTATCTTTTGGTACCAGCTTTAAGGATTCGTTTCTAGCAATATCGAATCTCCAGGGATTGATCTTTTTTTGTTTTACATGGACACCTAATTTTTTAAGCTTTTTTTTAGTTTTATCGGTAGATCCTGTGTCTAATACATAAATTTCATCTGCTTCTTTCATAGAATTTACCCAGCGGTTTACAAATTTTTCTTCATTTTTCGATATTGCATATACACATACTTTATACTTGTTCATAAATTCACCTCTCTCTATTTTATGTAAAGAAAAGTGATATAGATATTTTTTCTATATCACTTTTGTAATTTTTACTATAATATATTTGTCAAGAAGTAATCTTTGATTTGACTTATCTATTATAGATAGGTTTCTTTAATTTATGCGTTGCTTATAATTCATATACTAGGAGACTATTAATGATACATCATCTAAGTCTAAAGATTGATTTCCACTGGCATTGGCTAAAAATTTGATTGTGATTCCAGTTGTGTTAGCAGGTGATGATGAAGTAACTAATTGATAGAATGCAAAATCTCTATTTGAGTTTGTGATATCTTGTTGTCTTACAGAGATTGTTCCACCAGTAATTGGTCCAGTTGTGGTTTCAAATGTAACAGTAGCAGTAAAACCAACTTGACTTCCTTCTCCTCTAGCGAAGAATGATAGTTGATAGAAACAGCCAGTATTGGTTACAGGAATTGTTTGTGCTATTGCGGATTTATCTCCTATATTTACTGCCCAAGATCCTGAATGAACACGGCCTTGACTGGTGACTGAATTGATTCCAGATGGATTAGTAAATAGCCAATCACTAGGTTTATCGTCATTTCGACTTTCCATACTTCCATTTACAACCATTTGTCCATTGGAACGGCATTGACATTCACATTTTCCAGTAGGTCCAGTAGCTCCAGTAGGTCCTGTTGGTCCATTTTGACCATCTATACCATTAAATCCACGTGGAATAATAAAATCAAAAATATGGTTAGCTCCTTGGCCACTATCTGTAACTGTTGCGTTTGTTCCAGCATCACCAGTAGTTGTTGTGCCAACTGCTAATGTATCGGCTAGTCCCGTAGGTCCAGTTGGTCCTGTAGCTCCAGTAGGTCCTGTAGCTCCAGTAGCTCCACCTGCTGGCCCCGTAGGTCCCGTAGGTCCTATTAGAAAACATCCACAAGGTAATTTAGGAAAACAAGGTTCGCAATTCTTATTTTCAAACATTTTATTTCTCCTTTCTTCTAGTTTAATATATGTACTAGAAAGAAAGATGACTATGTAAAAAGCATAAGAATGATTAAACTATTTTTAGATCATTCTACAATTCCCTGATATGTTCTTGGACCTACAACACTATTTACTTGATGCTCGAATTTTTTTTCAGAGCCTTAATAGATTTTTCTGACAAACTTTTAATAAATATCGTTGCAGTAACTTCACATCGTTCCCTGTATACTTATAGTTATTTTATGTTTTTGATATTGAAAAATAATTAGTATGCTATAATGACTATGGTGATGATAGTTTGAAAAAAATTATTTTTATAGATATAGATGGAACATTATGTAACTCTAAGGGTGAAATTACAGAAGAAACAATCCAAGCTATAAAAAGAACTCAGAAATTAGGGGATATTATCGTGTTATCTACTGGAAGAAGATTAAATAGGGTAATTCCATTTATGGAAAAATGTGGAATTTATTCTTATGTGTTGGCTTTGAATGGCGCTCAAATATATGATTATGTGAATAACACTTTCTTATTAGAAGAAGATATTGGTTTTTCTACTAGTCATAAGATATATGATTTGGTAAAAAAATATTCTCTTTATGGTAACTTTCATACAGCATTATTACGCTATACTACAAAACCTACTTATCCTGAGGATATATTACTTACAGATGATAATTTTTCTGAGTTGAAATCTAAGAGGATTTCTCAGATTGTGGTGTCTGGTAATAACCTTGAATCTTTTTTCACTATTAAAGAAGATCTAAATAAAATGAAAGAAATTAGAATCGTAAATGAGTCACGAGATATTTTTTATAAAAATTTAGATTATAAAAAGGATGATAGTTTTATAGATATTAGTACAGTTTTTACTTCAAAAGGTAAATCTATTGAGTATTTGCTTGCTTATTTACATATGGATGCAAAAGATGCTATTGCGATAGGGGATGGTGTAAATGATTTATCTATGTTTGAAGTGGTAGGTACTAAAGTGGCAATGGGTAATGCGGATTCTTTTTTAAAGGAACAAGCAGACTGTATTACATTGTCAAATGATGAAAATGGGGTTGCTTACTATCTAAATAACTTGGTAAAATAAGTGTATAAAAGATAAAGGAGGAATTAGTTTGAAAGAAGAATGGAGAAATTTTAAAGAAGGTAGTTGGATGAATGAGGTTAATGTTAGAGACTTTATTCAGACTAATTATAATGCTTATGAAAAAGACGAAAGTTTTTTAGTAGATAAAAGCGAAAAAACAGATAAGATCTGGAGTCGCTGCGAAACTTTATTAAAAGAGGAATTAAAAAAGCATGTGCTAGATATTGATACTGATCATATGTCTGGTATTGATGCTTATGAAGCTGGGTATATTGATAAAGATAATGAAGTAATCGTTGGTTTGCAAACAGATGCACCACTAAAGAGGATTGTAAATCCTTATGGTGGAATTCGTATGGTTTATTCAGAATTGGAAGCTTATGGATACAAATTAAATTCAGAAGTGGACAAGTATTTTAATGAATTTAGAAAAACCCATAATCAAGGAGTATTTGATGCTTATACAGAAGAAATTCGTAAATGTCGTCATGTAGGATTATTGACAGGTTTACCAGATGCTTATGGTAGAGGAAGAATTATTGGCGATTATAGACGTATAGCTTTGTATGGAATTGATTTTCTAATGCAAGAAAAGAAAAAGGATTGGGATCAGTTAGTTGGACCAGTGATGGATATTGCATTAATGCAATTAAGAGAAGATGTTTCGATGCAATATCGTGCATTAGAACAGATAAAAAAGATGGCTCTTCGTTATGGTTATGATATTAGTAAACCAGCTAAAAATGCTCAAGAAGCGATTCAATGGACTTATTTTGGATATTTAGCTGCCATTAAAGAAAATAATGGGGCAGCGATGAGTTTAGGACGAGTAGATGCTTTTTTTGATATTTATATCCAAAGAGACATGGAAGAAGGAACTTTAGATGAAGCAGATGCTCAGGAGTTGATTGATCAATTTGTAATTAAGTTAAGATTGGTAAGACATTTGAGAACTCCTGAATATGATGAATTATTCTCTGGAGATCCTACTTGGGTTACTTGCAGTATTGCTGGTATCAATGAAGATGGGCGTAATATGGTAACGAAGACTAGTTATCGTATTTTACATACTTTGACAAATTTAGATCCTGCACCAGAGCCTAATTTGACAGTTTTATGGAGTGACAAGTTACCAGAAACATTCAAAAAATATTGTGCAAAAATGTCAATTGAAACGGATGCCATTCAGTATGAGAATGATGATGTTATGCGTCCAATTTATGGAGATGATTATGCAATTGCTTGCTGTGTATCTGCAATGCGCGAGGGTAAAGATATGCAATTCTTTGGAGCTAGATGTAATTTAGCTAAGGCATTACTTTATTCTATGAATGGTGGTATTGATGAAGTAAAAGGCGATTTGGTAATCGAAGGCTTTGAAAAAATGGATGATGAAATTTTAGATTATGAGAAAGTTAAAAAATCTTATTTTAGAATGCTTGAAAAAGTAGCTAAGATTTATTCAGATGCTATGAATATCATCCATTATATGCATGATAAATATGCTTATGAAGCTAGTCAAATGGCTTTACATGATACTCATGTTAGAAGATTGATGGCTTATGGTGTTGCTGGGCTATCAGTAGTAGCAGACTCCTTATCTGCTATTAAATATGCTAAGGTAAAACCAATTCGTGATGAGAATGGTATTATGGTTGATTTTGAAATAGAAGGGGATTTCCCTAAATATGGAAATGATGATGATAGGGTGGATTCCATTGCGGTAGAGGTTTTAGAGAAAATGTACCATGAACTTGCTAGTCATCCATGTTATCGTGATGCTCATCCAACCTTATCTGTTCTTACCATTACTTCTAATGTGGTTTATGGTTCTAAGACTGGTTCTACCCCAGATGGAAGAAAGAAAGGTGTTGCTTTTGCGCCTGGAGCGAATCCAATGCATGGAAGAGATGCCAGTGGAGCTATCGCTAGTTTAAATAGTGTTGCCAAAATTCCATATGCTGAATGTTGTCGTGATGGTGTTAGCAATACATTCTCTATTATCCCTTCTTCACTTGGTCATTCCAAAGAAGAACAAATTGAGAATTTAGTTAGTTTATTAGATGGTTACTTTGTCCAAGGTGCACATCACTTAAATGTAAATGTCTTAAATCGTGAAACTTTAATAGATGCTATGGAGAATCCTGAAAAATATCCACTTCTAACGATTCGTGTTTCAGGGTATGCAGTTAGATTTAATCGACTAACTAGAAAACAACAAGAAGAAGTAATTGCTAGAACCTTCCATGAGAAAATATAATGAAAGGTGCCGTTGATTCTATAGAGTCCTTTGGACTTGTGGATGGTCCAGGGATTCGTACGATTGTTTTCCTAAGTGGATGCAAATTAAGATGTAAGTATTGCCATAATCCAGAGATGTGGGTAAAAGGAAAAGAAAACTATACAGTAGAAGAGCTTGTACAAAAAATATTACGCAATAAGCCTTATTTTAAGAGAAATCACGGTGGGGTTACTTTTTCTGGTGGTGAACCACTTTTACAGATTGATTTTCTATTAGAAGTTTGTAAAGCGTTAAAAAAAGAAGGAATTCATATTGCCTTAGATACAGCAGGAGTTGGAATCGGTAAATATGACCTTCTGCTTCCTTATATTGATTTGGTTTTATTAGATATTAAACATATCACGGAAGAAGGTTATTTAGATTTAACAGGGCAAACTATGGATGAGTTTTATCGATTTGTGGATACCGTTAACCAGAATAATACTAAAGTTTGGATTAGACAAGTGATCATTCCTGGGGTAAATGATAATATTTCGTATGTACAAAGTTTGGCTAAATTCTTAAAAAAAATCAAAAATATAGAGAAAATAGAGTTTTTACCATATCATAAAATGGGGGATGAAAAGTATCAAAAATTAGGCCTTATCAATCCTTATTTAGAAAAAGAAGCAATGGATCAAGAAAGATGTGACCAATTATATCTAGAATTTAAGAGGTGTTATGATGAGTAAAAGAAAGCAAGTAGATATCGAAAAAATTTATGTATGTAAAACCGATGTAGAAAATCCTAATATTATAGAAAAAGTTTTGATTCAATATGTGGATGGTAATCAATCTTACTTTGCACTTCCTTCTTTTTATCATGAGATGAAACCTAAGAGACAAGAAAAAGAAAGAGTCCTTTTAGATAAGAATTTAAAACATTATATGAAAATGTTAGCTGAGCAAAATCATTCTAGTGAAGATTATCAAGAAAATAGTAAGGTTATTCTTGTTTCTAATCAAGATGAAGAATTGAAACAATATGTTGATTATCAAATTAAACGGATTAAAAACAAATTTTATGCCAAGACTGAAAATAGTTATATGCGTTTAGGATTATTAAATTTTTTTACTGCAGGCCTTTCTTATACTAATGGTGGCAGTTTTGGTGTGATGTTAAATACTATTTTATCTATCTATATGTTTAATTCTGCCACTAAAAGAAATAAAAGAAGAGATGAACTTAAAGTTGAAAGCTCCTCCCTTAAAAGATTAAAGTTATATTTTAGCTATTTGATGATAGCTTTGAATGTGGGACTAAATGTTAGAAATCTTAGTGTCAACTTTGAAAAGATGCAGTATGCGATTACATTAGTAAATACGGTATGTAAACAGAATGAGGTCTTATCTGACTTAGAAAACCATTTTTCGGACTCTGATAGTCAATTTTTAGTAACTACTGGTGATGCAGCAACTAATCTTTTGATGGAGGCTTTTCAGTTAAATCCTTTTTTAGATGATAAAGATCTTGAAATAGCTCTTTCAATGGAAAACTATATTGAGAATAATCCTTATCTGGATTACGAAAAACTATATGAAATATTTGCCTCATTTGGAATGATACATGTTGATTATGATAATAATATGGTTGCAGGAACTACACTAAGGGGTTTGAATATTATAACTATCTATGACTATGAAAATGCTAAAAAAGATCCTTATTATATTACTACATTGCAGCATGAGATTATCCATTTGACTGGTCATTTGGATAATTTTGTATTAAATGAGGGAATGACTGAACTATTACAAGCAGAATATTTTAATGATGGTAATGCAACTGGTTATTATGAGTATGTTATATTTACTAAAATTTTCTGTGAGTTAATTGGCTCTGATAAAATGTTAGAGGCTTATTCCAAGAATGACATGTCTATTATTCAAGAAGAAATGTTAAAAATTAATCCTAGTGAACATGATTATGATTCCTTAATGAATGCTATGCAAGAATATGGTACAAAATATCAAATGGCGGACGAACTTAAAGAACTACCTGATGTTGATAAGTATCCATTCTATCTTCTTTTGTTACCTTATTTAAAATCTGATAAATTATCAGAAACGACTCAGACTGAAATTTTGCATTATATAGAACATTTAGATTCTAAAACAAATTATAATACATTTAAATTCTATTTTAATATAAAGGATGATGAACAGAAAATTTTGTATTGGGATGGAGGCTCTTTGTATTGGGATAATAATGGAAATGTTTTAGAAAATCCTACAACTAAAAAATAGACAAGATAGAAAATATTTGTGATAAAGAAAAATCTAACTACTGATTTTTCTTTTTCTTTATGGTAAAATAATGATAGGTGATGTGTATGTGGATAGCGGATGAATGGAAAGATTATGAAATTATAGATAGTTCTAAAGGAATGAAATTAGAACGTTGGAAAGATATTTATTTGCTAAGACCGGATCCGCAGGTGATTTGGGATAATGGTGATTTGTTAAAAAAATATTCTAATATTCATGCTATCTATTATCGTAGTAATAAAGGTGGCGGTCATTGGGAAAATTTAAAGCAAACTCCTAGTACTTGGCAAATTCATTATAAGGATTTAACTTTTAATATTAAGCAGATGGGATTTAAGCATACAGGACTATTTCCAGAACAGGCAGTGAACTGGGATTATATGATGGATAAAATTAAAAATAGTAATCGTCCTATCAAAGTTTTAAATCTGTTTGCCTATACTGGTGGCGCTAGTGTTGCCTGTTTAAAGGCAGGGGCAAGTGTAGTTCATGTGGATTCCTCTCGTGGTATGGTTGAGTGGTGCAAAGAGAATGTAAAAGCTAGTGGCTTAGAAGATAAACCAATCCGTTATTTAGTAGATGATGTTGTGAAATTTGTACAAAGGGAGATTAGACGTGGTAATCATTATGATGCTATTATTATGGATCCTCCTAGCTATGGAAGGGGTTCTAATGGAGAAGTTTGGGATATTGAGAAAGATTTAGATCATTTGATTACTTTATGTGTAGAATTATTCAGCGATAAACCTTTGTTTTTCTTAATGAATTCTTATACAGGTGGTCTTACGAAAGAAGTTATCCACAATCTTGTGAAATTAAGAATATTACCGAAGCATAAAGCTAAAGTAGAAATAGAAGAAATTGGATTATCTATTACGAAAGATAATTTAATATTACCATGTGGTATTACAGGAAGAGTAGAGTTTTATGAGTAAAAATGATTTAGAAATTTTATATGAAGATAACCATGTTATTGTCGTATTTAAGCCAGCTAATATTTTAAGTCAAGGGGATGCTACTGGTGATAAAGACATGCTTACTTTGATAAAGGAATATATCAAAGAAAAATATAGAAAGCCTGGTAATGTCTATTTAGGTCTTGTTCACAGATTAGATCGTCCCGTACAGGGAGTAATGGTTTTTGCTAAAAGTAGTAAAGCAGCGTCAAGACTTACCAAGCAAATTCAAAATCATGAATTTCAAAAACGATATTTAGCGATTATAAATGGAATTATCCCTGAGAAAAAAGGCGAATTTCGGGATTACTTAGAAAAATTAGAAAATGGAAATACTGTTGTTACAGATAGTAAGCACGGAAAAGAGTCTATTTTAAAATACGAGATATTAAAAGAAAAAGAGCATTATAGCTTGGTTAAGATTGAACTTATTACGGGAAGACATCATCAAATTCGAGTGCAATTTGCTTCGCGTGGATATCCACTTGTAGGAGATCAAAGATATGGCACTTTAGATAAGAAACAAATCTGTTTATGCAGTTATCAGCTTTCTTTTTTACATCCTATAACCAAAGAACGCTTAAACTTTGAAAGATATCCTGAAAGAAATGATGAATGGAAACTATTTTTATGATATAGTAATAAGTAGGAGGTTTTGAAGGTGAATGTAGTAGACACTAATTATTTGATTAATGAACTAGAAAGAGGAAAAGATGTTAAAGTTTTGTGCATGTGTCCCAATATTTGTTGGAGTGCTCTAGAGAAAATACGAAGAAGATATGCAAATTTTCATATTGATATGGTTGAAAATAATATATCTGATATAAAAGCACGAAAGAATTTTATTTTAGATGATTATGACTATATAATTTTTTATAGTTTGGATTTTTTCAATCCAAGTGAGTTCGAGGAAATGAAAGAATTGGCTTTCGAAAAATCTAATTCTGGTAAAAAAGTAAGTCTTGGTTATTCTTATATGATTCCAATGCAGGAAAGAAAAGATAAAGATATTTCGGAGGAATTTAGAATCATGAGTTTTAAAAATGGTACTGAATATGAAGAAAAAAGTATGGCTTTTCCTTTTTTTGATATTATGGATTTGATAGATTCCGTAGTAGCTATTCATAATGAATTAGAGAATGCTAAAGTAAAGCAAATAAAATTTTAATAAAAACAGTAATCGTAACTATTTTTTGAAAAATAATTGCAATTATTGTTTTTTTTTGTTATTATTTTAATAGAATAAAATAAGGGAGATGAAAAAATGTTAGATTGGTTTACCACAATTCCTGGTATTTTGATTATATGTGGAGTTATTTTATTACTAATTGCAATCATTTTATTTATAGTAGGATCTAAGAAAGCTAAAAAAGAAGCCAATGCTCAAACAAATTCTATAAGTGGGGCGACTACTGCTACGACTGATATGCCAAATATTTCACAGAATCCTTCAGTAGCACCTAGTGTTATGGAAGGTATGGTTTCTAGTATTGAGCCCACTACAGCAGCAAGTTCTATTACGGTGGAACAGCCTACTCAAGTTGAAGAAACTGTTAATATGGTGACTGCTGATGAAAGTAGTAGTAATGTGATAAGTCCAAATGTAGAAGTTTCTAATGAAAGTAGTAATGCTACCGTAGGATCCAATGTAGAGATTCCTCAAGAAAATAGTAGTACTATAATAGAGCCAACGACAGAAGTTTCTAATATTGATATTCCAGCTCCTTCTGTAACACCAGTTGCGGAAGAAAGAGATGCTACTATTTATGGTGGAAACAGTCCAATTTCTGATTTTTCTATTCAAGAAGAAAAACCTGTTACTATTTATGGTGGAAATGATCCTTTAGAGGCTACTCAAACATTACCAAAAGTGGAAGAACATCATGAACCTTATGGTGGAGTTTATCCAGAAGCTAGAATTGTTGAACCCGCAGTATCTGTTGAAATTCCTACGCCTGTAGAAGATGTAGTATCAGCTATGCCAAATGTAGAATCTACTGAAGAAAACACTGTAGAGGCACCTGCTATTCAAACGCCTACTGTAGAACCAGTTGTAGAAACAGTTCCAGAAACTTCAGTTACAGAAAATTCTACTCCTACTATAATGGAGCCTACACCAATTAGTATTCCATCTGTAGAGGAAACAAAAACGACTGTAGAAGAATTATAAGACCGGATGGTCTTTTTTCTTTTCTTTTTACATATTCTATATTGTAGAAAGGAATGATAAAATGAATATGGAAACGCTTAAAGTTTCATCTAAATCTAATCCCAATAGTGTAGCAGGAGCACTGGCTAATGTGTTTCGTGAAAAAGGAACAGTAGAAATTCAGGCTGTAGGAGCTGGAGCTTTGAATCAAGCAATTAAAGCAGTTGCAATAGCTAGAGGTTTTGTAGCACCAAGTGGAAAAAATTTAGTTTGTATTCCGGCATTTACGGATATTACCATTGATGGGGAAGAAAGAACTGCTATTAAGTTAATTGTGGAAGCTATTTGATAGCTTTTTTTCTTTTTTTATTATAAAATAGATTTGGTGATTATATGTTATATCCTATACTACCATACCACAAGCCTTCTGATGTTGAATTTATTTTAGAGTCAGTTCCTAAGAATGATGATTTAGATTTAGTAAAAATTGCTGAAATTGAACAAAGGTTGCTTACTGGTGTAACACAAGAAGAGGCGGAGTTGTTTTTGGACTTTATGGTTTATAATGCTAGAATGGCCCTTAATTGTTTAAGCACTACTAATATTTTAGATTGTTCTTTCCAAAACCAATGTGCCCCTATGGCTAATCTCAATCGTGTTTTATTAGAAAAAATGAACTTACCTCATCATCAGTTTAATGTTGGACATGTTGTAACTAAAGAAAAAGCATCTATGCATGAAGTTATTATGATAGCTCTTCCTATCCTTGAAAATAATGGAATTGTTATTAAAAATTTTTTATTGGATCCTAGTTTTAGACAGTTTTTTATAAAAGAAAATTGTGATATTTCTACCTATTATGGTGAAAAAAAGGGAAATATTCGAAAAGCAGCTCCAGCAGCTGGCTATTTCTTCAATTTATCTGCTTATGGTAAACAATTAGCCAAATCTTTAATTAAAAACGGTTACATGGAAATGACTCTAGAAAATATTAAATATTATTTTGATGCTTTTCAATTGTCAACAATGGAAAAAGAAGCATATGTTAGTCAAGACTTATTGGGAAAATGTTATCAGACTGATATTTCTGCTAATAGATATTTGGAGTTGATCCAAGAATCGAAATCGTATTTGTTACCACCAAATGATCAATATTTATCTTATTTATACACAGCTACGGAAATTGTGGCAAAAAGAAATTCTGGTTTTATAAATCAAATTAAAAATTTTTTTCATCATAGGGATGTTTCTTCAGTGAAAGCAGAGGATGGTAGCCATCATAAATAATTTGTAAAAAGAGTTGATATATTTTTCATTTTTTCATATAATAAAACTATCAAATCAATGAGGAAACCAATAATAGAATTTTTATATCTAGAGACTTAGTGGTTGGTGTAAACTAAGATAAAAATCTATTTAATCTACTTTCTCGAGGCCTTAATCGGGTCCGGCACAGCCGTTATACGAATTAAGATAATAAAAGGATGGTACCGTGCTTTAGCACTCCTGTGTACTGTTCTTTTTTGTTTTTACTCATTGATAAAAAGAAAGGATGAAAGATATGTTAGATATTAAGTTCGTAAAAGAAAATAAGGAATTAGTGAAAGAAAATATTAAAAAGAAATTTCAAGACCAGAAATTACCTCTAGTAGATGAAGTAGTAGAACTTTATGATAAGGTATGCAGCTTAAAGTTAGAAGGAGATAATCTTCGTAATGAGAAAAATAATATTTCTAATCAAATTGGATCCATGATGAGAGAAGGAAAAAAAGAAGAAGCGGAGAAATTCAAACAAAGAGTAATAGAAATTAATGAGAAATTAGTTACTTTAGAGAAGCAAGAAGCAGAACTAAATGCTATTTTGAAGGCGAAGATGATGATTATTCCTAATATGATTGATGATTCGGTTCCAATTGGTAGGGATGATACTGAGAATGTGGAAATTGAAAAATTTGGAGAACCAGTAGTACCTAATTTTGAAGTACCATACCATGCTGATATTTTAGCTAGTATTAATGGTCTGGATAAAGAAAGTGCGGGAAGGACTTCTGGAAATGGTTTTTATTATTTAATAGGGGATGCTGCTAGAATTCATTCCGCAATGATTAGCTATGCAAGAGATTTTATGATCGACAAAGGTTTTACTTATTGCATTCCACCTTTTATGATTCGAAGTGATGTTGTAAATGGCGTTATGAGTTTTGAAGAAATGGATGCTATGATGTATAAAATTGAAGGAGAAGATTTATTTCTAATTGGTACTAGTGAACATTCTATGATTGGTAAATTCAAAGGCCAAATTGTAGATGAAACAAGTCTTCCAATTACTTTAACTAGTTATTCTCCATGTTTTAGAAAAGAAGTTGGTGCCCATGGAATTGAAGAAAGAGGCGTATATCGTGTTCATCAATTTGAAAAACAAGAAATGGTTGTGTTATGCAAACCAGAAGAAAGTATGGATTGGTATCATAAAATGTGGTCTTATACAGTGGAATTTTTTAGAAGCTTAGATATTCCTGTTAGAACTTTGGAGTGCTGTAGTGGGGATTTAGCTGATTTAAAGGTAAAATCTTGTGATATCGAGGCATGGAGTCCAAGACAACAAAAATATTTTGAAGTTGGGTCATGTTCTACTTTAGGAGATGCTCAAGCTAGACGTCTGGGTATTCGTACTAAAGGAGAGCATGGGACTTACTTGGTACATACCTTAAACAATACGGTGCTTGCTTCTCCAAGAGGTTTGATTGCTTTTTTAGAAAATAATGTTCAAGAAGATGGAAGTATTTTAATTCCTAAAGTGTTACAACCTTATATGGGTGGTAAAGAAGTGATTGAACCAGCAATGCAATAAAATTATCGTAATAAATTGTAAAAGAGTAAAATGACAAGTGTTATAAATAATGAGAATCTTCTACGATGATTCTCATTATTGTTTTTCAGGGTCTGTCATATATTATAGTAAAGGAATAAATCTTAAAAATTACTTGTTTTTTAAGATTTCACTTGATATATTGTAAGTAAATAAAACAATCAAAGGTGGTAGTAGTATGGTACATTTAAAATATGTAGATAATCCTTTTGATGAAAAAGTGATGTATTCTATTTCTAAATTTTATGATGAAAGAAGTTTTTATGATTGTATTAATCGTAGATTTTTAAACGATCAAGCTTTTCAGCATTTAGAGCATACTTTTTATATGTATTTTTTGACTGGTGATTGCGGAGAATGGATTGGTTATGTTTTACTTTCTAATGAAAATCGAATACATGGTTATTATCATTTTGCTAAGTTAAAACTGTTGAATTTAATAAATGATATAAAAAGGATATCAGATAACTTGGATTGCAAAAGAGAGTTTGATAAATTAGAAAAATTATGGAGCCAAATGGACCATTTATCTAATTCTGAATTATTATTAGAAGAAACCATTTTTTCTCTCAAAAAAATATGTGTTTTGAATTGTTTGCATAGTATTCAGTCTGAAATTAGAGGTTGGGATAAACAAGAACTTGAAAGTTTGAAGGATCTAATTATGCAGGATGGCTTTTCTAATGATGAGAAAAATATTTTGGAAAAAGTACTTTCTAGGTTTAGACAATTAGAAATTCCTCAGATTCAGTTAATAGATACGATGTTTTCTAATTATTATAAACAAATACAAGAGTATTTACTTTCTTTCCCTAACTATTTCTATTTAGATATTGTGATTGCTTTACCTAAACAGGAGGAAAGTATTCTTATCGCTGAGAATCAGGAATCTAGTTTGGGTACTGATTTGCTTGCAGAACGTAAGTATTATGGTTTTATCAGAGAAGCAATTTCGGTTGTGGAAGCAGAAATTAGTGAAAATTTTCGTGATGCAGTGATTTTACTAAAGGAAAAAAATAGAAATTATTTTTTAGTAAATGAAAATAGTTGTTTTAGTGTTTCTTCTGTTCCTAAATCCATTCAAAAAATGATATAGAAATCAGTATAAAATCAGATTTTTTCTTCCATAATATAATTGGAGGATATGATATGGAAGAACTAGAACTTTATAAGTATATTTATCAAGATAGTGAAATGGGTATTTTTTCTCTCAAAACATTATTAGAGCAGTTAAAAAATAAAGATAATAAGATTACCAAAACAGTAGAAGAAATTTTAATGGGATATGAAAGATATTTTGAGCATGTGAAATCTGTTTTAGATGAAAATAATGTTTCTGCTCATGAAAATAGTTTGATGACTAAAATGGGTGCTAGTATGGGTATTATGAAACAGGTAAAAAAAGACAATAGTGATTCTAGTATCGCAGATGTACTCATAAAAGGGGTATCTATGGGAAGTATTGATATGGAGAAAAAAATTAATAATTGCGAAAAGCATGCTGATAAAAAAGAATTGAAGTTTGCTAATGATTTTTTACAGTTTCAGCAAGATGTTATTACAGGATTGAAAAAATTTTTATAATTTTTAGCACTTTATGTTGACAAGTGCTAAAAATAGTGATATAACTAAAAATGTAAGGAGGAATGAAAGATGTTACCTAGTAGAAAATATTATTTAGATAGTATATTTGATAATTTTATGGATGGTACAGATAATTTTGATGTTATGAAGTGCGATGTATATGAAAAAGATGGTGCTTACCACATTGAAGCAGACATTCCAGGATTTAAAAAAGATGAAATCAGTGTTGATTGTGAAGATGGTTATGTAACCATTAGTGCTGAAAAGAATACAGAAAATGAAGAAAAAGATGAAAATAAAAAATATATCAAACGTGAAAGATTCTATGGTAAAACGGTTAGAAAATTTTATGTTGGTGATGTGGATAGTGAAAAAATTAAAGCTGAATTTAAAGACGGAATGTTAGAATTAGTTGTACCAAAAGAAGAAAAATTACCAAATAAAAAGACAATCGAAATTAAATAAGATTGCTGATTTTCTAAATAAGAGATTTGTCGTAAATTTGACAAATCTTTTTTTTTCTGATAGTATATTGAATTGTCCCGTGTTATAAGAGGTGTTAAAAATGTTTTATAATGAGACAAAAACAATGGAATTAGTTGGCGAAGACCCGTCCCTGGTGTTTGAGCTAATCAAAGAAGGTCATGTTGAATTTGTAGATATGCTACTAAGAAAAAAAATTGTTGATATTAACATTTGTGATGATGCAGGAAATAATATTTTAGTTAGATTATTAAAATATGGTGCATATGATATTGTGCTTCATCATATGGGAAATAAAGAATGGGATGTGAACCACCAAAATTTAGATGGTAACACATTTGCTCATGTTTTGATGTCTATCAACTATGTAAATGTAATAGATATTATTGCGAAGTTAAGAAAGAATAAAGATTTTTTACCTAATATTAAAAATAATCAAGGAGAAACAATCTTAGATAAATCTATTAACGATCATTACATCTATACTACTGTTAAAATATTAGAAGATTCTAGATTTAATAATATTGATGTAGTATCTTTTAAACATTTATATGATACTTACATTAAAAGTAATAAATACGGGAAATATTCAAAACTAACAAATCTAGAAATAATTGTAAATAATTTAACAGATAAAAAATTGCTTCCTAGAATGGAAAAGATGTTGGAGATTATAAAAAATAATTTAGATCTTATCAAAGATGAAGTACTACATAATCAAAAATCTCCTAGAATGGATGCAATTATTAAAGATGTATTACAAGAAAGCAATGCTTAATGCGTTGCTTTTTTTGCTTTTTTTGATATAATATGTAACCATTAAAAGAGGAGATTCTATGAAAGTTAGTGTAATAGTTCCAATTTATAATAAGGAACATTTTTTGAAAGAGTGTCTTGAACATCTTGTTCATCAGACTTTAGAAGATTTAGAAATTATTTTGGTAGAAGATTGTTCAAGAGATGCTAGCTATGATATTGCCAATTTTTATCGAGATAAATATCCAAATAAGATTAAGCTTTTTCGTAATGATATCAATCGTGGTGTTTCTTTCTCCAGAAACTTTGGAATTCGACAAGCAACTGGGGAATATATTGGCTTTGTAGATAGTGATGATGTTGTTGACTATGATTTTTATCAGACTTTGTATCAAAAAGCAGAAAAAAATAATTTTCCGGATATGATTCGTGGACAACTTGTAATTCCTAAGAAAAATGGCTCGGATATTGTTAGGCATTTAGAGTTCCTTTCCAATAATTCTATCATTCCAAATAACCAGTTACCACAATATTTGCTTTATGAAACGCCTAGTTGTTGTACTAAGATATATCGTAGATCTCTTTTATCAGGTGAAGACTTTGTAAATTTACGATGGGAAGATTGTGTCTTTTCTAGTAACAAAATTATTGAAAGTAATTCTATTTATTATACGGAGGATACTCATTATTATTATACAACAGATATAAATGGTAGAGATTCTACCTCTTACCAACAGCCTAGTAGTCATATTTTAGATTTTATAGATGGATATGATATCGTTGAATCGAAGGCGAAAGAATTAGGTAAATTATCCTGTTTTTCTGATTCCTTAAAAACTTTACAGATTAAGAGACTACAGAATTTAATGTCTCATATTTTGAATTGGGATTTTGAGTATAGCGAAATGGATATTGTGGAAGAGCTCTTATATTATTTATGCAATTATATCGAACTATGTTATGGTAATTGGGAAAGTGGTGGATATCCTAACTTTCAATTTAGTCCTACTTGTGAGGCTATCCATGATTTAATTTCCTATTCTGATTGTAAGAAAGTAGATAATCTATCCCTTTTAAAAATAAAAATGAAACAATTACTAATTCCTTTTGATTAAAGTTGTGAAGTGTATATAAAGCTACTAAGACTTTAGGGAAAATAATTCTCTTGTAGATAGCAGTGATAAAAAGATTAAAGAAATTCTTCTGAAATACTAGAAGAAAAATATATTTTTTAGTATAATCTAGGAACAAGGAAGTGATATGATGCAACTACCAAATTATAAGGAAGCAAAGCTTAGAAATAAAGAGAGTATCGTTCGTGAAGAATATCAATTGGATCAAAACTTAAGTAAAATTGGTCAAGGAAAGACGTATCATGTTAAGACTTATGGTTGCCAGATGAATGAGCATGATAGTGAAAATATAAAAGCAATGCTAGAGGAATTGGGGTTTACAGAAGAAGAAAATTATGAACAAGCGGATTTAGTTTTATTAAATACTTGTAGTATTCGTGAAAATGCTCATAATAAGGCTTTTGGAATGTTAGGTAGACTCAAACATTTAAAAGAAGAAAGAAAGGACTTAATGATTGGTCTTTGCGGTTGTATGGCTCAAGAAGAAGGAGTAATAGATGAGATACTACATAAATACCAATTTGTAAATTTTGTTTTTGGTACCCATAATCTATATCGTTTGCCTATTTTATTGGATCAAAATATGAAAAGTCAGCATCAGGAAATAGAGGTTTATAGTAAAGAAGGGAATCTAATAGAAGGACTTCCTGTTAAAAGAGCAAGTCTTTATAAAGCTTATGTAAATATTATTTATGGTTGTGATAAATTTTGTACTTATTGTATTGTTCCTTATACCAGAGGTAAACAGAGAAGTAGAGCACAAGAAGATATTTTGAGAGAAGTAAATAGTCTAATTCAAGAGGGATATCAAGAAGTAACACTACTTGGTCAAAATGTAAATGCCTATGGAAAAGACTTTGATTATGATTATCGTATGGAGAATTTATTAGAGGATGTTGCAAAAACGGGTATTCCTAGGGTAAGATTTATGACAAGTCATCCTTGGGATTTTACGGATAAAATGATTGAAGTAATTGCCAAATATCCTAATATTATGCCAAGTATCCATTTGCCTGTTCAATCTGGTTCTAATCGCATTTTAAAATTAATGGGAAGACGCTATACCAAAGAAAGCTATTTGGAATTATTTTATAAAATTAAATCAACAATTCCTAATGTTAGCGTTTCTACAGATATTATTGTAGGTTTCCCTGGGGAAACAGAGGAAGATTTTTTAGAAACAGTATCCTTAGTAGAAGAGTGTAAATTTGATAATGCTTTTACTTTTATTTACTCCCCTCGTGAAAATACTCCTGCTGCCAAATTAGAAGATCATATTTCTTTAGAAGAAAAAGAAAAACGCTTACATCGCTTAAATGAAATTGTAAATAAGTATTTTTTAGAGAATAATCAGAAATGGGTTGGAAAGATTGTTCCCGTCTTAGTCGAAGGGAAGAATACCAATGGTAAAGATGGTCTTTATGGATATACGGATACTAATAAATTAATAAACTTTCCAGGTAGTGAGTCTTTAACAGGTAAAATTATATTAGTTAGAGTTTGTGAAGCTAAAACATGGAGTTTAGATGGAGAAGTTTGTGAATAATTCCATACTAGAAAAAGTAAATGAAATGGTCAATATGATTAAAAATAGTAATGAATATCGTGACTATATGTTTCTTTATGAAAAAATGAGAAAAAATCAAAAGATAAGTGATCTTATCGAAAAGGTAAAAATTTTGCAGAAAGAGATTGTACGAAAAGAATCTTTGCAGCAATCAACTACTGATTTGGAAAAATCTTATCAATCTTATCTTGACCAATTAAATACAATACCATTATATGTAGAATTTGTAGAGAAACAAGAAAAGTTAAATGATACATACCAAACTATAAAGAGAGAAATAGATCGTTATTTTGATCAGCTACTTAATTAAATTTCAGTTTTATTATGATAAAAGGAAAGTGCCTAAGTTATATTACTTAGACACTTTTTCAATATTAAAAATCATATATTTAATAAAGAGAATAGAAAAATAGTATTTGTTTATTTCTATTTTTCTATTCTCATTATATCTTGCTTTTTCCCTTATTTCAAGGTAACCTTTTCTTCCTACTTAAGTGTCTAAGTAATATAAAAAATGAGCCACCTATTATAAATAGAAAACGACAAATTATATTCCAGAATTATGAGAAGATAGGCAGGATAAACGCATGAAATTTTAAAAATGCGTTTTTTTCATGTATAATAAAGAAAAAGGATAAAGTTGGTGAAGTA
>CALVSR010000013.1 GCA_944359075.1 uncultured Bacilli bacterium
ATTATAAAAACGGCAATAAATCTGAAAAAGAAAAAACTCCGTTTAAAAACGGAATTTAGTCTAAAAATTTACGAATTAGATAAAAAAGAAAAAAGAATAGTTTTCACTATTCCCCTACAGCATAAACACTAACTTGTTTTTTATCTCTACCGACTCTTTCAAATTTGACAATCCCATCAATAGTAGTAAATAAAGTATCATCATTTCCACGTTTTACATTAACACCAGGCATTACTTTAGTACCTCTTTGACGATAAAGAATAGAACCAGCTGTTACAAATTCACCATCAGCTGCTTTTGCTCCTAATCTACGACCCGCAGAATCACGGCCATTAGATGTAGAACCTTGTCCTTTATGGTGAGCAAAATATTGTATATTTAAAACCAATCTGTTCATCATTATAATTTTCCTCCTTACTTAACCGTTATATTTTCTGGATAGCTTTCCGAAAGTTCCGAAAGTAAATTAAGCATATTTTTAACTAATTTTTCACAAATAGAATCTTTTTTTAAAATTGTAATAATCATACCATCTTTGATCTCTTCTATTGTTAAAAACTCTGAATCAATCTCATAAATTCCATTTACAGTTGTTGTTACAATACTACTTACACTACTACACACAATATCTTTACCATATTCATCATAGTCAGCATGTCCTAATATTCTAACACAACTAATATGTTTTTTATCTTTACTTTCTACTTTAACTTTAATCATATGAATTACCCATTAATTTTTTTAATTTCAATCTTTGTATAAGGTTGTCTATGACCAAGTGTTCTACGATTGCTTCTATCTTTTTGACTATACTTAAACACTCTAATCTTCTTACTTTTTCCTTGTTTAAGGATAACACCTTCTACACTTGCTTTACTAACGTAAGGATTTCCTACTTTAGAATCAAGCATTAAAACTTCATCAAAAACAACTTTGTCTCCTTCTTTACCAGCTAATTTCTCTACAAAAATAACGCTTCCTTCAGAAACTAAATATTGTTTTCCACCGGTTTTAATCACTGCTCTCATAATATACCTCCTTTTTTTAATTTCTAGACTCGCTCTTAAGGTACAAATTTCTTTGTTTATAACCTGGTCAATGCGGTTTGAAACAGGAGCTTCAAACATTTAAGATTTTATCATAGAATATGAATAAAATCAACTATTTTTTATCCATAGATACGCATTTCTTTTAGTTACTGTGTACTACACTGTAAAATATTTTAAATAGCAAGCAAAGTAAAAAGGGTTACATGAATGATCTCATAACCCTTTATTTTATCATTTTAAGAAGCTACATATAGAATTTGATTACTATCTTTTGTAACTAGAATTAAAACATCACCAGTAGAAGTATAATCAATAGAATTAACATAGTCAGCTGCAATCGTTTCTAAAATTTTTCCATCTGTTGAAATCAATTCAACACTTTGACTATCCTCATCTGAATAAGTAATCAATGTAGAGCGAAAAATATGTTTACAACTATAGCTAGATGAGCTTGAAGTTTGACATGAATAAGAACTTATCTTTTTCGAATACCAATTATATGCTTCCAAAGTATTATTATCCATTGCATAAATATCTGTATCCGTAGTAGAAACATGATCACCATTTAGTTTTCTCAATGTATTATCCATAATAATATAAACAGAATCCATATATTGTAAGTACAAAGTCGAAGTGTTTTTATGACGATATAATGAATAGCCAGCATCTTCTAACAAAAACTTACGTTCTGCAATACTATATACCACAACAGCACTTTCTTCAAAACTAAGAGAATCTGATTTCTGTATAGTTTGTAAAGAATATTCGATTGACTTATCAATCAAGTAAATAGCATCAGCCATATCCTTAGAAACAACTTCTTGATCATTTTGATCATAAATAATGCATCTATTCAAGTAACAAATTTCATAATAACCATCTTGATAAGCTGTATAACTAGAAAAAGATTCATCACTAGTATTTGGAATAGTCTTAAGAATAGTATTCGTATCAAAGTCATAAATATAATTATAATTACCATATCTAATCAAGTAAATGTTATTATCAGAGTCGATAAATTTATATTTAGCATATTGAGTAGCCTTAAAAGAAGCATACTTACTATCATAATTAAAAATATAATCTACTGTTCCACTATCTTGACGATAGATTCCAACATATCCATATTGTTCACTATTAGTATCATTGTTGGTTACTAATATATCGTTATTTAAATTTTTCTCTAATGAATAGTGAGAATACTCAGTCATTTTTAAATTTGGATGTTCCGTTTCAAACTTTTCTTTAATACTTTCAACACTATGAACATCCTTATCTAGTGTATATTTTTTACCATTAGAAGCATCCATTACCAAAGTGGCCTCTTTTTCTCCAACAGGAGCTAGAAATACTGTTTCCATATCTGGATATTCCACTAAATCTTTAGAACTTACTACATGATACCCATCAGCAACAGCTTGAAAATCTTTATCTACAACATAGTGCTCCCCATCCTGTGTCATAATTAGATAAACACCATTGACATATAGACTATCCACATTCTCAGAAACAATTTCTCCATCTTGATCAATTACATTTTTATTACCATTACTATCTTCATATAATAAATATAAATTATCTTCTAATTTTGCTATATAATCTACTTCTACATTGCTCAGTAAAAGTTTACCATCTAAGTTATACACCTGACTATTATCACTTCTACCATTCGAAACAAAGAAGCATAAATCACTCTCATATTTACTAAAACTTCCTACACAGGCCGGAGTGTTTTCCATTTCAGTAATCACTTTATTATTGTGGCCCACTACTAGATAACTATCATTTTCTGTTTCTAAGATATAATAATTATCTTTGGCCGTATAAATACCATCAGGTTCATATGAGGCAAAATTCGATAAATTAAACTGATGAACCATTTTATGATCAGCATTATATATACTAATATTATCTGTACCTGTTACTACATAATAATAACCATTTTTTAATGTCTCTACTTCTGAAACATTTTCAGCAACCTTTTCTACCTTTGCAAGAGGGTCTGTCTTTAACTCTGAATCTCCATCATTCTGTTTTTTAGAACCAAATAAAAATGAATACAAGATTCCCCCTATTATAAGTAGAAGTGCAACTATTATTAGCCCAATTAATATTTTTTGTTGTTTTGTTTTCATTTCTCCTACCATCCTATATTATATTATTATTCAACTATCACATTACTAATATTTGCAAAAATATCTCAATCATACCATCATAATTATATTTTCTTGCAAACAAGTAATCACGAAATCACATAAACAATTTGACTATGATCAAACTTTACAAATTGTCTACAGTAAACCCTTTTCCTAAAAATTGACGATAAGCATCACACCCTATTATTAATCTATATTAAGATTACCTTGCATTTAAAAATTTGTCAACCTTCTTATCCTAAGAGTGTAAATATTTGACAAAAAGATTACTCATTCTATCAAAGCAAGTATAAAATTAGTTAAAATCTACTTTTTTCAAGAAAACTACACCCTGTTTCATATTTTTATTTAATTTCTTTCTTACATTCTTGAATTTCATTTGATTAAGTAAAATTCCTATTCAAATATCTTTTAAAAATAAAAACCCCGTTCTGTATTGTAAAACAAGGTTTTATCAACTCAATATATCACTATAACTTAAAACAAAATTCATTAATTGTCTTATAAACAAATCAGAGCATTTCTTATCCCACCATTTTTATAAAACTTTCTAAGCTAGTGTTTTTATATATAATATATCTTGGTACTGCATATTTATCATCCGTTTGCTTTGCTTTACGATTTCCCCCTATAAAAGCCAATTGAAAGCCTGTTTCTTGTAAAGCTTCTACCATAGTATGATTCTTAGCATAAAATGGATAACAGAAAGCAAGATTACTTCCAATTTTATCAATAGAAATTTGTAAGTCTGCTTTTAATTCATCTTTAGATAAAAGAAGTCCCTTATAAGTACAACTACCATTTCTACAGTAATTATTATGATGAAGCTCATCACCATGAGAATGAATTTCTAAATACTCGGATTTATAATTGTGGACATCCCACCAGCCAGTAATTAAAAATAAAGTAGCATGCATTTGATACTCTTCTAAAATGGGAATTAATTGATTGCCGTTGATCGTACTAGTTCCCATTGCCCCATCATCAATGGTAATCAATACCGATTTTTCTGGCAAAGTAATTTTTTTATCCATCCAATCATTAAATTCTTGCATTGTCAAAGTCTTATAACCATTATTTTTTAAATAATCCAATTGCTTCCTAAAATTGCTAACATCTAAACAAATACTTTCATTACAAGCCTCTCCAATAGAACTATCATAAAAGAAATGATAATTTAAAACGGCTACACCAGAAACCGAAGGAACCTTTTCTTTAATTCCATTTAACATATCTTTAATTCTATCGATAGAAGTAGTAGAATAAATTTCATATTTATAATACTTAGTATCCCCTACTTTTACTTTCGTATCCCCTGAACTAAAACTAATATCATCTAAATTTGTATTTATAATATCATTATAATCATTCACAATATTGGATTTCTCACTATCTAACTCTTTGTATGATAACAACAACACTTTATTATTTTCTAAATCTACTTGTCCATTTACCCATCTTTTAAAATCGATAAGAGAAATCGTTTCATAACTATTTTCTTTTAAATAAGCAAGGACTTCTGTTAATTTATCGTTAGAAATATCATTACTAAAGTTTAGAATACTAATATCTTTCAAAGTATCTACACTTTCTTTACTTTTTAATTCATAAGAATCTTTGATATAGTAAATATCACCCAAAAATTGAACATAATACTGATTATTATCTTTTAATAACACATCAAACTCTAATTCCTGATCTAAAGAAATCATAATTTGACCATCTTGATACAAATTAGTTGGATTGGTTTGAATGGTATTGGTAATAACATAATGATCAAAGGAATGATCTTCTTGATAAGAATCTGCTTTTTTGATATTTTGGTAATCGATATAATAATTTGTATTTTTTATTTGATAATAAATGTCTTCTTTCCCTGTTACTGCTTTTTCTTCTAATGGTAGCACAGTATTAGGATAGATTTCCCCACTTTTTATATAATTGTTGTCTACTTTTTGATATAATATTTTAGAATCTGTTGCAATAACAAACTCTGCATAACTATTTTCTATTTCCGATATAATTTTTTGCGTATTTCGAAAATCTTTGATTCTAAAAGTAATTAAAGTGACACTAATACCAATTATGAATAAAAATAAAAGAATAAAAACCGTCTTCTTTTTCATATTATCATCTACCTTATAATATATATATCATAGTTTTTATCATTAAGGGAAGAAAAAAAAAAAGAAATTAGAATTCGACTATTATCGAATTCTAATTTTTTGATCAATTGTTTCAGAGTAATTAGGCTCATAATAAGTAGAAACATAACTTAAGAATGACATTTTTAATAATGATGAAGCAATTGCTTTATTAAGGGGATCTAAACTACCAACAGATACAAAAGTTCTGCCATCTATAAGCTTAGCATCCACTTTTTGATTGCTATCATTGATAAAGCTATATTCTTTAACTACTTGAATAGGAGGTTTTCCTTCTTCTAATCTTCTGATATTGGTTTCTTCTTGAAAATTTTTAGCCAATTCAAAATCCGTAGATGCTGGATTTTGAAGAATGGTAGCTGCTCCACTAAAGTTTTGATTATCCGCACTATAATGAAAGGCAACTCCTTGAGTTCTTGTACTTCCTTGATAAGCAAAGGCATTCGAAAAGAAAGTTTTATCAAGGAATGTCTTGTCTAATCCTAGCCTATGATTTACATAAGTTGAACCATACATTCCCCTATGCAATACAAGATCTCCTTTTGCATCTAAGCAATCACTATGAATAACTAAATTTTTAGCATATTTAGAATCTAATAAAACTGAATTCGTTAACAAATTTTTTGAAAACTGAATAATATCATCATTAGAAGCAAAAATCCCAGCATGACCACCACTACCTAAAATAGCAGCTTTTGGATCATTTGGAAGATAAATTTTCTGATTAGCAGTACCCGTTATCCAATATTTCTTATTATCAGGAATAGTTACATATGTATTTTTTAAGTCCAGTGGTTTTATAATATACTGTATTAATAATTGTTCATAAGTTTTACCTGTAATTTTCTCTGCTACTTCTTTTAAAATCATAGTGTGAAAATCATTATACTCATAATTTTTACTTTTTACTGCGATAGTATATAGTCTCTCTTTAGCCTCTGTTGTCGTTTGGACATCATCTATTCTACCATCTGTTTGATACGATGCATGAAACCTCATTAGATCTGCTATCGTTAAATCACCTACATTAGTAAATTCAGGACAAATATCGATTACCTTAGTATCTAGATTATAATAGCCTTCTTCCATTAAATGATACGAAATAACACCTGTATATAGTTTCGTCATAGAAGCAATATCAAACAAACTATCTTCTGTTAATTCTTTGCCATAGCAGTCTTGGTTACCTGTAATAATTTTAATATTGCTATCATTTACATTTAATCCAACTATCATACCAGGTACAGGAACACTATATCCTTTATTATTTAATTTTTTAAATTCTATCAAAGCATCTTCTACCATTAAATTTGTCAACTCTAAAAACGATTTGTCACCATTTCTTCTAATAACTTCCGTAGCTTCACTCAAAATGGTTTCTATTTCTTCTTTGGCATAAAATCTTTCTTGAATTAATTGACCAGAAAATTTAGTAGCCAATTGTACTAATGAATCCATAAAATCTTAACACGCTCCTTAATCTATACTTATGCAAATATTTATGCCAAATGCTATTTTATATAAAATTGAAAATTCTAATAAAAATCAGTACTGAATGAACTTATAAAAGAAAATTATATTTTTATACTTCTTGAATAACGGTAATAATCATTGGTTTGGCTTCTGTTTCTTTATAGAAGTATTTTCCTAAAGATTCTCTTACTTCATTTTTAATTTGTGTATAGTCCACTTTTTTATCTTCTACATTAATATTTTTTAAAATAACCTCTAAACAGATTTTTTTAGTTTCTTCAATGATATCTTGATTTTCTTTTACATAAATAAATCCGCGTGTTAATATTTCAGGTCCTGCCAATAAATTCTTAGTAGCACGATCAATCGTAGCACTAATAATAACAATACCGTTCTCTCCTAACATTTCGCGATCCTTTAAAACAAGTTCGCCAATATCTCCTTGACTTTTTCCATCAATTAATACATCATCCACTTCGATATGTTCCTTGGTTTCTGTCAAATTACCATCTATAAATTCTGCAACATCACCATTTTGCTTCAATATAATATGATCGTTAGGAATACCCAACTCCTCTGCTACCTCAGCATTCATATATTGATGACGATATTCTCCTTTAACAGGAAAATAATATTTAGGATTCATTAAATTGATCATTAACATTAAATCTTCACGTGATGCATGATGAAGTAAATGTTTTTTACTAGATAAAGCTACTACATTAATATTATTTCTAGCAATATCATCCATAATTACTGCATATCTTTTTTCAATGCCATCATAACTTGGCTCAGTGATAAAAATGGTATCTGTTTCTTTTAATTTAATATACTTATCAAAACCTTTTAAAATACGATCTAGATTTGCAAATGGTTTTTCTTTCTCATCAGAAATCAAGACAATAACCCCTTTATCATTTAAATTAGATAAATCGCCAATACGATCCTTATCAATGGTTAGATAATTCATATCAATAGCTTTGGTGATTAAGTCTTGCAATCCTTTTCCCATAATCACAATCTTACGATGTGTTTTCATCACTTCATTAAAAATTTCTTGCACTCGATAAATATGAGCTGGTAAAATCGTCGCAATAATACGATCTTCATTTTTATGAAGGACCTCTTTAATAAAATCACTAATTCGATTATTAGGAGAGGTATGTCCTTGTTTTTCGGCATAGAAAGACTCTGCCAATAAACATAGAACCCCCTGCTTTCCAACATAAGCTAGTTTTCCAATATCCGTTTTATAAGGTCCTTTCATAGTAGAATCAAATACAAAATCACCTGTATAAACAATAGCCCCATCCTTAGTATATAAAACATAACACACCGAGTCTGGTATAGAATGCGTAATACTAATTGGAAATATATATAAATCTTTTGTAAATTCTATTTTAGAATGTGGTCTAATTTCTTTTAAATTAGCCTTATGAATTCCTGCCTCTAATAAATCATTTTTTACAATTTCCATTGTAAATTTGGTAGCATACACCGGAATTTCAGGAATAGCTTGAACCAAATCGCTGATTCCACCCATGTTAGAATCATGACCATGGCTCAAAAAAACTCCTTTTATACTTTTTCTATTCTTAATTAAATAATCGATATTAGGAATAATATAATCTACCCCCAACATTTTATCTGTTCCATACTTTAAACCAGCATCAAACACAAAAATGTTATGATCTACATCCACCACATACATATTCTTGCCGTTTTCATTCAATCCGCCCAAAGCAAATATTTTAATCTTACTCAAATAAATCTCTCCTTTCTTGTTTTAACTTTTTTAACTCTTTATTATTTATTTTCATTTGGTTATAACAGGAAATATCAATTTCATGATATTGTTCTAATTTTTCTACTATAGACAAATCATGGATGCTATGATTAATCACAATTTTTATATAATTTACCATATTCGTTAAATAACCCGATTCTAAATGAATATTTTCTTTTATATAATTGAATTCATCTAACAAATCTATTTTACTAAAATATTTATTATCATTATCTAAAATTTGGATTTCTTGAATGAATTCATTTAAGTCAGCATTACTAACATCTATCATGTCTTGTAGATGAGAAAAACTTTCAAATAAATTAATGTCTTCTAAAATCCAAGGATGAATATGCAACATAAAAACAACTATTTGCTTCATTTGCTGAAACAGAAAAGCCAAATCCATTGTCTCTATTTTCAATTGATAAAACCAATCCTCTTCTATCCTATTTTTCATAATCGCTCCTCAAATGATTACCTATTATAACTTGTTTTTTATTTTTTATCAAGAGTCGCTAATTTTTCTAAGGCACTTCTAGCCGCCTCTTGTTCTGCCTCTTTTTTACTTCCTGCAGTACCAATACCATAAACAATATTATCAATTTTCACTGCCATCGTAAATACTTTTTGATGAGAAGGACCTTTTTCTTCTATTAGTTCATAGTGAAGACTTCTTTGATCTGTTTGTACCAATTCTTGTAAAGAACTTTTATAATCACTAAAAAAAACAGTATTTCGATCTTCAATATATGGACTAATTATTTTTAGGAGAACTCTTCTTACTTCTTCATAACCCAAATCTAAATAGATAGCTCCCATAAAAGCCTCAAAAATATCAGCCAAAATTACTTTTTTATATCTTCCACCTTCCAATTCTTCCCCATGTCCTACTTTAATATATTTACTGAAATTCAAATCACTAGCATAAGTAAAACAAGCATTTTCACAAACATAATTGGCTCTAATTTTAGTCATATCTCCTTCTTGAATATTATAATGATTATACAAATAATCACTGATAACCAAATCCAATACAGCATCTCCTAAGAACTCTAATCTCTCATAATCTGCTTTCAGATGTTTTTCATTCACATAAGAAGAATGAGAAAAAGCAAGAGTATATAAGTTAAGATTATGGGGTTGAATTTCTAATACCTCAAATAATTCTCTCATAAGTTCACCTTCAAACCATATCCATTATACCAAGAAAAAAGAAAAAAGAAAAATTATTTTTTTCTATTTTCCTCTTTAATCAAATATTCCAAATTTCCTTCCATATGTTCATTTCTTAACATCTTGAAAGGATTCCTCAAAGTAAGCTCTTCAAATTTAACAGAACCTACCATCTTTTTTAATTTTTTAAAAGCATTCTCCAAAATAGGCTCTTCTTCTACATAATGAGTGTCTGTAGCCACAAATTGAACCAAATCATTTTTTAACAACCATTTGATTAATTTTTTTGCTTTTTTCCCATATTTACCGGTAAGGCTAGCAACATTACACTGTAGTAGACAATTGAATTCCAGTAACTCACAGATTCTTTTAGGATTCTTCTGCAGAAATTCATATCTTTCAGGGTGAGCAATAATTGGAATAATTCCATAGTCTGTTAACTCACATAATATATTTTGAAGATTATTTACATAACCCGTTAAAGGCAATTCAATTAACATATATCTAGTATCATTAATCGTACTAATTTCATGTTGTTCTAATAAATCCAGAATATTTTCTGATAGATATACTTCATTCCCTAAATATAAGTGAACTTGATCATTGTTTAACTTCTCACGAAGAGTTGCAAGAATTCTACCCCTCGCAATTTGATTATAATTATACTTTGTGTTGGAAATATAGTGAGAAGTTAAAACAATATCTGTAATCCCTTTTTCATATAGGTACTGAATAATTCGAATACTCTCATCAATATCTTTAGCGCCATCATCCACGCCAGGTAAGATATGAGTATGAATATCAATCATTTTATCCATAGTAATGCCCATAATATTTCTTAGATTTATTATCTGCACGATTTAATACTACACCTAAAATATTGGCCTTGACATTTTCTAAACTCTTTTTGGTACTATTTAATAAACTAATAGATGTTTCTTTATGAGCTGCTACAATTACCACGCCATCTACTAATGTACTCATGATAAGAGAATCTGTTAATCCCCCATTAATAGGTGCAGAATCAAATATCACGATATCATAATTTTCTTTTAAAATATCGATTAATACCTTGTTTTTGGTAGAACCTAATAATTCAGATGGATTTGGTGGAGTCACACCACGAAACATTACTGATAAATTTTTTATTTTAGTCTCTTGAATATATTCAGCATATTTTTCTTCCACATTTTCAAGTAACAAATTCGATAATCCAGCTTTATTATGAGAACCAAAAATATAATGCTGCCTTCCTTTACGAATATCACAATCTACTAACAAAACTCGTGAACCACTTTGTGCAAATGCCAATGCTAAATTTGCCGCAATAAAGCTTTTTCCTTCTCCAGGTATGCTACTAGTAATCAGTATGGTACGAATTTTTTTATCGACAGATGAGAATTGCAAGTTGGTTCTAAGCGTACGAATCGTTTCACTAATTACTGATTTAGGATCATTGCTTAAAACTAATTCTTGATACATAATCATCTTTCCCCCCTTATTTTTTCTTTTTTCTTTTCTTATATTTTGGAACAGTAGATAGTACACTTAATCCAATTTTTTCTTCAATATCCTCTGGTTTTTTGATAGAGTCATCAAAATAAAACTTAATTGTAACCAGTAAACTTCCTATTAAGAAACCAGCACCTATTCCAATAATATATTGTTTTGCAACATTTACATTGTATGGAGTTTTTGCTTTAACGGCCTCATCTACCAAACTAATGTTATCAATTGGAATAATATTAGGTATATCTTCAATAAACACTTCTGCTATCTCATTAGCAATATTACAAGCTAATTTATTATCTTCATCAACTACTGATATATATATTAACTCAGTATCATTAGTACTAGTAACACTAACTTTTTCACTTAATTCTTTTTCTGTAATATCTAAATCTAGATTTTCAATTACCTTTGATAATATTCTTCTACTTTTAATAATTTCACGATAAGTAGATACTAAGTTTTTATTAACTGATATATCATTTTGGGTAATTTCCCCAGTACTAGTTAATACTAAACTAGTTTGCGACTTATACATAGCGACTTGCATATAATCTGTATAATACCAACTTCCCAGTGCTCCTAAAATCACAAACAAAATTACGATAACAAAATAACTGAAATAATACTTCATGAATTCAGAAAGGTTAAATTCTTCCATGCTTCCACCCCTTCTTTTATTGGCACATATTATACTACAAAATAATTAAAAAAGCAATATTTTTGTAATCATTTTGTGATAATGTCATTATATTTCTTGCCTTAGTGTTGAGATTTAATAAGTATTTTACTGCGTCCTAAAACCAAGTCAACATCACAACAATCTTTATTATTATCAATTAGCTCTGTTGATCGATATAATAAATATGGTTCTGTGCAATAATTTTTACTATACTTTTCGTTATATCTATTAATTACTTTTTTCAGAATATTGGCTTTTAATATATTTAATACATAAAATAAAGATTCATAATCAATTTTATTAGAATCAAAAAGTTTCAATATTGTTCTCATTTGATATCTCATATAATAATGAAGTCTATAAAAATCTTTTTCATTATCTGTTAATAAATCATAAAAATTATCTATATTTTTAACAAAAGAATTAATAAAACACAAAATATAGTACTGATTATCCTCTTTAATACTTCCTCTTTTTATAAGAGAATACAATATATCATAAGCAAGGGGAGAAAGTATCACAGGTATATTAGTTTTATCTATTGGCCTACCATGCATTTTATCTTTTGGCATTATGGGAATATCTCGAAATACCAATATTTCATCGCTAGCTTTGGCATAATTAAGTGCCATAGCCCCACCAAATGATTTTCTACCATCATAATTTCTTAATAAGCCGCAATGAAATAATGAAAGCATCTCTTCTCGATTAGAAACATTAAGTACTAATTTTTGAATTCTATTTGCTTTTAATTCTCTAAACAGATCTACTGTTGTAACTATATTAGCATCATGAATAATCCTTTCCAATTCCCCTACACTATAATCCATAATCATATTCGAATGATCATGATGTCGGATAACCGCAATATATGGTCTATAATCAAATTCATATTTCTTAGTAGATAAACTATATTTTTCAACATCCGTAATAAAACTTTTAGAGCAAGAAATCCAAGATGAGTAAAATGCTGAACCATGTGTTAAATGACGATTTATATCATCAAATATATTACCTAATTTACACTCATTACGAAGATATCTTCCATTAAATTCCTCACTTAAGCCACATGGAATAAAACCAAAATTAGATAGAATATAATAATCTTGTTCCGTTAAACATCTAAAAATACAGCTTTTCATAATACCACCAACTATTTATAGTTAAACCTTCTAATAGCAAAACATAGAAGGCTGCCAACAAAACTCCCACTAGTATCTATTAAGATATCTAAAATTTTAGCGGTTCTTCCAACTGAGAATATTTGATGAATTTCATCACTGCAAGCATATAAGAAACAAAAAGCAATCGAAAAAAGAAACGCTTTCGAAACCGCATAGCTAGACAACATACCATAAACAAAAATCCCCAATACAAAATATAAAAAGAAATGAGCAGACTTACGAACTATAAATCTAATATTTTCTATCCAATTATATTTTTCTTCCTTTCCCATTTCTTGATTGGTTATAACTTCAATAGTACCAACAATACCAGAAGCCACTTTATCACTGGTAGATTGACTAGTTGTAGCATTTTGATTAGAAAATAAAAATATGATCATCATCCAAATAATACATAAAACTGTATAAATTATTCTTTTTCTTCTCATATTTTTCTTCTCCTTTTATTAATTTTGACACTGTCTTCTTATTGCTTTACTAATACTTTCGTTCCAATTTCCACATGTTCTTTCATTGTCATAGCATCTTCATGTAACATATTCACGCAACCATGGGAACCATCGGTTAAATAGGTTTCTCCACCAAATTCACTTGGATTACGCCACCCATGTTCAAATCCGTCTTCATGTTGATGATATTCTGCATCATGTAGACCTTCTCCACCATTATATTTCATCATGATGTCTACATAGGATTTATAATTAGGCCCAATTAGATATCTAGGTCCTCTGATATCATACATTTCAAATAATCCTTCGTCTGTTGGCGTACTAGGTTTCCCGGTTACCACTGGTGCTGTTAAAATAATTTCATTATCACAGTACAATTTCACCTCTTGACTACTAATATCTACTACTACAAAAGTACCTAATAATTCTTCTAAATCGGTAGTACTAACATAACCAATATATTCATTGGTTATATTCATTGGTTTTTACTAAACAAATATCATCTACCTGATCATATACTTCAAAACATTCTAATTTAGGCAATGTAATATTTTCTTCTATACCACTATCCGATAGATAGGAAGGAATATGAATATTTACATCTTTGGTAGCATAGTATACTTTTTGAATTGGTCCTGAATGAATTAATTTCATAGTTTCTGTTTTGGGATCTACTACCTCTTCTACGGAAGATTCTTCAGAAGCAGTAATTGTTTCTAAAGTCTTTTCTAAATCCGTATCCTTTTCTGTCATCGTTTGATTATATGTTAATGAATTATCTTCCTGACTATTACTACAACCAGTAGCACCTAGCATACTTATTAAAGATAACAACAGCAATTTATTTTTTATTTTCATAAATTTATTCCCCCTCACTTAATACTTCATTGATTCTTTGTTTGGCTTCTTCCACACTATTATAATCTGGTTCCATAACATAAAGTTGATATCCATATCCCATACTATAGGTATAATTCGAGCTATTATAACCAGTAACTGCAATACTTTCTACATTCCAACTTGGCATCTGATCTAATTGATAACGAATAAAAGAAGTAATCGTATCCATAGGCATATCTGTTTGGAAAGAACCATTTAAAGTATTCAAAATACTATTATATTTGCTAATCAAAACACTAGATTTACTTACTTTTTCAATGATTGCTGTAATTACTTGTTGTTGATTTCTTCCTCTATGATGATCACCATCAATATATGCATATCTTTCTCTTGAATATGCAAGTGCCTGTTCTCCATTAAAGTGGTTCCAGCCTTTAGGTATTGTCCAACCTTTTATATGGAATGAATTAAAGGTTTTATCAGAATAAACATCTATTCCTCCTATTACATCTACTACTTTGATTAAAGTATTAAAATTAACTCTTAAATAATGATTGATATCAATATCATAAAGATTTTCTAAGGTACTAATGCTTTTTTCAATACCATAAATACCGGCATGAGTTAATTTGTCTTTAAGTCCTGTAGTTCCAGATAATTGTACATAATAGTCACGAGGTGTGTTTACTAGTAAAATATGGTTAGTCTTAGGATTAACTACCACTAATTGATTAACATCACTTCTACCACGAACAGAATTCACATTTCCATATTGATCAATTCCACTAATATATAGAATAAATGGTTCTTCTGTAACTGAAATATTACTTTCCTCTTGATGTGCCTTTACTTTTACTTCAAAAGTATAGATTACTTTCGTATTATCTTCAAAGTTTTCTACTTCTTCTTTAACTAATAATAAATAACTATCTTCTAACACCATAGCGGCTATTTCTTTATTAATTAATAAATCGGATAGCTTTCCAAATTCAGAAGAAAGCAACTCATTATAAGCTATTTTAGAAGTTAATTCTTTCTTGATATCATCTTTATAATCATCATCTAAATAAGAAATAGTTTTTTCTTTTAAGAAATCAATATCTTTATAAGAACTATCTTTTAATACTACTACTGAATAAGTTAAAGTATCATAATTGCTTTGAGTACCGCTTAAGAAATGATAAGTATTATTTAAGTAATGAGTAGCATGGCCAAAAGCAAAAGACATAGACATTATAATGAACAAACAAACTATTTTAATAATCTTCTTCGTCTTACCAAATAAGCCAAATATTAAAAGAAGTATAATTAAAAATATCAAACTAAAACTGATCATTAAATATTTAGTTGGTACAATATTTATTTTGAATAAGAAATAACTAAAAATAGTTAAACTAACTATACAGAACACAGAAACTAAAATACCAATAAAATTAATTTTTCTTTTCTTTAGATTATTTTTCATTTTTTCCTCCTAATAAATTAAATATTATACATGCTTATTCTTTATTTTTAAATTATTAATTAATGGTTTAATATAATCATATAAAATTGATATTAATAAAATAAATATTATACAACAGCTGCAATAAATTATATCATTTTCTATAAAAATCAAATCGCTTCTTAATGAAAAAATAACTATTCCTTGTAACAAGTATATATTTAGCGAATTTTTTCCTAAAATTTCAAAAAAAATGTTTTTTAATTTAAATTTATTAATAAATTCTAAAATTATTTGAACAAAAAATATTCCGGCTATTTGATAAAATATTTTATTATAAAATGTTAACATGAAAGATAAGATAAATAACAATATAATTGTAAATAAATATAACAAATTTTTCTTTTTAATAAAATTTCTTATTTTTTCATAATAACATGCATATATCATACCAAAAATAAAGGTCATATTTGAATTATACCAATAAAATTTATAATCCGTCTTTATGTATATTAAGGATAATATTATTAAAAATATAGAACATATAATAATATTCTTTTTATCATCTTTTTTGGATAGTCTTGACGATAAATAAAAGAAAATATAAATTAATATTATTTCAATCATATACCATGAATAATAAATACATGGTTGACCATTTATAAAAGATAAAAGATATTCTTTAGCAGAAAGTTCATCATTGATTGCATTTCTTAATATCCAAAAAAATAAACTTAGTATTAAATATTCTTTTATTAATTTAATAATTTTATTTTTTAAACCTTTATCTAAATATTCACTACCTTTTTTATGATATGATTTTATTAAGCCATAACCGGACATAAAAAAATATAAAGATACTGCCAATGTTGAGAAATACTCTAAATATGAAAATATAAATCCTGAATTAGCTTTTTGCGATATATGCCCTAAAACAATAAATAAAGCACATATCCCTTTTAAAATACAAAATATATCTTTCGATAATTTTTCTTTTTTATTGGTGCTTTTTCTGATAGTAATTATGCACATGAATAAAAATATTAATATAAATATATCCATAATTAATTCACCACTTATTTATTTTCTTCCAAAAAAATCATAAATTATGTATTTATAATTAAATATTACATAAACAACGCAAGCGATTAATAATTGTAAAATTAACTTGATATATAAATTTTTTATAAGCAATCCTATTATGATTATAAAGGCACTCATTATAAGAGCTTTCGTTACATAAATAAACATTGTGTTAAACACTTTACTAAAATCTAATTCTTTTTTTGTTTTTATAATTTGATAAATCATAACAGAAAATTCAGCTACTAATGTACCAATACAAGCACCATAAGCACCATATTTTGGAATAAGAATAATATTAAATATTAAATTAGTTATCGCGCCATATATTGTCGATTTCACATATATAGAATCTTTTTCTTGTGGAATAAGATAATTTGTTCTAATAACATTGGTAATTGCCGAAAACAATATAGTTGGTACTAAAAATTTAATAATTGTTCCTGTTTTATAAAATTCAGCACCAAAGAAAATAGTTGAAAAATCCTCACTAATAATAAACAATCCAAAAATCATAGGCATAATAAAGCAAATGCATAATTCAAATGAAGATGTAACATGTTTTTTTATCTCATCATTTTTTAATTTAGACATATGTGGTAACATCACTGATCCTAACGCCGTTATAAAACCAATTGGTATATTAATAATTTTTTCTGCATTTTCATAATATCCTAATTCCAATGTTCCTGAAATCAAACCAAGCATAGTTTTATCCATAACTCTATAAATGCTATAGGCTATTACAGGAATAAACATAATTAAACATTTCTTAAAATGTGACATTATATCTTTAATCGATACTTTGACAGGTATAATATATTTACAAATAAATAACCATAAATATAATTGGCTCAATAATGTAGAACTACTTATTATAAGTGTATATATCCATAAATCATTTTTAGTTTTGACTAGTATAAATATTAAAATCAATGATAGAATTTTTATAATAATATTTCTACTAATGGTAATTTTAAATTTTTCCATTCCAAAATAAAACCAATTAATATCAAACATTACTGAAATCAAATGAATAGTTTGGATTATAAAAATTGTTTTATACTGATCAAAAAAGAATATTGTAGCAATCCCATAACAAACTAACATTAATAAACTAAGCAATAATTGTAGTAAATATATAGATAGAAATTGTTTTGATAATTTTTCTTTATTATCGCTTGCTCTAGCAATTTGTCTTGAACCATAGTTATTAATGCCTATCATGGCTGCTAACATAAAATAATATACTATTGAATATGTATAAGAATAAATTCCGATATTATTGGCACCCAAAATTCTAGAAATGTATGGTACTGTTATTAAAGGAATAATATATATAAAAATTTGATATAAAATATTATATATAAAATTCTTATTTACTTGTTTCATTAGAATCACCTAGCGCTTTACTTAAATAATCTATTGATTTTTTTCTTAATTTTATTAAATTCGCATCATATTGTTTGTAATTTACTGCCTTAAAATAATCAAAGTTATCATCGTAATTTGGAACAATTAATCTATCTTCCAAATCAAGCTCTTTTATAAGAGTCAACACTCTATCATCATCGCCATGCATTCCACCATTTTTCATAATCCAAAAATTCTTTTTGTAAATAGTTGAAAAAATTGAGCCATGAAATGATGTTGTTATTACTAGTTCTGCATTTTTTATCAGTGATAAATAAATACCTGGGTTTTCATTAACAGGCAATTTAAAACCTTTTTTATTCAAACCTTTAACATAGTATTGTTTCGAATTCCAAACAATTACTGGAAGATTATATTTTTTTGATATCTTTTCAACAAATGAAGTAATTTCTGTCATGTACCCTGGTGCATAATAAAATATATATCTACCACTTATACCTGTCTCTTGTTCCAATTTATAATAATTTTTTTTATCAATTATTAATGTAGGGTCTAAAACTACTGGAACTTTTTTATTTATTAAATCTAACAACCATTTACTTCCATTATTTTCTCGAATTGATAAAAATTTAAAATCCTTTAAATAATTCTTATATTTTTCTATATTGGTTGCATAAACATTTATATTTTTAGCACCAAAACTTGGCGCATATGCTATTTTTTTATGTTTTTTTACAAAAGGTAAGAAATATGCATCATCGCCATCAGATATAGTAATATTCCAAATTTGATCACTACCACACACATACATATCATACTTTAAATCATTTTCATTTAATTCTTCTAAATTGGAATAATTATTTTGAGATAGTTTAAAAGTTTTTCTCATAAATATTTCATAACTTTGATAAACTTTTTTTATTCTTTTTCTATGTGGAAATATCAATATATTTTTAACAATTCCTTTTAGATTGTTATTTTGAAAATTAACAGAATATAATGTCTGTTGTCCATCATTTGAAAAATTTATAATTTCTGGTTGATATCCAAGTTCTTCAATAGCAGTTTGTAACGCAAATGCTTGCAACATAGATCCGCAATTATGCGATGCATGAAATGTCATAATACCTACTTTTTTCATATACTACTCCTTTTTTACACTAATTCACTAATTGAATTATTTTTTGTTTTATAAATTATTCTTTTTATAATTGTTTTAATTTTTATTACAAAAATGGCTAACTTATATCTTTTATTTGAAATTAATTTTAGAACTAAATACTCGGAATTAGAAAAATACGATTTATATTTGTTTAATACATTTAATTCATTCTTGTATTCATTATTAGAAAAAAAGCTATATAATGAGTTATCTTTATTTTTAGATAACGAATATCTATAAAAAATTAAGTAAATTCCCCTTAATAAAGTTAATTTATAATAATTTTCAAATTCAATATTATTTATTTTTTTAATATATGTTTTGAGTTCACGGTGGAATTCTATATCAGAACCAATTATTTTAGAATTAAACGTATTTGTAGATGAAAACATATTTTTTTGATAATAATAATACGAATAATCAACTGTTTTTATATTTTTTGATAATGATAAAACCCTAAAATTAAATAACATATCTTCACCATTGATAAGTCTAGTGTTAAAGTATATATTATTATCTAATAAAAATTTTCTTCTGTAAATTTTTGACCATGGTGGCATAATGTAACAGTTTTTTAACTCACTATTTGTAAATCCTAAACAAGCTTTTTGTAATTGTGCTTTGGTATATTGATTATTAGTAAAATTTTTCGAAAATAATACAACATCATTTTCTTCGGTTAAAAAATCTTTTATACCATTAAACCAATCATCTATTACATAATCATCAGAATCAACAAACATTATAAATTTTCCGTTAGCTTTCTTAATTCCCATATTCCTTGTATAAGAAACGCCATGATTTGAATTTTTAATTATTTTTACATTGTCATAGCTACTATAATTTTTATATATATCTGAACTGTTGTCTTTTGAACCATCATCTATTAAAATATACTCAACATCTAAACTATTTTTTAAAATTATAGAATCCAAACATTTGGAAAGATATTTTTCTGCATTGTAGATTGGAATAATTATTGATAATTTATACATAATTACCACCTCCTTTTTTTATATATTATTTTGTATACTGAAGATCCAAATAAAACTAAAAGCATTAACTTAATTTTTTGTTTTAACTTTATATTATGACTGAGTAATAATTTTTTATAATTATATTTGATAATTTTTTCTGCATCAATTAAATATTTTGAAAATACTTTTTTATCGTCTAGTTTCAATATCTTACATCTAAATTTTGCTTCATAAATCATATAAATAAAATTAATTAAAATTAAATCTTTAACTCTTGGGTTATATTTAAAACTATTATCATATAAAGTACGATAAACTTCTAAACAAGAAAACCACTTTTTATTTTTTATATTATTGCTACTACTATTTGAACTTTGGCAGTAATAGTACATAGAATCTGGTATGTAAGCTACAGAATTACAATATGATAAATATGCATAATTAAACAGTAAATCTTCGCACATAGCCACATTTTCCTGAAATTGAATTTTGTTATCATTTATAGTACTTTTTTTATAAATTTTGTTATATATAAATCCTTTGTATTTATCAAAAAGAGCGCGAATTATTTCATCTTTTTTTATAATCTCCGTCCTGTTGACTTCAATTTTTTTTGTTAATTCAGATATTTCATAACAATTGATTAATTGATAATTACAACTTGCCATATCAATATCTTTTTTTATTATATTTTTGTAAAGCAACTCACAAAATTGTGGATGAACAATATCATCGCTATCAATAAAACAAATATAATTACCAGTTGATTTAGATAATCCTAAATTTCTAGCAAAAGAAACACCATGATTTTTAATTTTAAATACATTCACTCTTTTATCTTTACTACTATATTTATTGCATATCTCGAATGTAGTATCTACTGAACCATCATCAATAATAATAATTTCTAGATCGTTATGCGTCTGGTTTAATATACTATCTAGACATTTGGATATAGTTTTTTCAACATTATAAGCAGGAATAATAATCGAAATTAAAGTTTCTTTTTTCATTTTAATTCCTCCTTTTCTGATTTTTTAAACAATATTGTAGAGAAACTAAGCAAAAATATATTATAAGTAGATTTTAATGTAGTACTTTCCATTAAGCCATAAATCATGAGCGTTAATAGTATAAATAGAAAAACATATTCTTTATTTTGGTATAATTCTATTATTTTTTTTCGATACAGCAAATAATATAACCCACAAGAAATAATTCCGAATTTCAATATTAAGTAAATATAACTATTATCAAGTGTCATATAACCTCTAGTAATCAAATTATTCCCGAATAATGTTATGTTGTATTTAGATATATATAATGATGATAAAGATAATCTCTCACTAAGTATATTATTTAATTCTACAGCCCAACTAACCCCATTTTGATATTGCACAGTTGTAACAAAAGAAAATATCATTAGTATTAAAAACAAATTTCTGGAAATAAATTTAATAATCTTAAAGTTTAAAATTTTACATTTGCCATATCTATAATACATTAAAAATAGCAATAATAAAATTAATGATATTATACTCGATCTAGAACCAGTTAATATATTAATTATAATTACTAATACCATTAAATAAAATATATATGAATTCTTTATTTTATACCTATTCAAGTAAATACATTCAAACGCAATAATCATAAAATAAAAACCTGCCACATTTGGATGAGTAAATCCTAGTGAATATCTCAAAGATTCCTCTCTAACAAAAACTTGACTACTTGTTAACCCTAAAAAGAATAGTAATATTAATAATAGTGTTAAACTTATTTTTATAATAACATCTTTTTTTACTAGTTCATCAAAATCTATTTTCTTTAATGAGAAAAGAAGAATTAAAAATTTTAATATAATAAAATCATTGAAAATAAAATAAGAAAAAATACTGCAGGAAAACAAAATCAACATTATAATAATTAATTTCCAACTATATGATGATGATTGAATAAAATTATAAAAAATAATTAAAATTAAACCAAAAACATTTATATATTCAACTATGCTAGATACTAAATTTACCATAACGAACATATCAGAAAATATAATTAGAAAATATCCTAACCAAAACAAAGATTTTGTACTAATTGTTTTTCCCATTTTATCCTCCTTATAATTAATAATATTTTTTATATTCCTCTTTCATTTTCTCAGATGATAAATAAGCTTTTTTAAACTTTTTAATTTGTTTTTTTTCATCAGTAGAAAAATGCAACCTTAATAATTCTTTTTTACTTTGATAAGTATTGTATGAAAAAGATTCACCAATATAATAATTTGTATCTATGTAAAAGCATTCAACATGTGATGGTATTTCAGATAATAATAAATATAGACCACATTCTAATGCCTCAATAATCGAAATAGAAAATCCTTCTGATCCAGAATTAGATGTATATATATCTGAAGCTCGCATATAATCTGTAGGGTTATCTTTAAAACCTAAAATTTTTATTTGTGGTGACTCATATTTTTGGCATTCATCTCTTAAAATACCATCACCTAAAACTAGTAAATATTCATCATTTTTTTTATAAGTATTAAATAATTCTAATAATTCTAATACTTTCTTACCGTGTGATAATACTCCAACATATATATATACAATTGCATCTAACGGTATATTTAATTCTTTTCTAATTTTTTCTCTACATTTATCATTAGAATTATTAGTATCAATTCCATTTCTTACATATGTTACATTTTTTAAATTATTTTTTAAAGAATTATAAGAAGTTTCAGAGCAACAAATTACATGATTAAACTTTTTTAAAAAATGAATATGCAGCTTTATTAATATTTTTCCTTTTAAATTTCCATATGTATTTATATAATCCTCATACATATTATTATGAATAGTCGTTATTTTATTAATATCAGAAAATTTATTTCCTAATAAAAACGTTGGAACATATCCATGAGTATGTATAACATCGGGTGAAAGCATTTTGATTTTTTTTATTATTTTATTTCTATTTTTTAATAATTTAACAACACTTGATTTTATATTTAGTGATAAAACTTTTACGCCATGTTTCTTAAATTCTTCAATTACTTCATTATTGTTTTTATTAAAAAGTGTTAATACAACAATATCAAACTCTTTCATTTCTAAAGAAAAAGCTAAGTTTTTCAACACTCTTGTTGGTCCATTATTTTCTATATAATTAATCATAAATACTAATTTTTTCATGTTTTCACTTCCTTAATAATTTAGTGTAAATTATTTTTCTTATAAAGCTGGGCATTAAGCACGAAATGATTGAACATGTCGAACTAATAACATAATCTTTTAAACTAAAATATCTTTTTCTATATTGTTCTGTTTTAAACTTTAAAATAGATTTTAAATATCTCCATCCACCACGTCTTTTATATAAATCTTTGCTTACTCTAACATATAATAATGATTCTTGAACATTATAACATTTAGTACCAGTTTCTATCATCCTAATCCACATATCATAATCTTCTACCAAATGATAACTTCTATAATTACCTGCTTTTAGTACATTAGATTTTTTAAATAATATACTAGGGTGACTAAACGGATTTCTAGTTTTAGAATATTTAACGATATTATCATGTTTTTTGGGCAATTCTTTCACAGATTTTATATTATCTATAGAATCGATAAATTCATTATGCCAAGATCCGACCATATCAATATCTGAATTTTCTTTTATTATTGTAAATTGTTTTTCAACTCTATCAGGGACAGAATAATCATCTGAATCCATTCTAGCAATCCATTCGTTTTTACACGCTTCTACACCAATAGCTAATGCTGGTCCAAGTCCTTTATTCTTTTCCAAACGAATAACATTAAAAATATCAGAATAAGCTTTTTCATATTTTTTTACTATTTTTTCTAATTCTGGTGTTAAAGGACCATCTTCTATTAATACAAAATCATTTGTTTTAATAGTTTGATTTAACATACTTTGAATACTTTCTTCAAACCATTTTGGATTTTCTTTATAATAGACACTCATTAAAACACTATAATTCATTTTCATATTTCCTTCCTACAAAAAGACTATATGCAAAAGTACCTTTTTATTTTGCATATAGTCTTTTTGTTTATTTATGGTACCCCTAATTTATTTTCACTTTATTCTATTCTTTATTTATAAAAATCTTTTAAAAGACTTCTTTTATCATTTTCCTCAGAATAATGATCAGCTAATTTTTCCATATGATTTTCATCAATAAATTCTTGACATCTCTCTTTTTGTAATAGATAAACGTTTCTATCACCAAATTCTGTTAAATAACATCCGATATCTTCTGCTGCTTTATTTGCACCTAGATTAGATTTTTTAGTTTCCATTAAAACATATTCTGGAAGACGGTTTTTTTCAATCATTTTCTTTACCTCTTCAAGAGCCTGTTTTCCAATTCCGTGTTTTCTATACTCTTTAATAACCCCTATATCCAAGAATAAGTAATCACGATTAAATTTTTCACGTACTAGACTGACAAAGCCAACATACTTACCATCCATCTTAATAAACCATGAGATTTGTGTTGAATTTATTCTATCTAATCTATTAGCAAATATTTCCTTAATTCCATCCTCATTATTCATCATATTGTATAAAATATTATAATCATCTGCCCAATCATTTACCTTTAATTCAATTAAATTTTTCATTTTACTTTGCTCCATCTCTTTTAGTAACAGAGATAAATGTTTTGTAAATCACTTTTAAATCCAATTTAATACTCCTATGATTTACATAATAAAGTTCTAATTTCATTCTATCTTCATAGCTTGTACAACTTCTACCATTACATGCCCACCATCCTGTTAGACCTGGTGTTACACTTAAAAATTTTTGTTTATATAAACCGTATTTTTCTAATTCCTCTTCTATTACTGGTCTAGGTCCTACAATAGACATATCACCATTTAGAATATTTAAAAGTTGTGGAAGTTCATCTAGTGATGTTTTTCTTAAGAAATCACCAACTTTAGTAATTCTTGGATCATGATCTAACTTATAATTTTCTTCCCACTCTTTTTTTATTTTTGGATCTTTTAACAATTCTTCTAACCGTTCTTTGGAATCAGAATACATGCTTCTAAACTTATATAAGTAAATAATTTCCCCATTCTTACCAATTCTTTTATGTCTATAAAAAGCTTTTCCTTTAGAATCTAGTTTAATTAATATAATTAATATTAAAAATATTGGACTTAATAGAACTAAAGACAATCCAGATACTAAAATGTCAAAAGTTCTTTTGACAAAGCGATATGTAATATCGCTTTTCTTAACTTGTGTAATTTCATTTTCTTGCTGTAATTCTGCACTAACCCCATTCATAATTACTCCTCCTAAAGCTTTTTGTGCCTCATATGATAACACAAAACCACTAAAAAAGCAACAAAAATGTTGCTTTCTGTCGAAAATAGTCGATATTATTCATTTTCTTTGTTTAATTTATTAAGTTCTTCTATCGATAAACCAGTATATTTAGAAATATTTTCTATAGATACTCCATCTTTTAACATAGATTGTGCTATTTCTATTTGCTTCTTTTCCTTGCCTCGTTCTAGACCACACTCAAGTCCTTTTTCATAAGACTCTTTTCTAATAGAATTTTCTGTTTTTCTTCTTACTGCTTCTTGATCATAATGAATTTTGAATTCTTCATCCATCGCTAACCTCTCCAATTCTTCTATAATTTCAATATCTTTCGGATTTTTTGTTAGCTTTCTCATTTCATCAAAACTAGTTGCTGAAAATAGCGATAAGCTAACATCTACTTCATCACTATCATAGCATACTTTTTTAAAATTAGGTAAATAAATTTCATAGCTTTCAATATCATCTATCGTAATATGATTAATAGGATCTTCAAAAATAAAATCTCCTATTTTCATTTCTGGTGATTTCTTATTTTTAAAATTATTAAATAAAATTAATTTTGTCTTCTTATCACTATAATCCTCTCCTACATCATACATACTCCCTGCTTCTCGAAATAAATACTGATAGTTCTTTGATTGTAAGAATTCATAATAATCATTATTTATTTCGATGATAACGGTTTCTTTCGCATTTTTTAATTTTAAATCCATCCGATAATCCTTTACATTGTTTCCAGTATTGGATTCATTATCCATTAGTTCATAGTTACTTAAATCTAAATTAAATTTTTTTCTTATAATATTATCAATCCATTCTCTTGTTTTTATATTCTTGTATAAATACTTAAAGGTTGTATCTGATACTAACGATATAAATTCTAATTCTTTTATCATTTTCATTCTCCTTCTTCTTTTTGAAAGATAATTAAAATCTCACCTTCCTTACTTTTATCCTTCTTAAGTATTATTTAAAAAAATTTCAAAATGACTTACAAAATCGATAATATTTTTTCTAATGTTGTAAAAAAAAAGAAAAAAGTGTAAAATAAATACATGGTGATAATATGAAATACTTCTTGATTGGACTGATCAAAATTTACCAAATGATACCTAGTCCTACTCATTCTATGTGTAGACATCAGCCTACCTGTTCTGAGTATACGATGCAAGCAATTATAAAATATGGTTCTATCAAAGGAAGTTATTTAGGACTAAAAAGAATATTACGCTGTAATCCATGGGGCACTAGTGGTTACGATCCTGTCCCAGATTTAAAAGAGAAAGGAAGCAAAAAATGAAAAAAATAAAATATTTAGGAATGATAGTGTTGATTACTATTATGATGACTACGGGATGCTTTAAACGAGATAATTTAGAGGGAATCGAAATTATCACCACCACCTATCCTGTTGAATTTGTGACCAATTATTTATATGGAGAACATTCGATTGTAAATTCTATATATCCTGATGGAATAGATACCTCTAGCTATTCATTAAGCGAGAAACAATTAAATGACTACAGTAAAAAGAAGCTATTCATTTATAATCGAATTACCAATGATAAAGATATCGCCTTAAAATTCTTAGAAAGAAATGAAGACATGTTAATTATAGATGCAACCTATGGAATGGAAATCACTTATGGTGAAGAAGAATTATGGTTGAATCCATCTAATTTATTAATGATGACTCAAAATATAAAAAATGGCCTACAAGAATACATGACCAATAGTTATTTAGAAAGAGAAATTGATAAAAAATATGAAGAAATTAAAGTATCTTTATCAGAGCTAGATGCTGAGTTAAAGTTAACCGCTGAAAATGCTACTAGAAAAAAAATTGTTGTCAATAGTGACTCTTTAAAATACTTAGAAAAATATGGATTTGAAGTGATTTCTCTAGATACTACAAACACATCCGTTAGTGAACGAATTATAAATGATGTAATAAGCGATATTGAAAATGGTCAAATTCAGCATTTATTTTTATTAGAGAACCAATCAAATTCAGATGCAGTAAATCAAGTAATCGAAGCAACGCAAGTAGAAACTTATACTTTCCGTAGACTAGACAATATCAAAGATGAAGAAAGAGATGAAAATGCCGATTACTTTAGCATTATGAATTCTAATATCGAATTATTAAGAAATGAATTGTATTAAAAAAAGTTCTAGGATCCCAGAACTTTTTTTATTTTTGATTACTAATATTCGTACTAATTTTTTCTACAAATACCCAATGCATTCTCTTAGGAATAATTTCTGAATCACATTGAATACATTTAGAAGATGTTAAAATATGAGTTTGAAAGCCACAGCTTGGGCAAACAACATTTTCATTCTGCGTTCTATTCTTTACAAAAGTCAATATATATTCATGAGTCGTCGGCTGATCTTTATTCCCATCCACTACAGTCTCTATCAAACTTTCTTTCCCGTTTTCATCGACTGTTTTGCGAATCCCTTTTATATACTCAATAGAAGAATAACGAACCCATAACTTCGCAATTTCTAAATCATCAGATATTTCAAAACTAATCAACTTGCTAAATTCTTTCTTAATATTCTGAACAATACTTTCTTCACCATTTTCTCTATTTTTTTTAGCTGTTAATAAAATCTGATTATATAACTCATCAGAAACAGCGTCTTTTAAAAATTCATAATTTTCATAAGTAATATTAGATAGAATATTGGCATATTGTTCAAACATCTTAGACTCAAAATCATCTTTAGTATAAACTTTTCCTAACTGTATTAACTTTTGACTACTTACTTCTGCCAATTTCTTTTCATCTTTGATAAGGTAAAGAAGAATAAAAATACAAACAATGAAAACAATTACAAAAACACCAATTCCAATTATATAAAAATTCATATTCCTCTCCTCTTTTCCAATCTATGAATACAATAAGCAATAATAGCCAGAATCAAACCAGCACCAATTAAGTAAATGCTTATCTTATATCGATCAAATGTATTATTTTCCGTCTTAGTAGAAGTATGCGTATTACCAGAGGTTTCCTCAATTTGATAACCATCATTATCCTTATATTCTTGTACTTCTCCTTCTAAATCATTGCGATAGCTAATACCTAAAATTTTTCCTAATTGATTTTGATAAGATTGAGTTGAATATTCATAAACTTTTCTTTGAAAAAGTGCCTTATTATTTTGAGAAAATCCTAAATAAGAACTATCCCCAATTACAGTATAAGGAACACCTGATCTCGTTTCTTGATATAATTCTTTTGCTTGTTGCATCAATTCATAATTAGAAGAATCTCCAATTTCATAAGAATAAATTCGCATATTAGGATATCTTTTTTGAAGTGCTTCCAAGTAAATTTTTTCTTGTTTACAAATATCACAGCTCTCACTATGAAAAAAATAAACATTTACCTCATTAATTGCGAAAACATGTTTAGGAATGAATAATATTAAAATCACAAGACAAAATAACCCTACTCGCTTCATAACCCACCAACCTATCATAATCATTATAACAGAAAAAATAATGGTTTGCACCATTATTTATAGTCAAAGTTTTTCAAAGTATCATAAATAGCCAAAATACTATCTACTTTATTTTCATCTAGATAATATTGCTTCAAGATCTCGGAATATAAATTTTGCTTTTTTGTCTTTTTATCAGTAGCTAGGTCCTTTTCTATTTTATTTAACTCCTTTAACACCATTTTAATACTTTCTTCATCCGTTAATTCTTTTAAGGATTCTACTTGCATAATTCCCATTTTAGTCATCTTACCAGTAAAACGATACATAACTCTATCGATATTACGTAAGAATTTAGAACGATGATTATCTTCATAAATCATCATAGCATAAATTAAAAGATTAAAATTACGATCTTTTGCTTTGATAAGATGTGAATACTTATTTTTTAATCGAGCAAATTTTACAACAATAGCTTCTTCTTTCATCTTAAAATGGAAAGCTTCTTGTTTTTCTAATTGAATAGACAAATTACCATTTAAAACCTTATATAGAAATAAAATAATAAAAAGCCAAACCCCAATTCTAACTTCTTCGGGTTGTGGAAAAATGGTATCTACTTGTATTAAAAAACCTTCTGTTAGAACATATCCTAATATAAAAGCTAAACCATAATTTTGAATATAGTAATGATAATTGATTAATTCTTCTTGGTTTAACACAATCTTCGTATAATAGATTCTAATTAGCATTTCGAGTAAGATAATAAAGTAAACATATTCTCTCGAAATACCAGGCAATTCAGAAATCAAAAGAATGTAGATTACTGGAATTAAAATCATAACACTTGGTGTTTTCTCTTCCAATTTTTTAAAATAATTTAATATAAAAAATAAAACAATAGCTAACATCAAATAATATAAAATTTGTAATAAGTTCATATTAGGACCCCCTTAAAATATGCTTATTATACTATAAGTTATTTAAAAATGCAATCACGAAACCATTAGTAGTAAAAATGATATATTAAAAATTCTAAAATTCAAAAGAAAAAGATACTAGACATCTAGCATCCTAATTCACTACTAATCTTATAATTTGCTGATTTCATCTACAGTTAGACCTGTTGCTTTTGCAATATCTTCAATACTAACTGTTCCTAATTGTAACAATTTCTTAGCTATTTCTATTTGTTTCTTTTCTTCACCCTGCTCCATTCCTTGAGAAAATCCTTTTTCATAAGATTCTTCTCGAATCGAGTTTTCCGTCTTTCTCCTTACTGCTTCTTGATCATAATGGATTTTAAATTCTTCATTCATTGCTAACCTCTCCAATTCTTTTATAACTTCTAT
>CALVSR010000014.1 GCA_944359075.1 uncultured Bacilli bacterium
ATACCTACTACAAAAACTTTATCTTTTTTTTCGAAATCAGAAAGAATCCTTACTTCTCCCTTAATTCCATGGGTATTCACAATCTTCCCTATATAAATGTATTCTTCCATGTTATTTTAGTCTCCTTTTTTTCTGTAATAGTCTTTTTGGATATGTTAATTCTGTCACTACATATTTTACTTTTCCAGAAGTGATTACAGTATTTACCTGATAAGCATTATTATTGAACTTAGATATACTAGCTATTAGTAACTGATTATAGACAACGCTTTTTAAATCTGTTATCTTTTTTACATTTTCACCATGATATAAAAATGTATCATAAATCAGATAACTTATTTTATCATCTGAAATATAACTTTTAATTTCTAAATCTGGAGAATATCCAAGCTCTATTAGTTCACTTTTTACTAACCTGTTAGCTTTATTTTCATCTAACAGTCCGTTCCATTGAACATACATTATTTTCACCTACTTAACTCATATAATAAAATACTTGCAGCAATCGCAACATTCAGGCTATCTACTTTATGATCTAATTCAATATATATATATTTATCACACATTTCTAGGATTTCAGGATCTACTCCCCTTCCCTCATTCCCCATAATTAATGCATATTTTTGCTTATCACGAGAAGTCAAATTTCTAATATCTTCTCCATATTCTACTTTGGTTCCCAAAACTGGAATTTCTTGATTTTTTAATTCGGGAATGAACTCTTTTAAATTTCTAGAAATAATATTCATATGAAATCCAATGCCTTGAGTAGAACGAATTACTTTCTCATTATATAAATCTACACAACCACTACCTAAAACTACAGTATCTACACCAAAGGCTTTACTACTACGAATAATAGTTCCTAGATTACCTGGGTCCTGAATACGATCTAATAATAATATTTTATTTCCTAGATTAGAATCTTCTATTCGTTTACGACAAATTCCTATGATATGACTTGGAGTTTCTAGCGTGGATAACTTTTCTAAAATTTCCTTAGAAACATAAGTAATTGGAGCATTTAAAAGGGTAACTTCATCTTGTTCAATTAATATTTCTTCTAATAGGCCACTACGATAAGCTTCAATTACTAAATGTTCTCCTTCTACAATAAATTCATTGTATTGATCTCGATACTTTTTTTCTTTTAATTTAGTATATTTCTTGATTTTTTCATTATCTAAACTTGTAATTAGCATAATAACTCCTTTTAATAGTTTTTCATAATTCTACGTATTTCTTTATAATTAGGATAGTTTAATCCGACTACTTTCCAAAAGCGATCTGAGTGATTCATCTCCACAAAGTGAGATAACTCATGTACGATTACATAATCTAGGCAAGAAATATCTTTTTTGATTAGTTCCAAATTTAGTGTTACACGTTTCAATTTAGAATTGCACACTCCCCAGCGTGATGTCATTTTACGAATCGTTAAAGATGGATATGGAATTTTTCGATCAAATCTATCATACCAATAATCCAGTCTTTGCTTAAATAACTTCATAGCTTCTTTTTTTAGCCATTTATCTTGATCAAAATCTACAGGTACGAAGATTTTTTCTTCTCCTATAACGACATTGGTGGCATTCGTTTTAATCAAATCATATTTTTTACCTAAGTAATAAAAATCCTTTTTTAGTTCTTGTTTATAAGACTGTTTTTCATACATTCTTATAATAGACTCCATATTTTCCTCTATGATATTTTTGATTTTTCTATCACTTATGAGATAGGATGTCGTAACATATAATTTTAAATCCTCTTTTACTCGTAAATAGGTATTTTTATTCCCTTTTTTCTTCGTAATCACAACTTCTACTTTCTGATTATTAATCTCTATCAGCATCAAATCACCACTTCTAATCTTTTTATATTTTAGCATAAGGCGATTAAAATTACTATATTTTCGTATAAAAGTATCGTTTTTTACCAAACTATAATTGAAAGGAGAATAAATATGAATTTAGATATTAGAAGTCATATTATTAATAATTTTAAAGGTGATGATATCAACATATTAAGAGATGTGATTGAAGAAAGTATTAAAAACAATGATGAAATCACTTTTCCTGGTATGAGAGTATTTTTTGAATTAGTTTGGCAAAAAGCATATGAGGAAACTAAAAATAAAATTCTTAATATTTTGGAAGGTTGTGTAAAAGGGGGCGATTAGAACCCTTTTTCTTTTTTAAGGTATTGACAACTAATAAATTTCCGTTATATAATTTAGATGTTCATTTGAGCAAAAACGCTCTGTTAGCTCAGCTGGATAGAGCAATGCCCTTCTAAGGCATCGGTCTGGGGTTCGAATCCCTAACAGGGCACCATTGGCGAATCTGTTCGAACTGTTCGAACTTAATATATAATTCAGTCTGGGATATGACTGATTTTTTATTTGATGAAAATCCCAATAGGTAATTTTGATTCTTGTGTTAAAATACCTAGGGGTTAAATATTTTAACATAACAAAATATCTTCATTTAAATAGTTATTTAAATTTGGTATAATGATAATATAGTTTAATTTAAATCATTATGTATGGGGGGTAGTATATGAATAAGCGAATAACAGCTGTAGTTTCTTCTGTTTTTAATTCATTTTGTGACTTTACTTTGGATATTGCGGTAAATAAATATTTGATTTATAAAGTATTATTGTATACAAGTATAATTTCATTGCTTTTTCAAATTTTATATGCGTTTTATGCTGGTATTTCTATAACTGCTTCAGCTATTCCTATTATTTTAATTTATGGTTTGATTATATTATTAGGATACCTATGTTATGTTAATGCATTAAAGAATATACCAATAGGGCTTGCTGCTCTACTTGAAAATTTAGATTTATTTATAGTTTTAATAATTGATATATTATTGGGAAACTTAATTCTAACGTCAAAATTTATATTTTTATTTGTATTGTTTATTATTTCTATTATATGGTTTAGTCTAGAAACAAATAGAATTAAAGATGAAATAAAATTTAAGAAAATAAAGTTTATAGGCATTGTTTTTATATTGTTATCTGTTTTATTTTATGGAATTGAACCATATATAATAAAATATGCTAATACACTTGGTGCTAACGAAGTAGCAATTAATTTTGGTTATAGTGTAGTTGCAATTCCATTTTTCTTTTTTAAAAGTAAAACTTCTGGTGCATCAAAAGAAGAAAATAATGATAAAAAATTTTTTCATTTAGTAGTTTTAATTGGTCTTTTTGAGGCTATCTATTATATATTTGGAACTATTGGTTATATTTATGAAGCACCAATAATAGTTAATATTATTCAAGAGATTAGAGTATTTTTATTAGTTATATTGTCAGTTATATTTAAAACAGATAAAATGAATTTGAAGAAAGCAATTGCAATATTACTTGGTATGATTTCAATAACAGGAAGTTATTTTATTTAATAGGAATTATTACTAAACATTATTATATATGCTAAAGAGAATAATTTGACAAAAAAAGTTGTAGATGTCTACGTTGCTCGCACCATAGAGGACTTATTCGAATTATTTAAATTAGTTCGTTTTTTATTTGATAAATTTAGATAAATCAACTATAGCATTTTTTCTATACGAGGCAAGAACGCACTTTCCTTATAGATAAAAAAGATGAAATATCAAGAGCAATGCTAAATGCATGTTATAGAAAAAATGAAAAAATAGATGAAAGTCTTCCAAGAAGACATAGATAATAATTTTAAAGGTAGTAAAAAATCCAATCTTTTTTACAAACTTGGAATGATTTTAAATATTGTCTTAAAAAGTATGCATAAAACGACTTTTTGATAAGTCGTTTTTATCTTTATAAGAATTTTAATAAGTTATCATTAACATACCTACTAAATTATTTTTCAATGCTACTTTTTGGTTCTATAAATAAATATACAAATACCAAATCTTTAGTTCTTTTTGCTGCTACACTGATTGGTAGTAGATACATTTTCCCCTTCTACCTGGAAAATCACACTCTTTATGTCATAAGTATCACAGGCTGATTCTGCAATCGTATAAGTTACTTCTTCTAATATTTTATCATTGGTAAAAATGCTATAATTAAAATTCAAAGTCATAATCTCATCCTGGATCTCATAATTAATTAATTGTGTATCTTGATTTAACAGCGATACCAAGTTGGATTCATAGATATAATTACTAGATAAATTATCTATAATAATATTAATTTTTTCTCGATCATCATTTAGATATTTCGTTACTGGTACATAATAATTTTGATTATTAATTTTATCGATATAATATAAAGTTACTTTTTGAATTCCGTTTAAATTGTCAATATCGAAGACCTTATTAATACCAAAATTGCGATTTAGTACTTCTGGTATTTGTTTTTTTGTTTTAGGTAATTCTGTTAATAATTCTCCATCTATTTTGATTGTGATTCCTTCAATGCCATCTAAATTAATTATGCTATAAGTAATAGCTTCTATTACTCTTTCTTCTAGTTCTTCTGAAACATTTAATAATTCTTTTGAAAAATCAAGTATTGCGATTCCTTCTTCTATTTCTATTGCATTTACTTTGGTATCTGCAGGAATAATTCCGGATAGACCTGTAGGAATCTTATCACTTTTTTGAACTGTTAAATAGTCAATAATTTGACGAACTTTTGTATTTATATTTTCTTCTTCTAATAGAATATTTGTCTTTACTAAATATTGATTGGGTCCAAGTAAATAAATTTCATTTGTTCCTAAATTATTAACATATTCTAAATCAATTTCCGTATCTAGATAATTATCATGATTACCAAGTTTTTCAGGAATGATACAAATCACAAACACAGTCAAAAAAGAAAATGTTGTAATAATAATTTTTCTAAGTGCCTTTCTCTTTAACATAAATTCACCTTACCTAATTAAATATATGGAATATTTTAGTTATTTAGAAGTAGAAAGAATAAAAGAATAGAAAAATCTATCCTTTTATAATTTAATTTCTTTCAATTTTAATAATTCCACTACTGCTGCTGCTCTACCATTTACTCCTAATTTTTGAATTACATTGGAAATATGGTTTCTAACTGTTTTTTCACTAATTGCTAGTTCTGCTGCGATTTCTCTGGTGGTTCTATTTAAGATCAGTAAAGAGAAAACTTCATGTTCTCTTTTGGTCAAAATTTTTGTATTCACTTTTTCACTCCTACTCTTTATACATATCATTACCTATAGTATTGTATGTAAAAGAAAAATCAGGAGTTAGTAAAAGTGCCTAACTTATTTTTCAAACTTTACTGTTACATAAACTTTATTTTCAAATTCTCCTTGAACGGTTTTCATAATATTATTGGCAAGTGTACTATCATGATTTTCTTTAATTGCTACTACTTTTACTTCATTATTATCAATTTTTATAAAACAATCTAATCCGTATTCTTGTTTGATTTTTTCTTCCAAAGCTTCTTCTTGTCCTTTTAGATTCGTAATGTATTTAATTTGTTCATAAGCATTATTTTTTTCTTCACTAGTTGCTTCTTCATTTGTTAATGTACTTCTTAAATCTGCTATGGTTTCGCTTCTTTCTTCTTCTAGATTGACACGCATAGTGACTAATAATTCGCTTTCTTCAATTGTCACTTTGGTATCATCAGACTCTCCACTTGTTTCCTCAGTATCTAAATAATTACTATTATTGGTAAGCAATAGTTCGTTAGGCATCGTAATATAGTATACACTAAGTACTAATATCAAACTAAATAATGTTAAAAACCATAAACTCTGTTTATTTATCATATCCATTTCTCCTTTTATTATAAGATATGATTAAAAAAAAAGAATATTCTTATTAAATGGAATATTCTATTAGTATCTATTTTCTTAAAATGTTTATGATTTCTATCGCTTATCTAATAAGGAGAACTTAAGCACGAGATGCATATTTGCCATCTTTTGTAGTAACTAAAACAGTCTCCCCTTCTTCAATAAATAATGGTACTTTAATAGTCATGCCATTTTCTAAAGTCGCATCTTTCATAGCACCACTAGAAGTATTTCCTTTTACGGCTGGTTCTGAATGAGTAATTACATATTCAATTTTATCTGGAAGAGATAAACCTAAAACTTCTCCTTCATAAAAGGTAATATTAACCATTAAATTTTCTTTTAAATATTTAGCGTCATCTCCTAAAGTGTCCTTACTTAATTCAATTTGATCATAAGTTTCCATATTCATAAAATAGTAAGTACCACCCATTTCATATAGATATTGCATATCTTTCTTTTCAATACGAGCAGCTTCTACTTTCGTTCCAGCATTAAATCTTTCTTCAATGATAGATCCGGTTCTTAAATTCTTTAACTTCGCTGTCACAAAAGCAGCGCCTTTTCCAGGTTTTACATGTCCAGTTTCTAATACTGTAAAAATATTTCCATCCATTTGAATAGTCATACCCACTTTTAAATCATTTGTGTTAATCATTTTGAAACCTCCTTTTTAGAAATGAAGAGGAGAATAATATTCTCCTATTTTCTTTTACCTATTTTGATAATTTTCTTTCTTTGGTTAACTGGTGTTGAGTTTTATGTTTAGCTTTTACCTCTTTTTTAGAAAGACAAATAACTTCTTGATTTGCTTATATTTCTATTAACCTCGAATAATCAATAGATGAAATCCAATGTCTAAACATAAATTACTCTTTACTTCTTTTCTTTATGAGTAGTATGTTTTCTACAATTAGAGCAGTATTTACTAAGTTCTAAACGGTCTGTTGTATTTTTTACATTTTTACTTTTTCTATATCCTTCTTTACCACAAACAGTACAAACTAAAGTCTTATTTTGTCTATTTCCTACTTTTGCCATAATAATCCCTCCTTGTTTCCTATATGTATTATACATTAGGATTATAAAAAATGCAAAAACTTTTTTTCTTTTCTAATAATTTACTATTAAGAAGTTTTCACTAGAACTATAAATGACATTATTTTTTTCTTTTTATTGTTTCATTTCAAAATATTTATTGGAAATTTCTCGAGCGATCCTGCGGTTCATATAAGTACGATAATTATAACCTGTATTGGGATCTTCTACATCCGGTGAAGTGACCGTAATGGTCATCTCAGGATTATCACTTGGTGCATATCCTACAAAAGCATTACTGGTAGTTTCCGTATCTATTTTTCCATCTCCATCTGTATCGATAAAACTTTCACTAGTTCCTGTTTTTCCTGCAGGATTGGGACTGTTTCCCATAACATTTTTCCCATAGCCAAAATCCATTACTGCTATAAATCCTTCTTGTATTCTTTTCAAATATTCTTCTTTAGTGTCTACTGTATTTAAAATATTAGCTTCTTTTACCTCTAGTAACTTCCCTATTTCTTGACTATTACTGCTAGCATGAATCTCTTTTAATAAATGTGGTTGTAGTCTTTTTCCATCAGAAGCGATGGTTGTGATGTACTGTGATAATTGAATTGGTGTATAGCTATCATATTGCCCTATTGAAAAATTGAGAAGCAGATCTGGTGCAACCGTCTTACCACTATATCCTAAACTTTCGATTGGTAAATCAATTTCTGTTTTTACTCCTAACCCAAATTGTTGAAAAGTATTTCGATAAATATCAAAAGCAGCCTGATCAACAGTTACTTGTTTATTATAAGAATAATCTATACCTGCTACTTTCATCGCTATTTTAAATTGATAAACATTACTAGAATTAGCAAGTGCTACGATATCATTAATTCTTCCGTATTGTGAAGAGGAACATTTCTCCGGAATGTTATATAACTTTACACATTCATCCGTCATGTATTCTCCCATTTCTATTACTCCTGTATTATAACCTACTAGCATGGATGCTCCCTTCACAACAGAACCTGGTGTCATAGGATCCGTTAAAGCATAAGAAGTAATATCATAGGTTTCATATTGATTATTCTTCTTTAATACTTGTCTACCAGAAATGGCTAATACTTCTCCTGTATTCGGCTGTTGAATGATCACATATGTTTTACTTAAATATTTCGTATTGGCTTCTCCTTTGGCTCGTATTAATTCTCGGTCGATAATTTGATCAACCTCTTGCTGCAAATGAATATCAATGCTAAGAACAATATCTTGCCCTCTTTTTGCTTCTTCAATCAAAACCAATCTATTATTGCTGATTTTTTTGTATTTTGCTTTTTCCCCTTTCAATAATTCTTCATATTGTTTTTCAATATTACTAAGACCTACCGTATCAGTCAACTCATATCCTTTACTTAAATATTCTTCCTTGGACTCTTTTGGAATACTACCAACACTACCCAAAATACTTTTTAAAGTATCTCCATATAAATAATTTCTCTCCCAACTTACCTTTGTATCAAAACCATTTAATTTATAATTATTTTCTGAAAAATAAGCATATTCCTCATCACTAACATTTTCTGACTTAATTGTTTTTGGAGAATAAGAATAACCTAGATTCATCAAATAATATAAATAAGCTGTTTTTTTATCTCTTTCACTAAAAATTTGTAAGTCTTCTTCGGTAATTCTACTGATTTTTAAATTTTCAATGTCATTTATCGTTAGTTTTCGCTGTTTTAATTTATTCCATTCTTCTTCTGTGATTTTAGCATCGCATTCTTCAGGATAGATTGCCAAATAGAATTCTTTTAAGTTGCGAATGTTTAACTTTTCATATTCTAACTCTAATTGATCAACAACTGAGTATGCGAGTTCTATTTCTTCTTCTGGTGTAATATCTTCATTTTTTTGATAATAAATAATGGGAACTGCAATATTATCTACTAACAAATTATAATTTCGATCATAAATTCTACCACGTGGTGCACTATCACCATAAACAATAACGTCTGTTAATTCTACTAATTTTGTTTCATAAAACTCTTTTTTGAAATAGATAGTATAAATGAGAAAATAAATTAAAAGTAAGAAGATTACAAAAAGAATCCATTCTAATATGGTTAGTCTTTGATTGATATCTTTTAGCTTCTGCTTCATATAATCACCAACATTAGTTTGTGTAGAAAAGAAGAAAACTTGCATTCTTTTATGGGAATGCAAGTTTTTTTACTAATCTTTTTCTAATTTAAGATGTTGTTTTTTTCCATATTAGATTTTCATTCATTGATTAAAAAAGCAATCCGTCTTATTTTATTCTGTTCTTAAAGCCTCAACCGGATCTTTTTTACTAGCCATTCTAGATGGAATTGCTCCTCCAATCATGGTTAATATTACATTGATAATCACTAACATGATAGCGTGCACAATATTTAATTTGGCTACATTGGCTAATCCTGATAGATTTTCAATAATTTGATTGGTTGGGATGGTTAATAAATAAGCAATCAATATTCCTAAAAATCCTGAAGTTAATCCAATGATAAAAGTTTCCGCATTAAATACACGCTTGATATCTTTTTTTCTAGCACCTAGAGCTCTTAAAATTCCTATTTCTTTGATTCTTTCTAATACAGAAATATAAGTAATAATCGCAATCATAATACTAGATACTACCAAAGAAATAGAAGAAAACGCTACTAATACTATTGTAATAGCATCCATAATATTTCCTGATAAACTAGAAATCATTGCTGCCATATCGGTGTATTCTACTACCTCTTCTGCTTCTTTATCTTCATTATACTGATCTAAGTAGTTGGTAATTTCTTGTTTGGCATCAAAATCTTTTGGATATAAATAAATCACATTTGGTGTTGTCTCTGCTCCAAGATAACCTAACATAATTTCTTTGGTATTCGTACTACCTACACTATCATCAAATGGTTGATTGGTTAAAATATTATAATTTTTTTCTTGTTGTGCCTTTACAATCTTAGAATCTTTATTTTTAGAGATTACCAGTTCTGTTAAAGCATTGGTATAAGCAAAGCCACTTCCACTAGTAATTAATTCTTTATCTTCCTTACCACGAATAATAGCTTGCACTTTTAAAGAGATACTATTTTCACTATGATATAAAGTTTCTAAATCCTGATTTGGAATAAAAGCTTCCCCATACTGAAGATAATATTCATCATTCATTACCACTTTTAATTCTTGATTTAAAATTTCTTCAAAAGAAACCTCATCTCCACTTAGGCCCAAAGCTTCTAAAGTGGATTTATAAATCCTATTTTTGCTATCAACTTGTAAAATTAGACCTGGAACGCTTTCATCAATCTCTCCAGCTAAAACATCATAATTATCCTCCAAAATACCATTTTCATTGGTGTTAGGATTAGTCGGAAATAGGATCCAATAACTACTATTTGTTACTAACTGATAACCATCTTTACTGTGATTGATAATATTAAATCCAGTCGTAGTTTGATATGATATTCCTGATAACAATTGTTTATCTATCTTTTTAATATATTCGATATACTCATCCGATAAAATATTGGTATGTAGCACCGTTTCCATCATATCATCTTGAACATATACTTTGTCTTCCGTTGGGTATTTCTTTAAATCATTAGAAGTCACTTTTTCTATGGTTTCTTCACTCATACTCATAGCTTGAGTACTAATCACAATGGGAGCTTGTGATAATGAGCTTTTTTCAAATTTATCTACTTCAATTTTAAAACCATTCGATAAAGACAAGATTAAGGCAATACCAATAATTCCAATACTGGATGCAAAAGCAGTTAGTAAGGTTCTTCCCTTTTTCGTTTTGATATTATTAAACGATAGTTTTAAAGCTGTTCTAAAACTCATTGCTGTTTTTCTAATCTTTAAAGTGGAAGTATCTTTTTCTTCCTTGGTTACAGGATTAGAATCACTTAATTTTTTACCATCTTTAAACTCAATAATTCTAGTTGCATACTGATGAGCTAGTTCTGGATTATGAGTTACCATGATAACCAATTTATCTTTTGCAATTTCTTGAATTAAATCCATAATTTGGACACTGGTTTTGGTATCCAAAGCTCCTGTTGGTTCATCTGCCAAAATGATATCAGGATTATTTACCAAAGCACGGGCAATTGCCACTCTTTGCATTTGACCACCTGATAATTGATTGGGTTTCTTATGGGAATGCTCTAATAACCCTACTTTTTTTAAAGCTTCTTTGGCTTTTCTTTTTCTTGTTTTGCTATTGACACCACTTAAAGTCATTCCCATCTCTACATTATCTAATATCGTAATATGGGGAATTAAGTTGTAGCTTTGAAAAATAAAACCAATACAATTATTGCGATAACGATCCCAGTCGATTGCTTTAAACTTTTTTGTCGATTTATTATTAATAATTAAATCACCACTATCATAACGATCTAAACCACCAATAATATTTAATAATGTAGTTTTCCCACTTCCACTGGCACCTAAGATAGCTACAAACTCATTTTTGCGAAATTCAATAGAAACATCTTTCAATGCCTGCTGAACAAAAGTACCTGTTTTGTAACTTTTATTAATTTTTTTTAGTTCTAGCATAATATCCTCCTTTTCTAGGACTAATAGTATTATACAAAGAAAAAAGAGAAATATTTTATTTTTTTGCAAATAATTTACAATTTCTTACATTTTTCTAACATTTTATTTTCTCGATATTGATTTCTTACAGATAAATATCGATAAGAATTATATAAATGATATTCCTCCTCTAAATCATCAATATAATCTAGAATTTTATCATCACTACTATATTCTTGGTATTTATGAGCTTGTTCTAAAATGAAAGATAAGCATTGAATACAGTCTCCTATTGATAAATTATAATTAGGATGTATCTTTTCTCTATCGATAAATTGAATATAAGTATCATCACTATAATGAATATCCATTGATGAAAAAGGAAGAAAATTATCTATTAACAAGATTTTTTTAATGTAATTACTAAGAATTCTTAATAAATCTACTCCGGATGTCATTTTTCTACTTGCTACTTGCTGCAATAAGTCTTCTTTCATCTCGTCTGTAATATCCATTACTTGATCATCCGCAATGCTTGTTAAGTCTATTAAATTATCCTGAAATAGATCATTCGTAATTTTTATTAAATTACATATGATTTTCATCATAGTTTTATAAAGAAAGGTGCCATTTATTAAATAATTCACTTTAATTATACAAGGATGATGAGCACCCTCTTTCAATAATATATCAACATATTGATGGCATTTATTAGCAACATCTAACGCACTTTCTAAGAATTTTTCTTCTCTACTGGATAAACTATTTCTGATATCTTCTATATCTTCTTGTGTAACATTCGTATCTACAAGAGCATAGTTACTAATTTGTTTTAATAAAGGAGTAACTTTATAATTATCTTGATTCATAAGTCCAAGTTCACTAGATTCTAAACTTGCTAGTAGACAGAAATCGTCTAAAGACACTCCCTTAAAATATTCTTTATGATTTAATAGATACTCCAATAATTCCAGTTTTTTCATTTGATCACCTCTAAATATGACTGATATTATACATCATTTTAGAAAAAAAAGAAGTCTAAACTTCTTTTGATTTGACTGCTTTCAATATCTTTTTCCACATTTTATCGGTCGAATAGTTTAAAATTCCAATTTTATAAACTTTTAATCCATAACGAACCAATACAAAATTAAAGACAACAAGAACGATAATAGAAATAATCACGTCTATAATTCCAATTTGACCTATCACAAGTAAAGCTGGTGATAATAAACAAGATAAGAAAGGAACATAAGACAATATTCTAATGAATGTGCTACCTTCAAACATTCCAGCCATAATGGCCAAATAATATCCTGCTAAACAAATCATCATAATTGGTGTTTGGATTTGTTGATAATCCTCCATACTAACCGTCATAGAGGCCAAGATTCCAGCTACTAGCGAATAAGTTAAGAAAGATAAAATCATTAGAATTAAAGTAAGAGGAATGATGTATGTCAGCTTATCAGCAAACCCACTTGTTACTAGGCTATTCCATACATTACTAATCTCTGATGTAATACTACTTGCACTTTCTACATTTAGATAATTTCTAATTACCAAAGCAATGATTGCATATAAGATTAAAAGTGCTCCTTGTAGTAATACAAAGGCATTACTAGCAAGGACTTTTGAAAAGAAATGTGCTTTTGGACTTACATTAGAAATAATCACTTCCATACTACGAGTTTGCTTTTCTTCATTGATTTCTGCTCCAATCATTTGAACTAGAAAGATTACTAAGATAAAGAATGGTAAGATAACAGTTGGGAATACCGTTCCCATAATCATTTCCATATTCTCTTCCTCTGTATTTTTATCCTCACTTAGTAATATTCTATCTACACTAATATCACTAGTTAACTTCTGAAGCTCTTCTGAATCAATATTGGTTAGAGAAAAGGCTACTTCTGTTTTGGTACTAGATAACGCTTGATACAAAAGCTGATAATATATCGTATCTATGTAAGAGTCACTAATAATACTAGCTTTTATATAACTGGTCTCATCATCTTCTAAAAGAATCATTACTGTATCTGTATCTTTTATTTCTTCTTCTATTTCTTGCCTACTTTTATCCGCTTTTTGAATATCAAATGTATACTCTGTTCCTAGAGTATCATTAAAGTACTGTAAATTCTTTTCAAATATGGGATAAGATAGTTCCGTTTGATCTAAAACAATAATCTCACTTGTTTTATTAAAATCTCCACCAAAGGCTTTGATAATACTATCCATATTGATAATGCCTACAATCGCAACTAAAAGTATGATATTAATTACCAGAAACCATTTGCTTTTTAATTTTTTCTTTAAATTGGTGCCTGTCAAAAACCAAAATTTATTCATCATAACTCTCACCCACTTTCGCAATAAAAATTTCATTTAGACTAGGTTCTTCTACTACAAATTTCGTAATATTTTTATGCGATATTTTTTTAAACACTTTTTCTACCACTTTATTACTTTCAATTTTTACTTCGTATTCATTTGCTTTTTTATGGACTCCCAAGACACCTGGAATGGCTTGCAACTCTTGGGGATCAATATCTCCACGAATCATGATATTCTTTTTTTGATATTCTTCTTTGATATCTTTCAAGTATCCTTCTAAAACTGGGCGACCTTTTACCAAGATCAATAGCTTTTCACAAAATTGTTCAATATGTTCCATTTGATGTGATGAAAAGATAATTGAGCATCCTTTCTTCTGCAATTCATAGATTGCATCTTTTAATTGACCAACATTAATAGGATCTAGACCCGTAAAAGGTTCATCTAAAATTAACAATTTAGGTTCGTTAATGACTGCAGCAATAAATTGAATCTTTTGTTGATTTCCCTTTGATAATTCTTTGATTTTTCTTTTTTTATAATCCTTAATTTGAAATTTCTCTAACCATTCATCAAGTCTTTTGCGTATTTCCTCTTCTTTCAATCCTTTCAATCTACCATAATAGATTACTTGTTCTTCTACTGTCATTTTTGTAAGTAGACTTCTTTCTTCGGTTACAAAGCCAATATGATCTGTTACACTGTAATCGATTTTCTTACCATCTAATGTCACTGTACCACTATTACTATCTAGTAGGCCCATGATGATACGAAATGTCGTTGTTTTTCCTGCTCCATTAGACCCAAGAAGGCCGAAAATCTCCCCACTTTTTACTGTAAATGACAAATGATCTACTGCTAAATTTTCTCCATAATATTTCGTAATATTTTCTACTTTTAACATAAACTCCTCCTAAAAGAAAAAGCGCTGATTAGCACTTATTTACAAGTTGCACCTGTCGATTCATACATTGTTCTAATATCATCAATTTTAATTTTTCCATCTTTGATCAAAGATGCATTTGCCGAATCGATTTCAATTAACTTATCGGTATCAATTTTTGAATAATCGATTCTTGTTTTACTAGTTAAAGTATCTCCTGATACATCTACACTATAATTATAGTATTCTACATCTTTATAAGGAGAATATAAGCTTTCAATACTGGTTTTGTAGGTATCTAAAACACTTTCATTATCGGAAATGACTTTTTCTTCTGTTTCAATTAATTCTACATAATCTCCTTTATAAGTAGCTTTATAGGATAATTCCATCCTAACTCCTGTTGTCACAGTTGCATTTCTAGTACAGGTTAATGTTTTAGTTTCTTCACTTGAACTACAACCTGTTACCATCAACACGGTTACTAATAAAACAGTTAGCAAAACTTTTCTCATGACTCTCACCCTTTCTGACTTCATTATATCATAAAATATGAATAAGAAAATGAAAAAATGAAAAAAAGCTTATAGTATTAAGCTTCTCCTTTTAAATCTTTTATTTTTTGTTCTAAACAATGTATTTTCTCATTTACTTTTTGTTCCTCAGCTTCCTCTAAGGTATACCATCCATATTCAAACATTAAATTATATGCCTCGCGTGCAGCATCTTTGGTATCTTCTAAAAGTGTAAAATAATCTTCATATAGATAATCATTACTTGCCTCATTTAAAGCAATAGAATAATTATTAGACATATTTTTTTCTAACTCTAGAATAGAATTTAAATAATCCCGATCATTCATTTCCATTCCTGTAGGAACTTCCATTTTAGGATTCTTAATTTCATTATTCTTCATCTTCCTCTGCCTCCTCACTAGAATCTTCTTCACAACCACATTCATCGCATTCACATTCTTCTATTTCCTCTTTTTTCAAAGCAGAAATAATGAAATGCAAATGATCTTCGTGCATATTACGGAATCTTTCTAAGAGTTCTTTTATTTCTGAATCCTGTACTTCATTCAAAAAATGATTAATCTGTTTCAAAGCTGTGTAATTCCATTCAAACATATCTGATAAATAAGCTAAATCTTTGGTTGAAATTATTTGTGGTATTGTATCCATATTTTCATCTCCTCAATCTTATAATGAGAAGAAAAAAACTACTTTATACAAAAAATTACGATTTCCATTACTTTTTAGAAAATTCTTTTCTTAATTCCTTAATTTTCTTTCTTCTTTCTTTTTTTAGATAATTAATATTATCCAAAGTTTTACGAACAGAAGATAAAATTTGTTCACCTATTGGAAAAGAGAATTTTACTTTTGGGAATGCGCTAAACAATTTATTCAAATAGAATGTATGTTTAGATAAAATTTCTTTTACCTGTTTATCAATATCTGAAGTGGAATCTTTTCTAATATTGGTTAATTTATTCTTTAAATTATTTATAATGGCAAAGGTTATCCCATTATCTATCAAAAAAGTAATCAATAGTATAACACTAATAATGATTAACACAATTTCTGGAATCTTTTTTACTACTAATAAGAAAACAGGGTTAATTAAATATATAAAGATAAGCCCTAAAATTCCGAATGCCAAGGAATTTTTTAAACATATTCTTCCTTCTAAATTAAAATGTTCTTTAGAATAATCCCACCATCTGGCTTTAAATAACTTTTCCATGATGTAACTTGTTAAAAATTCTAAGGTTGATGTTCCTACTACTGCCATAACAAACAATGTAATAGGTTCATGGTAATAATTACTTAAAAAAAAGTACATATACATTGCCCCAAAACCATAAATTGGGCAATATGGTCCAATTAAAAAGCCACGATCGTGAACGAATTTTTTTTGTCCAATCGAGCATACTATACATTCTACTATCCACCCCATAATAGAATAACAATAAAACATAAAAAAATATAAACAGATGTTATACATAATCCTCACCTATCCTTTTTTAGGATATCATATTTTGAGGAAGATGAAAACATCTGTTTTTTATTCTAAATATTTTTCTTCAAATTTTAGTTCCAGAATCATCCCTTCTTGATAAAGTGTATTGGTAATATTTTGACTTACTAAATAGCCAATTCCTTCCGTTTGATAGGTAATTCCAGCTTGATTTAGATAGGTTGTTACATCCTTTTTGCTCCATCCTGTAAAGTCTGGGATCGTAATATCAGACCCATTTGTAGTTAAGAAAATTTTGGTTCCTTTCGTAACTACAATTCCTTTTTGAGGATATTGGTTAATAATGGTATCTCCATTGCCAATCGTTTCTACTAAAATTCCATTTTCTTCTAATTCTTTCTTTACACTATCTACTTTTTTATTCATATATGTATCTAAAGTGTAGGTGATTTGGGCTGTATTTTGTTCACTCTCATCGTAAATATTATAATATTTACTAACATTTTCAATCACACTTTTTACAACATGCGCTAAGGCATTGGCATATTGACGAGGGCGCTTTACATTGGCATAAATGATAATTTCAGGATCTTCTTTTGGAAACATTCCAGCAAAGCCACGAATAACATCATATTCTCCAGTTAGATAACCTGTTCCATTGGTACTCGCAATTTGAGCAGTACCCGTTTTGGCAATTAGATCATATCCCGGCATATTATAATTGGTTCCAGTCCCTTCTAATACGACTGATTCCATTAAATCTTTGATTTTATCGGTAGTTGTTTTACTTGCTACACGTCCCAATTCTGTTCTAGTATTTTCTTCTACAATGTTACCTTCACTATCTACAATTTTATCAACAATATAAGGTTGTAATAATATTCCATCATTGGCAATAGAAGTAAGTGCTTTAATATTTTGGATGGAAGTAACCATAATTCCTTGACCAAAGCCAGCATTTAAGACTTCTGTTTCATATTTAAAACTTAATTTTCCGGCTGTTTCTTTGCTGAGCTCAATACCTGTTTTAGCACCAAAACCTAATTTTTTGTAATAATCCATTAAAATATCACGATCGATATAATTATGAATTAAATTTACAATTCCGACATTACTAGATAAGGAAAAGCCTTTATCATAAGAAATTTCTCCCCATCCTTTACGATCCCAATCACCAATTACCGTACCATCTGTCGTTGTATAAGTTCCTGATTGAAAGGTCTCACTACCATTATATTTTCCGGCTTCCATCACAGCCATATAAGAAAATATTTTCATAGTACTACCGGGTTCAAAGCTAACAGAAATATTAGGATCTAAATAGCTCTCAATATCTTTAATGTTAGGATCAAAGGATGTTGTAGAACCTATTCCTAATATTTTTCCTGTCTTAGCTTCCGCTACCACAATATTAATTTCATCAAAATCATATTGATTGGTTGCTTCTTCTAAAGCTTGCTCAACAAAAAACTGAACATTGGAATCAATCGTTAAATAAATACTATTTCCATCTTCTGCCTCTTGGATTTTTTCTTTTGTATTCGCAATTTTATATCCTCTTAAGTCTTTTTGATATTCTTTAAATCCATCCGTACCAGTTAGAGCATCATTAAATAAGGCCTCAATTCCCATTTCTCCTATAATTTTTCCATCGCTATTACTTTTAGCATAGCCTAGAGTATAAGATAAAAAATCTCCTTTTGGATAATAACGTTTCTGCGTTTCTGTAAAATCAATTCCATCTAAATTTAATGCTAAAATTTTATCTTTGGTAAGTTCTGTTAATCCTTTTCCTGCAGATCCAAATTCTGTTTGATAAACATCCTTATTCAATAAGGCTAAAATATTCTCTTCGCTCATGGAGATTACAGTAGCTAAAGCTTTTGCTGTTTTTTCTTTATCACTGACATAATTTCCTTCTCCACGAGAAGAATCTAAATAGGCAATTAATGTATAAGAATATACATTTTGAGCAAGTGCTTCCCCATTGACATCATAGATCGTACCACGTTTTGCTAAAATGGTTTCGTGCTTAATCGTTCTTTGACTGGCAAATTCAGATAAATTAATGCCATCTACTTTTTCGGATAAAGATAGAACTCCTGCTCTATATAGCAAAAGAAGAAACAAAAAAAGAGTCACCAATAAAGCAATGTTAGAAATTCTGACATTACGATTTGTTGTGATTCCCTTTTTTTTCTTCATAGGCTTCAACTTCCCCTTATTCTGCACTGTCTTCTACACTACTGGTATCTTCTGTTACTGTTCTAATATTATTATTATTATAACTTAATCCTTGTTCTTTGGCAACCTCTTGAATTTTTTCTAAAGATGCTAGTTCATTTATTTTCATTGTTAAACTCGTATTTTTCTTTTCTTGAGTCGTGATTTGTTTTTTTACTTTTTCTACTTCAAAATTAATTTCTGATAAAGTTGCTTGTGAAAAAACCAAAGCAAAAGGTGTGATTAATACCATAACCAAAGTAAAGATATATACCAATCGTTCAAACTTTGACATTTTCAAGCGTTTTTTTACTTTTCTCATTCTATCCACTCCATTTATTTTATTCTTTTTATTACTCTTAATTTTGAAGATCGACTGCGATTATTTTGCTGTAATTCATCCTCACTAGGTATAATTGGCTTATGATTTACCAGACGAAAATCTGGTAGATACTCTTCTGGAATACTAGGTAATCCTTTTACCATAGAGTCTATATTGGTCAATTCTTTAAATACATTTTTTACTATTCTATCTTCTAAAGAATGAAAAGTAATTACTGCTAAAACTCCGCCTACTTTCAACAAGCTAGCGGCATCTTTTAAGCTAGATTCCAAGATATCCAATTCATGATTTACTTCTATTCGAATAGCTTGGAAAGTTTTTCTAGCTGGATGCTTGTCCCGTTTCGCTTTTTCAGGCATAGATTTTTTAATAATATCTACTAATTCAAAAGTAGTTTCAATAGGTCGTTGTTTTCTGGCTAAAACAATATTTCTAGCAATACTATTTGCATACTTTTCTTCTCCATATTGGAAAATAATTCGTGATAATTCTTTTTCACTGTAACTATTTACTACATCATAAGCAGAAAAATTACTGGTTTGATCCATTCTCATATCCAATTTGGCATCATAGTGATAGCTAAACCCACGATCTTTTTCATCTAATTGAGGGCTAGATACTCCCAAGTCGAAGAGAATACCATCCACTTTTTCCACTCCTAATTCCTGTAGTTTTTCTTTTAGATAAGCAAAATTACTTTTGATTAGGGTGAAATTACTGCCAATTTCGCTTAATCTTTTGGAAGAGGCATCAATAGCCTCCTGATCTTGGTCAAAGGCGAAAAGGTGCCCCTTTTTTATTCTTTTTAAAATTTCCCCAGAATGGCCAGCATATCCTAGTGTACAATCAACATATATACCATCTTCTTTAATTTCTAAACTATCTATAGATTCTTTTAGTAAAACACTAATATGCATCTAGATCACCTACAAGTCTAAATCGATATTGGATGTAAATAAATTCTCTGCAATATCAGATAAATTTTCACTGTTCTCATCAAAGAAGTTCTTCCATTTCTCTTTTGACCAAATTTCAATTCGATCATTTACACCAACTATTACACATTCTTTTTCTAGACTGGCATAGTTGATTAAAGGGGAAGTAATGTTGATTCGACCTTGTTTGTCCAATTCTACAATCGTAGCACCTGATAAGAAAAATCTAGTAAAGTTACGGGCATCCTTTTTTGTAAAGGGTAATTTTTTAAGTCTTTCCACAATTTTATTCCATTCAACCAAAGGATATACAAACAAGCAGTTTTCCAATCCTCTAGTCAAAACAAAACTTTCTCCTAATTCCTCTCGAAATCTGGATGGAATAATAATTCGGCCTTTTTCATCAAGTGAATGATGATATTCCCCCATAAACATAAGAATCCCCCACTTTTCACCACTATCAACCACTACTTACCATTATAATACACCTTGCCTAAGAAAAAAGCAAAGAATTTTTATCAAAAAGAAATTCTTCCATTTTTTCCACACGTAAAATAATGTAAATAAATGTTAAATTTTATATTGACTTTTTCTCAAATGAATAATCTTTTATTTCTAAACAAAAAAATTCAAGCAATAATTCTCAACATGAAAATTATTACTTGAAATATATTTTTTATGATTCTTTTTCATTTTAAAATTTTTTAAATATAGAGTTACTAACTCTTAAGATCTTTATTTAATACTTTTTGATCAATGATTTCTTTTAAGTAAGATACAAATTCCTCTTGTGGAAGAGTCTGTGTCTCTTCCCTTCCATGAAGCCTGTAACTAATTGTTTTATGATCACGCTCGTTATTTCCTAGAATTAAAGTAAATGGTATCTTTTTCTTTTGACTTTCACGCATTTTATATCCCAATTTTTCATTTCTAGCATCTACTTCTAATCTAATACCATTATTTTCTAATAATCTTTTTACTTCATCTGCATATTCTAAATGGTATTCGATATTTACAGGAATAATATTTACTTGCGTAGGAGCAAGCCAGGTTGGAAATGCTCCCTTTGTTTCCTCCATAATAAATGCTGTGAATCTATCAAAAGTACCAAAAATAGCTCTATGAAGTACTACTGGAATTTGTTTATTTCCTTCTTTATCAATATAAGTCAAATCAAATCTTCTTGGAAGTAAAAAATCTAATTGACAAGTTGACAAAGTAACCTCGTTCCCAACAGCCGGTTTTACTTCTACATCTAGTTTTGGTCCATAGAAAGCTGCTTCTCCTATCGCTTCAAAATATGGAACTTTCAATTCATTTAATACTTCACGTAGTTTGCTTTCTGCTTCATTCCACATTTTATCATCATCAAAATATTTTTCTTTATCTTCTGGATCACGGAGTGATAGCCTAAAACTATAGTTTTCAATTCCAAAATCTTGATATACATCTAAAATCAAGGATACTACTTTTTTAAATTCTTCACCAATTTGTTCTGGTGTTACAAAAAGATGAGCATCATTTTGACACATACAGCGGACTCTTTCTAATCCTTTAACTGCACCACTTGCTTCATACCTAAAATCAGTAGCAAATTCGCCAATTCTAATCGGTAAATCTCGATAAGAATGTAAAGTGTTTCCATAAACTAGCATATGATGTGGGCAATTCATAGGACGAAGAACAAACTCTTCCTCATCTACTTTCATAGATGGGAACATATTTTCTTTATAGTGATCCCAATGGCCTGATGTTTTATATAGATCTACCGTACCTACACAAGGAGTATATACATGAAGATAACCCATTTTTCTTTCTTTTTCATAAATATAGTTTTCTAATTGCTTCCTAATTACTGCACCATTAGGTAACCATAAGGGCATCCCTTTTCCCACTAAATCATGGGACATAAAAATATCTAAATCTTTTCCTATTTTACGGTGATCTCTTTCTTTAGCCTCTTCTAATAACCTTAAATGTTCTTGTAATTCTTCTTCTGTATCATAGCAAACCCCATAGATTCTTTGGAGCATTTTATTTTTAGCATCACCTTTCCAATAGGCACCGCTTACTTTTAATAACTTAAAATGTTTTAATTCTTTGGTATTCTCTACATGAGGACCACGACAAAGATCCGTAAAATCCCCTTGTGTATAACAAGAAATGGTTACTTCACTTTCATCCATTCTAGAAATCAAATCCATCTTATATGGATCATCTCGAAACATATCTAGTGCTTCTTGTTTAGAGATTTCGTGACGCACAATATTCTTATTATCTTTGGCACACTTCTTCATTTCCTTTTCAATATTAACTAAATCTTCTTCTTTAATTACTGCATCCCCAAGGTCTATATCATAGTAAAATCCATCTTCAATTACTGGTCCTACCCAAAATTTAGCATTTGGATATAAATGCTTTACTGCTTGTGCTAATAAATGTGCACAACTATGATTCAATTTATTTAATCGTTCATTTTCTTTTATGTTTATCATATTAAAATTCTCCCTTCCTATCTAAATCTATTTTCTTTACATATTCTTGATATACTTCTGGCTCAACATCAAAAATCATTTGTTCATATTTTTCATTATACATAATAGCAGCTATATTTCCATAGATTGTATCTTGTTTGTTTCGAATAATCAAAATCAACCAATCCATATCTAATTTATCGATCGCTTCTTTTAATAAATCTACAGAAATTATTTCGTTAGACTCTAATAATTTCAGAGTAAGTAACTCTTGAAAAATCTCTTCTTTGATTCCCTTCGATGCTAATAATGAATTGGCTATTTCTATTATAGAAACATTATTGTTTAAATATCTTTCTATAATAGTTGTTTTAGCTATATTTATAGTTAATTTTATTTGACTAATTCTCTCTGTTAGCAAAACATTGTTGGACTTTAACTGTTTTACTTCTAACTCTAATAACTCCTTCACATTCTGTTCTAATACAATAAACAAAGTACTAGTTGGAAAGTTCGTTAAATACGATTTTCTTCTTTTCATAAATACTCCACCCTAAAAAGAAAAATAAAACTCCCATCATAATAAAATATGACAGGAGTGCTTAGCACGGTACCATCCTTGCTTACTTAATTAAAATAACGGAGTTCATCCGGGAATCCTATTAAGGTCCAACTAAAGAGTAGTAATTTTTATATTTATTTATCTAATTCCACCAACCTTAGACTCTCTATTAAATTTGTATAAAAATATTGTCTCTTATCACAGTTTTTCAAAAACTTACATTAATCATATGTCTTTTTTATTTTTTTGTCAACATCTTTATCTTCTCTTTTTGATAAGACTCCACAAAAGAATCTATCACAATATTCTTTTCGTTGATATATTTACAAACTTCTGGTATCCTTTCCTCCATTTGATAAGCTTCCCGATCAGAAACCAAATGGAAATAAAAAGGATTTAGTACATATAATTTCATAGCAACATCACTATATCTTCTTAAAGGAGATGTTACATGACTATAATGAGGAAGTCCTAATCCGAAATGACCTTTTGCTTCTATAGAATATTTTCCTTTAGGACAAATAGATTTTAGATATCTAGTAACACTCTCTAAATTAGTATGATTACTAGAATAAATATCACTGGAAATACTAGATATTTTGCTTATATACTCTTGATCAACTACATGAATACGGTTAATGCATGGTAAATGATTTTTATTCATATGATAAGGCACTATATAATTGGCCATCATCATACAAGTTTCGACTATTTTACTAGAGCTAGAATGTTCAATAATATTAGTGCTAGTAGAGTTGCTAACAGTTCTGTTTACTAGCGAATATATTTTATCTATTTTGAAATTTTTACTTAATTTACTAGTTACTTCTGCTAAAGTAAGAACCGTATTTAAATATCTAGTATCATCATTGTTACCAGTTTGTAGTGTTTCGTTCACCTTAGCATAAGTGGTATTTTGGGATACTTTGATGACGGTTTCCATAAACTCATAGTTTTCAATGATACCTAATCCATTTATATACAAATAATAGCTAGTCGCTAGACGATATTTATCTTGTAATAAATTCATTTTATCTTTCGCTAAAATATCTGGAAACATAAAAATAGTGCCATTAGGTAGATAAATAGAGCTTCCTCTTTCATACGCACCATCTAAAATAATACTATTTTCAGGGAGGAAACCTATAGGATCTGCAATATGAATTCCTAATTTATAATATCCATCTTCTAATTTTTCAATTGATAAAGCATCATCTAATTCGCTGGCGTTATCTCCATCTATCGTAAGAATATATTCATCCTCTATGATTTTTCGGTTTGGATACTGATTTTTTTTGATCTCGTGATTCACTCTTCTTGCTTCGGATAAAATTCCCTCATCAAACTTAGCTTTGATATCATGCATATAACAGATTTCATTAAAAGTCGTATTATGATTTTTATTTTCTAATTTTTCTTCTAAGTGATTTAGCCAAAATGTAAATTTTCTTTTTATTAAATTATTGTATTGGTTTTCTATCATATTTTTCCTACAATAATGAATATGACTCACTGCATTTTTACGCTCTTTGAACGAAAATTCCAATTTTGGGTGATTCAGAAATAATAGAATTACTTTTTCGTAATAAATCAAATTAAAATTAGTAGATAATTCTTTATGATCAGTATATAAATATATTTCTTCTATATAATTGGAGATAATTTCTTCTAATAAGGATTTTCCTTCTTGATCTCTTACTCTAATCATATATGGATAATTGGTTAGCACATCTTCTACTAAATTATAATCTTTTAATTCAAATAATAGATATCTCATTAATTCCAAACTATTTCCTTGATAGTAATTGGTAAAGTCATAAAAACTAGCTATCATTAAGCTCTCGGTATTATTGATTAAATCTTTTAATAATGAAAAGTTAGAATTATCTTTAGAAATGTAACCGGGTTTTTGAAGAATTAAAACTTGGATTTTTTCACGAATTTCTTTTAATAAATCTGCCATATTCTGCTTTTCTGACTTTGTAACTTGAGTAGTGCAAAGCAAAGAAGATACAATCGGAAAAATTGTTAATAAATAATTAAAATCATCTTCGAAATTATAATTTTCTAAGGATTGTTTCAAAAAATTCAAATAATCGTATGGTTGATAACAAAAGCATTTTCCGCTTTCTATTACACTATCTAAGCTAAGTGGATCTAAGCCATTTATCTCTTCCAAAATAGAATTCATGATCTTTTCCTATTGCTTTCCCCAATTAGTTCAAAATCCATGGTTAAATCCTTAATTCTTTCTATCATTCGTCTAGCTTTTATTTCTTCTTTTCCACTAGAAGTCATACTAAAATGTTCTTCTAACTGCTTTAAATTTAAATTTGAAGTAAAAAAGGTAGGTAGTTCTTCATCCATACGATACTGTAAAATAGTTCCTAATATTTCATCTCTTGCCCATGGTGTTAAGTATTCTGCACCGATATCATCTAATAACAACAAAGGTACTCTTTTAATATAATCATACTTATCTTCAAAATCATTACCAAATGAAGATTTTAGTATTCTTAAAAACTCAGGAACATAAACAATAGCGCTTTTTACATTTTTTTTAGCAAGTTCATTCAATAAGGCAGCAATTAAATAGGTTTTTCCTGTCCCATAACTACCATGTAAATAAATTCCTTTTGGATTCTTTTTAGAGATGAATTCATCGATAAAGGTTTTTACATACTTCATAAAATTCACTCTATTTTTATCATTTTTATATAGATCTTTTAAAGAGGCTTCCTTTACTTTTTTAGGTACTTCAAAAAGATAAACATTTTCTTGATATTTGGTATCTAAATCCTTTTGTTGCTGATAGCTACAAGCTACATAACTAAAGATTATTTTTTCTTTTTCCAAGCGGGGCGTATACATATAACCATTCATTTTATTTCTACACTCGCTCAGTCCTTTACAACTTTTGCAATGTCCAAATTCCACACTAGCTTCTTCTAATGATGATGTGTATTGCATTAACACTTCATCACTTGCATTTAGCATATTGACTATTTCTTTAAAATCGCGATTATCTAATTTTTTTATATAATTTTGCTTTAAAAGATTCAATTCTTCACTAGATAATTTTATGAGTTCTTGAATTTTTTTCATGATACCACCTCAATTACTTATATTGTACGTGATTCTAAAATCTTTATCAAGACAAAAGATAAGATAAAGGAGTTTTTCAATAAATAAAGTAAGCATCTTCACGCCTACTTTATTTCTATAGTTTCAATTTTACCAATAAATATTTTGTTCATAGCACCATTATCAGCTTCCCAATCTAACCACATTCTAAAATCAAATATTTCACTACTATGTGCTTTAATGGTAGTAGTATATAAAATTCCATCATCAGATAAAGTAGAAGGTTCTACTAAATAGTTGTCATTGCTTATTAAACTATATCTTAAATAATGATTTGGTAATACTTCCTTACCTTGACTTTTGGCTTTTTCTTCGTTATTTCTGAAAACAATTTGATAAGTAATATCAGAGTTAGAATTATTTACTACTTCAAAACGATAGGGATCATTTTCTAAAGCTTTGCTATCTTTCATAGGAGAAGCATCCTGTAATAAAATACCACTAGATAAATCTTTCATATAAAATGTTTGTTGATTTTGCAAAAAGGCAAGTGAAGATAATAGATTTTCTTGTTTTGGGATGTAAACAAAGGTTGTTGCAATCACTAAAAATAATGAAACACAAATAATGGATAGAATATATTTTCTAATACTCTTTGTCCGATTCATGATATTGCTCCCCTTTCCATTTATTGGCCCCTATTATACTATAAAATCTCCAAAAAATCAAATTTTTTTACATAGAGGAAATACTACGATCGATTGAATTTAGAATATCATCTAGTTCTTTCATATCTTCTGCTGACATTTCTTCATTCTTTAAATCTTTATTAAACCAGTCTGGAAGCTCTTCTTTCTTTTGATTTTTAGAATGTGTTGTTATCTGAGATTGCTTATTATTCTTATTTTCAAATTGTTTTTTTAATTTTTTATGTTCTTTCTCACTAATTTTCATTGCTTCCTCTACTGTTTCGATATTTAATCTTTTCCATTGACCAGCTATCGTTTCAATATAATTTTTGGATAATTTTTGATTATTAATCTTTAGAACATAAGCAATTAAAACATTAACAACACCAGGAGTCAGTTTTAAATCTACCAGTAAACTTTCAATAATTTTTAAATCTCGTAGAGATGGCTCTCCTGTTTTATATTTACTTCTTAGAAAATCGTAAGGATGAACCGATTCAAAAGTATATACCATTTTAGCCCATTTACTATTATCCCCTAATGGCATTTTTAAATAATCCGGTTGTTTACTATAAACAAAAGTTGGTAATTTACCATCGTTTTCAAATTGATAGAAATTGCGAGCATTCTTTCTAAGCTCTGTCTTATCTATTAACCCTTTTTCATTAATACTATTTCTCACTAATCCTTGCATATTGACCTCATCAATATTATAGGTATAAGCAAGAGCATTGATTAACTCTTTAGTCTCTGAGTTGAAACATCTAGGACTAATCATATTACTAGGAATACTAGAGATTAATAGATTAAAGTCAATTTGGTCTTCCGTTACAATCTTATTTGTGTTTTCCTTACGAATATTTTCATTTTCAATCAAAACATTACCACTTACCGAGCGAAACACTTGATTAAAACTAGAACTAATATCCTCATAATCTTTGAGATTTACTTTAGGAATTTTAAAAAAATCAACAATACGATCATATTCTTTTTTTCCTAAATTATTGTATAAGACAATATTTAATACTGGATGATTTAAAAATTCGTTTGCTGACATTGGAGAATATAATAAATAAACATAATTATTTACATGATCTTTCTTTAAATAAGTTTTTAAAAGACCTACAGCTTCTAGTTTTTTTCTTGCTACAATAATATCTTCTAACTTAAGTTGCATGGTGCTCATCAAATGATGATAAGTTAAATCTTCACTCATTAATTCTCTTTTGTCTAAATCATCTACTAAAGTAAAATATAAAGAGGTAGCGCTATGACCAATAATAGGTTGATAAAGCATCGTTATTAATTTACGATCCAGGTCTTTAATAACCGTTTTATTAACAACAGTATAAGTATCAGCTGGTAAAATCACGATTTCTTTCATCCCTATCTCCCCTCTCTAATAAAACTTGTAAAAATATTATATCGAAATTTAATCAACAATAAAAGTGGTTTCATCTAAAAAGTGATAACTTGTTTTATATTTTAATTCTCTTACTAATCGAAATAAAGCCTCATCTTTCTGCTTTGCTTCAATCATGACATCAAAATCTATGTTACAAAACTTAATTTTTTCAATAAAATCGATAAAAGTATCACTATCAATATAATCATGATGACTTCTTTTGTCCTTTTTGTTTTTTGGAGAAGAAAAATGAATTTTAGGAGTAGTCTTCCAAGTTGAAAAAATATCGATAATAAAATCTTCTATTTTTTCATTATTTCGATTTACTAAGAAATGATGATAATCTAATACTACAGGAACATTTATTTTTTTAGCTAGTGATAAAGTATTCCTGATATTAAAAATTTTGTCATCGTTTTCTAAGGCAATTTTAGACTGAATATCTTTTTTTAAGCGATAAAATCCTGTCTCAAATCTTTTCATTGCCTGTTTTTTCCCTTCTTGTCCAGAGCCAATATGCAAAATAATATTTGTTTGCAATTTCATAGTATTCATTAGCTCAGTGTAGTAAGTCAAGGAAGAAATGGCAGTATCTACTATCTTAGGATTATTACTATTTAATACTAAGTATTGGTCAGGATGCATATCTACTCTCATCTGTTTTTTATGAATATAATTACCAATGTTCTCTAACTCCTTTTTGTGTTTTTTTATAATATTGTGATAAGAAGCAGGATATGTTAACAATGGTACTAAATGAGATGTCATTCGATAAAAATGAATTTGGTTCGCTTCATTATATTTTAAAATTTCTAAAAAGTTGCTTAAATTTTCTTCAAAGATTTTTGTTCGCTTTTCTTCCCCTCTTTTCTTCCCAAGTTTTGTATAATTGGTTAAGGTAAGTGTTTTAGAAGCAGTGATAGGAATACTAACGGGCAAAGCTACATAACCTAATCTTATTTTCATAGAATCACCATTATTTATTTTGCATAAAAGTTTTTATTTTATGCTAATTGTGGTTTTTCCAAAGAATATTCATGCATTTCTTTTTTTGCGATAAGTTAGGATGAACATATAAATTTAATGTAATACTAATATCTGAATGTCCGAGTAATTCACTAACCGTTTTATAATCAATTCCAAGACTAATACAGTTTGTGGCGAAAGTATGTCTAAGACTATGAAAGTTAATAGGTTTAATTTTTAGCTTTTTAAGCATGCTAGCAAAATGTTTGCGGTAAGCTCTGGGTTCTGTACATTCTAAATTGGATGTTAAAACATAAAATTTACTATTGGTTTTTAGTGGTTTAATAATTGTGGCAAACTCCTTGCTCATAGGAAGATCTCGATTAGAGTTTAGTGTTTTTGGAGTAGAAATAACTATTTTGGATGTTATTTGTTGCTTCTCGTTTTTTAAATAAACTCTCTGCAATGTTTTATTGACATGAATAATATTATTTTTAAAGTCGAAATCTGACCATTTTAATGCACATATTTCTCCAATTCTCATTCCAGAATATAAAGAAATTAAAATTCCAAGGTTTCTTGGATTTAAATTATCTAAAATATAATCTGTAATTTTCTTTTGTTCTCGTTTTGAAAGTATATATAATTTCGGTTTCGTATGATTTTTAGGATATGTAAAATCTAGATTAATTACGCTCATCAAGCCTTGATTCATAGCGTACTTCAAACTGTTTTTTAACACCATCATAATATCTTTGACAGTTTTTTCAGAAAGGGAACTGTTTTCCCCTATTCTACCTGTTTTTAATTTATCTAAGATGTATTGCTGTAATAAATTATGATTAATATCTTGAAGGTATGTTTTTCCTAAATCAGGAATCAAATGGTTATAAATTATATTGGAATAATTTGCATAGGTTGACTCCTTTACATAAGATTTTTTATAAGTTAACCATTCTACAGCTAACTCTCCATATGAAATTTTTTTTGGTTTTATTTTCACACAACCACACTCCTTTTCAAAATTAAGATAACATAAATTTAAAAAAAGGACAAAAAAGTTGCTTCAAATGTAACAAAGGGTGATTGAAATTTAAAAAAAGGACAAATTTTTCAGGTTATTTTTAAGCACTTTTCTCAATTTTATCAGCATTTCAACAATTTAGATTAGTTATATGAAATATAAGAAAAGTAAGAATTTTAAAAAGTATCTAAGTAACTAACTTAGATACCAAAGCACCAAGTATAACTTTAAATCCTAATCTACCATCTTCGATAACAAAAGGAGAT
>CALVSR010000015.1 GCA_944359075.1 uncultured Bacilli bacterium
TTAATTCAGACAAATTTACATTTTCAAACTTTTTCATAAAATTTATCATTTTAGACTTGACTTATATATAGTTGTCTTTAGGCCATTCTTTGATAAAAGTATTACTTTTGGCTTTACTAACATCAAAGTCATGATTAGTAGAAAAGATGGTAACTAGCTTGTTGCTAGGCTGCTTTTTACTACCTAAGAATTTTAAATCTTTTTGATCTATATTGAATCCTGTTTCTTCTTGAAATTCACGAGTAGCAGTAGTTATCGCTTTTTCTTTTTGAAATTCTCCTTTAGGAATAGACCAAGCACCAATATCTACATTTTGCCAATAAGGTCCACCCATATGACACAATAATACTTTTAATTGGTTGTTTTCTATCTTGTATGCTAAAACTCCAGCACTATGCTTCATCATTTTGTTTGATCCTTTCTTTTAAATAGTTTTTAAATGGTTGAAAAGCAGTAGGTATGGCATAAGTCTTTTCTAAATCATGGAAAGATACCCAAATAGCGTTTTCTATTTCTATTTTCTCTTTTAATACCACAAAATAAGCTTGCATACTCCATTTTTTATGAGTAAAAATATGTATGTAAGAATTCGCTTTCTCTATAGCAGAAAAAGGAAGCTTTCTTTCTTCTAAATAGGTTTGAACTTGCGATAAAGTCATCACTTTTTCGACATTAGGGAATTGCCACATATTGTGAAGCAATCCTTTACTCTGTCTTTTTTCTATAGCTACCATATTTTGGGATACCAACAGAAAAACAGTATAATCTTCTATTTTTTTCTCTTTTTTAGGATTTCTAATAGGAAGCTCTGAAACAGTATTATGGGCATAAGCCTTACAAAATTTTTGAATAGGACACTCCCCACATTTTGGAACCCCATTAGGAATACATATGGTTTCACCAAGCTCCATCAAAGCCTCATTAAAACCACCCGCATCTTCTGGCATAATTGGAATCAAGTCTTTTCTTACTCTTTTTCTGACTTTGATATCATCTATATTATCATAACAGTTGTTTACCCTCATATAAACCCTTAAGACATTGCCATCCACTGTCGCTTCTTTTAAAGAAAAACAAATAGAAGAAATAGCACTGGCTGTATACTCACCAATTCCTGGTAAAGAAAGAATCTGTGAATAAGTATTAGGAAACTGATTATGATATTCTTCCACAATCATTTGTGCCGCTTTTTGGAGATTTCTAACACGATTATAATACCCTAATCCTTCCCATAATTTTAATAACCTATCCTGCGGACAAGAAGCTAAATCTTGGATAGTAGGAAGCTCTTTCATAAATCGTTCATAATATCCAATAACAGCTTCTATCCTAGTTTGTTGAAGCATAATTTCAGATACCCACACATGGTAAGGATCTCTATCCGTCCTCCAAGGAAGCATTCTTTTATTTCGATAATACCACTCTACTAAAGAAGTTACTATTTTATCCATGAAAATCCATCCATTTCTATTCGATTATATCACATAAAGCCGAGATTCCAAATAATCAACTGAACAAGAATGGTAGAAAAGACATTCTTCCATAAAAAGAGATTTCAAGAAAAATAGTAGGATAACCGTTCTGTTTCTGAAATAATATTTCCCTGAACAATAAAATAATGATAATAGTCTCTTCTCATTTGTTGAATTTCTGTAACTTTTTTTACTTTTGAAAAAGAATAATTGTATAAATATCGTTCCATTAAAAACTTTTGAAAATAATAATTTCCTTGTTTGACCTCTTTATACACCTTAAAACCAAGCAAAGATATAATCAAAACAAATATTAGATTTCTTTCAAATAATATAATATAAAAAAGAATGCAAAAATAAATAAAAATACTAAAATAAAAAACATACTTTAAGCTTTGATAAAAAGAACAAAAATATGCTAGTATTAAATGAAGTAATTTTCCTCCATCTAAAGGATAAATAGGTAGCAAATTAAAACTTAAAATGAAAAAGTGATATGTATAAAAATAGTTTTCCACTTGGAAATGAAAATAATCAATTAAAAAAACAAAAACAATTTGGGTAACAGGTCCCATAATTAAGACCAATAACTCTTTCCATAAACGAATATTGATATCATACTCTAACTTACTACAACCACCATACGGATATATTTCAATTCTTTTTATTTGAAATCCTAATATCTTCCCTGTTATGAAATGTCCACATTCGTGAACAAAAATAAGAAGTGTAAAATAAAATAAATTTCTAAAATGTCCAGTAAAAAAGCAAAGGAAACAGACAACATAAAATAACGGATGAAAATAAACTTTATTCCAAATAGTCTTGATAATTTAAAAACTCTCCTGCTTTTTGATAGAATAAATATATTTCATTACTAATGGTTTCACCAAGTAAACTACCTTTTTCTATATAATCGTAAATTTTCAAATTATTGTTTTCTACTCCTACATACCATAAATCAATTCCATTTACTTGCTGAACAATGATAGTTTTTCCATAATTATCTTTGTTACCAATAAATACTACAATTCCACTTTCTAATACTGGAACTAAGTAATTTTGACTGACAACTAGTTTCACACCTTCTTTATAAGGCTCTTTTGATTGATAAACCAGTTTTTCGTCAAAAACAGGTTTGGTTCCATCGGTATCAATCGTAGATAAAGGGAAAATACTACCAAAATATTTCTCATAAGTTTCATTGATTTTGGCAAAAGAAAAGTTGGTATGATACACTTGTTTATCAATCCAAGTCTTAAAATCAGGCTCTATTTTCATAATACATAAACACACTAATAGTAATACTCCTGAAATCAAAATGTGATTTAATATCATACTGAAAAAGGAATTTTTCTTTGGTTGTTGTTTCTTTGTCTTATTGAAATATTTTTGAAGTGACTTATATTCATCCATCATTTCTTCACCTAATAATTCTTATTACGCTTTTCTTTTCTTTATACCTAAAAAAGAATACAAAATCATACCATATATTACATTTAAAAGAAGAGAATGAAAGACTACTCTAAATAAAAACGAGATTGAGTAATCAATAATTCCTATTCCAAGTAGTATGATATATTGAAGAAATAGATAGCCAATCAAACCCAAAATAATTAGCATTATATAAGAAAAAAAAGAAAAATTCCAATACTGTTTTAAATAAGATATCATCTTATATAAAAACAGAAAGATAATAAATCTTAAGAAATAGATTCTACTAAATAATAAATCATAAATCAAAATACTAACAAATAATAATTTTAATATTTTCTTGTTTTTAGATTTCAATATGAGAAAAGAAAGAACCGTAGTCACAAAAAGCATGGGCTGTAAAAATATAAAAAAATCAGGTAAAAAAGGTAAATAATATTCTAGCCAAAAATCAACTAAAAAAGATAGAAAAAGATAAAAAATCATTCTTCTTCCCTCCCTATCACAGTAACATATCGTAAAATATCATAAGAAGAATCTGGCTTTACTTTTACGATTTTATTTAATCCTAAAGAATCGTAAGCAATATCTACTACCCTTCCAATGTAAATACCTGATGGATAAATTCCACCTAATCCATTCGTATATACTTTATCATCTAGTTTGATTTCTTTATTTTTTGATCTTTATTTTTAGAAATATTATTTACTTGAATAACATCCTCTTCTTCTAAATAATCATCTATAATCCCATGAATTTTTTCTTCATCACTTTGAATATCAACAGCAATTTTCATATCATTGGAACTAGCTGTTAAAAGTTTCACAACACTAGAAGAATAAGCTGTTTTACTAACTCTCCCAATTAGTCCTTGATTAGAAATGACAGCCATATCTAACTGAATTCCGTCTTTTTCTCCTTTATCAATCGTAATTTCTTGATACCAATCTAAATTTCTGGAAATTACGGTAGCATGAATAAACTGATACTTTTCACTATCTAACTCTAACATTTTCTTTAACTCCATATTTTCTTCCTCTAACTGCTGTTGAATACCCTCTAGCAAATAGGGACTATACGCTTCTGGTTTGGGTAAAAAAAAGCTTTTCAATTGTACTCCAATATCTCGAATTACTTTTTCTACCTTAGAATAATTACGTTCTTGGCTAAAAAATATAGAAAGTCCTATTAAAAAAGAAAAGCATAGAATAGATAGTATCACGATTTTTGTTTTCTTATGATTTTTTTTACGATACATAAATCCTCCACTTATAAATTAACGATCTCTCCTTCTTCATAAAAACTATAGTAATAATCATTCCCTATAATAATATGGTCAATAATTGGGATTCCATTCATTCTCCCCAGTTCTACTAAAGAATTGGTAAGACGAATATCTTCCTTACTAGGATGAATATCCCCACTAGGATGATTATGAACACAAATAATACCAGAAGCACTACATAAATAAGCATTTTTAAAAACTTCTCGTGGATGAACAATACTACGATTTACAGTTCCCATAAACAATAATTTCCTTTCTATTAATTCTTTTTTCTGATTAACATATAGACAATAAAAATATTCTTGTTTTTTATCCCATAACTGATATTTCATATATTGGTATATATTTTGAGAAGAATTAAGAATTATTTTAGACTCAAAACTAGAATCTATAAAAATTCTTTTCCCTAGTTCTATTACACTCAAAATAGTAAAAGCTTGTGCTATCCCAATACCATCTATTTTTTGTAAGGTTTCCTTCGTAATATTTTTTAAATTTTTGATTTCCCCGGCTTCTTTGATGATTTCTACACTAAGCTCTTTTACTGACTTCTTTCTATTCCCACTTTTTAAAATAATCGCAATCAACTCTTCATTAGAAAGATTTTCTACGCCTACTTTTTGCAATCTCTCACGTGGCCTTTCTGACAAAGGCAAGTCTTTTACTCGCATTGTTATCACCCAGTTATATTATTTAAAAAAATGAGGAAAATACTTAGGAATTTAATACCGTTTCATCATAAGTTGCTAATACTGTCTCTAAAACAGAGTTTACTTCTTCTAAAGTATCACTACTTTCTAATAGAATATCATACTGTTTGATCTGATTCACAAAGTCTTCATTTTCAATATAGTAATCTTTAATATAAATATCAACACCATTTTCTTGATATAATTTTTGAATAGATTCAGCAATATTTTTATCAGCTGTCATACCAATATAGGAATAGTACTTTTCTCCCTCTTTAACCGTTATCTTATCAGAAATCCCCTTGATCTCCGTTTGGCTAGCTTCCTGAGTAGTATAAGCCCCACATTGCAAAAAATAAATATTAGCTGTCTCATGAAAAGCAAAACTACTAATTCCATATTGATTAAAAATAAAAGAAGCACATAAATATCCTAAGAGAATAGCACAAATAACTGGAACAATTACATTTATTTTCATATGATCACCAATATAATCATAAATGTTTTAGAAGAAAAACTTTGTCGAAAAATATAAAGATATGTAAAAAATGCAAAATAAAAAAATTAGGATGAAATGAATATTTCTAATATACTGTTTGCTATCCTTACTTATATTTGAAGAATATCAATAAAATAAAGGAAAAAGAATTTTGGCAAAATAAAAACTGATAAATACTATAAAGTACTTATCAGTTCTCTTAATATTGTTTTCCCCAATATACTAAGTGTTTCGCATCTTTACCACAGACTAAGCATTTTCCATCTTGATTATCACCATTAAACGGAATGCAGCGTGATGTAATTCCTGTTTCTTCTTTAATTTGATCTTCACAGGCTCTATCTCCACACCAATAAGCTTTGATAAAACCATTTTCCTTTTCGGATAATGCTTTCATTTCAGCTAATGTTAAAACAGATTTGGTCATATCATCTCTTCTTATTTTAGCTCTTAAATACATACTGTTTTGAATTTCCAATAATAATTTAATGACTTCTTCCACAATATTATCTAAAGAAACTTCTAACTTTTCCAAAGTATCACGTCTTACTAAAATACATTTATTATTTTCTAAATCCCTAGGACCAATTTCAATGCGAACAGGAATCCCACGCATTTCTGCTTCTGCAAATCGAAAACCAGGAGACTTTTCACTATCATCAATACTACACGTAATACCTTCTAACTTTAATATTTTAGCAATATCATAACTTCTATCTAATACCTCAGTATTATTCTTACCAATTGGAATAATGGTAACTTTCGTTGGTGCGATATTAGGAGGAAGTACCAAACCATGATCATCACTATGTGTCATAATCAATGCTCCAATAATTCTAGTACTAACTCCCCAAGAAGTTTGATATACATACTTTTCTTGATTATCACGATCCATAAATTTCATATTGAAAGCACGAGCAAAACCATCTCCAAAATAATGACTAGTTCCGGACTGTAAAGCAACTCCGTTATACATTAAAGCTTCTATCGTATAAGTAGCTTCTGCTCCAGCGAAACGTTCTTTCTCTGTTTTTTCTCCCTTAATAACAGGAATTGCTAAAACTTCTTCACAAAAATCCGCATAAATATTTAGCATCTTTAATGTTTCTTCTTTTGCTTCTTCGCTAGTAGCGTGAACAGTATGTCCTTCCTGCCACAAAAATTCACGGCTTCTTAAAAAAGGACGTGTTGTTTTTTCCCAACGAACGACACTACACCATTGATTATAAAGCTTCGGTAAATCACGGTAACTTTTGACAATATTAGCATAATGTTCACAAAATAAGGTTTCACTAGTAGGTCTTACACAAAGTCGCTCAGATAACTCTTCACTACCGCCATGAGTAACCCAAGCTACTTCTGGAGCAAAACCTTCTACATGATCTTTTTCTTTTTGAAGTAATGATTCTGGAATGAACATTGGCATATAAACATTTTGATGCCCTGTTTCTTTAAATCTTTTATCCAATTCTTTTTGAATATTTTCCCAAATAGCATACCCATAAGGTCTAATAATCATGCAACCTTTTACGCTAGAATAATCAATTAACTCTGCCTTTTTACAGATATCTGTATACCACTGTGCAAAATCAATATCACGACTTGTAATTTCTTTTAATTCTTTTCCGTCCATAATTTCACTTCCTAGTAAGATTATACAGTAAAACAATAAAAATTAAAACAAAAAGAAGAAATTATGCATTAAATTCTTCTTTTCTTTCTAATAGTCGTAATTTCCCATGTCCACCTTGCGACATATCATAGTTGGGAATTGTTATATTGATATCCTCTATTCCAAAATAATCTTTTAAAGAAACTACCATTTCTTGATATCTAGAAACTGCTTCTGAATATTTCTTTTCCACGATAAAATTTGCAGTAGCAGATAAATAAAAATTATAAAATGATATCCACATTTCCTTATCTTGCGTTTTCTTATATTCATCTGCGATTAAATTAGCTAGCGTTGGACCTACTACATCATATTCCATCAATAATGGTAAATATTTAACATCCTTTTGTAAAATATTATTTCTAAATTCCCTCAATGTATTTAATACGAAAGAATCATCATTATTTCCCAACACATCACAGATAATAGTCGTTATATAACATCCACTACTGCTTTCTCTTGGCTGTTGATGAGAACAACTATCTCCTGGATAATAGTAACTCTTATACCAACTACAATAGCCTTTTGCATAATCGCCTTGAAAATCATAATTTATACAGCCACCACATTGTGTTTCATATGCCATAACATTCCTCCTTTAAATAAGTGTCCTTATTATAACACCTTTTTCATTATTTAGATAGACTTAATACCAATGGATTGTTACTTTTATCTTCATTATTGTTATATTCAAAATTAGGAAAATATTCCTTCATAATATGATTGCAGTTATTAACATAATTAACTGAGATTGACTTATTTTTCCAATTCACCCAGCCATTATACATTCCAAAGACATCCTCTAGTGAGGTTACATCATCTCTATTTATAATGTCCTTTAGTAAAAAAATAGCGGCTTCTGCATTTTTTAATGAATCATATAAAATTTCTTCTTCCGTATAACCAAGTTGTTCTTCAATATAAGATAAATTACGCTTATTAATTTGAAACTCTCCATAATCATCCGTAGCGGATATAACCCCATTATTATTCCAACATCCATTGGATTCTTGTTCTCCAATCGTAAGGACAATTTGATATGGGATATCATATTGTCGAGCCAACTCTCTAATTCCATCCTCTAGCTCATAACTCAGATTCATTCCTGAGTAATTTTTCTGTAAATTCCTTGTAGATTTAAACTGAATACCATCTGTGTAAGGCATATAAGATTCTTGTTGTTCAATATCAGTCGACTCTAAAAGCAATTGAACAGATTTTGGATATTCAGCAGAAGATAAAGAAATTTTTGGAAATTCTTGATATGAAGGAGTATATGAATAAGGAGTACTAAAGAGAGAACATATCATCGTAAAATAAAACATATTACAATAAAATTTTATACCACTCTTTTTCTTAGTGATTTTTTTCATAAAATCCCCCCTCTTTTTTACATCCCGCCTATTATAACATAAAATAAAAGAAATTTCAATTTTTTTGATTCAATCAAAAAAACTCTACTACTATCTAGATGTTTCACGAATTCGTTTAAACATCTAAAACAATCAGCAGTATGAGTTTTTACAAATGAATATTTAAAGGCTATAATTGGCCCATGATCTTTTTGATGATAATAGTAATACTACAAATTCAACTCTAAATTAAATAGTATCGTTTCTACGATAATGCTTGAAGCATTTTTAATTTGCTACAACTACTATTTTTTGTATCATAACATTTTTGATAAAGTGTGAAATCGACATCACTAATTCCAAAATGTTCTTTTAAGATATGAATCATAGCTTGATATTTGATAATTGCTTCTTCATAATGAGAGGAAGCTACTAGATTAGCAGTTTCTGATAAATATAACTGATAAAACCTTGTCCAAGTATCTTTATCATGGTTTTCCATAAAATCCTTTTTAATTTCTGATGCAATTAGTGGTCCAACCATATCACCCTCTAGTAAAACATTAAAATATTTAGGTTCTTTCTGCATTACATGATTTCTAAATTTTCTCATTTCTGTTAATACAAGACATTGATCCGTATAACCTAAAATATCACATACTGCGGTTGTAATATAACACGGATTTCCTGTACCAGAATCATATTTACACCAATCATCATAAGATTTTGGATAGGGACTTTCTTGTTGATGTCTATAATCAGAATTCATACAACTTTCATGCTGTTTTTCATAATTCATATTTTTTCCTCCTCGTTTTTCCTGTGATACACTCTTTATTACTTTATGCAAGAAAAAAGAAAGTACCACAAATTACTACTTTCTTTACTACATATATAATATACTACAAAATTCGTTAAATTTCTACTTTTATTTTTATTTTGCTAAAAATTCGCATACCAAATTACTAATTTCAGTTGGATTTTCAATAGGAAGTCCTTCGATTAATCTAGCCTGTGCATATAATACTTTTGTATATTTTTCCAGTTCTTTTTTATCTTTCTTATATAATTTTTCTAACTTTTTACTAATTTCATGATTTTCATTAATTTCTAGAATTGTTTTGGCTTTTACTTTTTCATCTGTTGGCATAGCATTAATCACTTTTTCCATTTCTAAGGAAACATTTCCTTCTGATACCAAACATACAGGATGATTTTTTAAACGATGAGTTAATCTAACATCACTAATTTCATCTTTTAAAGTATCCTTCATAACTGCAAAAATATCTTTATAAGATTCATTTTTCTCTTTTAACTCTTTTTTCTCTTCTTCAGTATCCAAATCCAGTTCACCACTAGATGCATTCGTAAATTTCTTTCCTTCATACTCATTTAACACTTGCATAACGAATTCATCTACATATTCCGTTAAATATAAAACCTCATATCCTTTATCTTTGATTTGTTCTACTTGAGGTAACATATCAATTTTATCAACAGTTTCTCCACAGGCATAATAAATTTTATCTTGCCCTTCTTTCATATGTGAAATGTATTCTTTTAAAGTTATTAATTTCTTCTCTGTAGAAGAATAGAATAATAATAAATCTTGTAATTCATCTTTCTTCATACCATAACTATTATAAATACCAAATTTTAGTTGCATTCCAAATGCTTTAAAGAAAGTTTCATATTTCTCTCGGTCTTCTTCTAGCATGGTTTCTAATTCTTTTTTAATTTTCTTTTCAATATTAGAAGCAATTAATTCTAAATTCTTATCTTGCTGTAACATTTCACGAGAAATATTTAGCGATAAATCACTAGTATCTACTAGTCCTTTTACAAAGCTAAAGTAATCTGGTAAAAGCTCTTTACATTTATCCATGATAAGAACACCGTTGGCATAAAGTTGTAATCCTTTTTCATATTCTTTGGTATAAAAATCATATGGGGCATGAGCAGGAATAAAAAGCAAGGTTGTATAAGTACATTTTCCTTCTACACTAGAATGAATTACGCGAATACTATCTTCATAATCAAAGAATTTATCGTGATAAAAAGTTTGATAATCTTCATTCTTAATCGATTTCTTATCTTTTTTCCAAATAGGAACCATACTATTTAAAGTTACTTCTTCAGTATGTTCTTCTACTTCTTCACTATCTTCCTTTTTATGCTGATGGGTAGTTAGCATCGTAATTGGATAAGAAATATAATCAGAATATTTTTTAATAATTTGTCTTAATCGATATTCTTCCAGAAATTGATCATATTCCTCTCCATCTTTTAAGTTAAGTATGATGGTAGTTCCAATCGTATCCATCTCTGTCTCTTTTATTTGATATCCATCGGCACCAGTAGATTCCCAAAGATAAGCGGTTTTGCTATCAAACTTACGAGATATTACAGACACTTTGTCCGCTACCATGAAGGAAGAATAAAATCCAACTCCAAATTGACCAATAATATCAATATTTTTCTTTTTCTCCATTTGTTCTTTAAATAATAAAGAACCACTTCTAGCAATTGTACCTAAATTCTCTTCTAATTCTTCTTTGTTCATACCAATACCATTATCGGAAATGGTAAGAGTACGCTTTTCTTTATCTGCAATTAAACGAATCTTCAAATCACTCTTCTTTACTTTAACATCCTTATTCGTTAAAGATAAATAATATAATTTATCAATGGCATCACTAGCATTGGAAACTAATTCTCTTAAAAAAATTTCCTTATTTGTATAAATAGAATGAATCATTAAATCTAATAGTTTTTTTGATTCTGCTTTAAATTGCTTTTTCAATATATCATCTCCCAACACTAGATATCTTAACTCTTATTTTAGCAATTGTCAATATTGAGTGCTAAAATATAATTTGATTTTTAAGTAAAGTATAGTATGTTAAGAAAACTTCATAATTGACTACTCTTTTTATTTGTAGATTTAATTTAAAGTATTAATAAAATAATAATGAGAATTAGAAATGAGATTAATAAATCTTTTTTCTTCATATTATTTTATTAACAACCAATAAATTATATTTACATACTTTCGCCATGTTAAAAGCAAGTCTTCCCTTTTATGAAAACTTGCTTTTTTCGCTAAACCGTTCCTATTTTTTTCTGATTGCCAATATCCATAGGAGTTAATTCCTGTGGAATTAAAAATTCCTTGATAGTAGACGCCATATCCTGAATAGATCTATCCCCACATTGTTTTAACTTATCTATTAAGTCAAATATATCACTATAAGTTTCTTTATAAACTGGTGTTAATTTAATGTTTTCCAAAATCTGTTTGATATAGATCCAACCATCCATATTCAAATTATAACCATACTTTTCGTGATATGCATGCATTTTTTCACAGGATCTCGTTTCTATCACATCACTATATTTTTGAAACAACAATAATTTCTGAATACTTTCATCATGCCCTTTTATAATTTCATCTAAAATAACCGCTAATGTTGGGCAAGAAACATCTATAAAAAATACAACATTATCTTTAACTTTTTTATTTACTATAATAAATTCAAACTTTTCACTATAATTCTCATATCTTAATTTTTGAAAGTCATCTTCTGTCATAGCTACCTTAGTACCTTTAATACCATATTTTGCGATAATCTTTTTTCTAATAGCCTTTAATCGATTTATATTTAGCTCGACTTTATATAGTGATACTTCCTTTTCTGTAATACAACATAACATAAGCAAAATCTCCTAATTATTAAATTATTTATTTTCTAATAAAGCTAACTTTTCTTTTTCTTCTTGCAGTTTTTTTCGATCCATTTCCACAATATTAGCCGGTGCTTTATTAACATAATTTTCATTCGCTAATAAGTTTTCACGTCTAGTAATCGATGCTTTTAATTTTTCTATTTCTTCTTGTTTCTTGGCATCATCTTCATGACTACCTTCATAGCAATAAGTAATATCAATGTTTTTTGATTTATAGTTTAGATTTAACTTATCACTTGGTACTTCTGTTATTAAATTTTCCTCTTTTATTTTAAGTTGAGAATAATAAATACCCTTTAGACTTTCTTCTATTTCTACTTTTATCATAGCTTCTTTCGTAATATTATTAGATTGTTTTAAATTACGAATGGAAACAATATCTTCTAATACTTTATCGATAAGTTCTTTTTCTGTACTATAATCGATATCTTCTACTTTTGGATAAGAACTAATCATGATAGATTCTGATTCTTTAATTGGTAACATCCCGTAAATTTCTTCCGTAACATAAGGCATAAATGGATGTAACATTTTTAGAATTGCAGTTAATACTTTTAATAATACACTCTTAGTAGTATCATTCATATTTGCTTTAGAAAGTTCAATATACCAGTCACAAAAATCTTCCCAAATAAAACTATATAGTTCATTACCAACATTATGATATTCGTATTTTTCCATACTAGTTCGAATGCTAGCAATCTTTTTATTTAACTTTTCTAAAATCCACTTATCTGTTAATGATAAATCTTCTAATATATAACTCTCTTTTGTAAATTCTTCCATATTCATCAATACATAACGGGAAGCATTCCATAATTTATTTACAAAATTCCAAGTAGATTTTACTTTTTCTTCATCATATCTTAAATCCATTCCAGGAGCACTGTTAGTCGTTAAAAAGAAGCGTAAAGAATCTGCACCATATTCTTCGATAACATCCATAGGATCAACACCATTACCTAAAGATTTAGACATCTTCCTTCCCTCTTTATCACGAATAAGTCCATGGATCAAGCAGTCTTTAAATGGACGTCTTCCTGTAAAATGAAGTCCTTGGAATGTCATACGATTTACCCAGAATGGAATGATATCATACCCGGTTACTAAACAATTATTTGGATAATATCTTTCTAAGTCTTCTGTATTGTCTGGCCATCCCAAAGTACTAAATGGCCAAAGAGCACTACTAAACCAAGTATCCAGTACATCAGGATCCTGTTGCCATCCTTCTCCCTCTGGTTCTTCCATACCTACATATATTTCTTCCCCTCTATACCAAGCAGGAATTCTATGTCCCCACCACAATTGACGAGAAATACACCAGTCATAAGTAATTTCCATCCAGTGATTCATGGTCTTTTCATATCTTTCTGGTACAAAGTTTACTTTGGTATCTTTATTTTTCTGATTTTCAAGAACTCTATCAGCAAGAGGTCTCATCTTAACAAACCATTGTTTAGATAAATATGGTTCTACTACAGCATCACTTCTTTCACTATGTCCTACGCTGTGAACCATTGGCTCAATAGAAATTAGTAGATCTTCTTTTTTTAAATCTTCAAGTAGTTTTTCTCTACATTCTTCTCTCGTTAATCCTTGATACTGGAATGCATTTTCATTCATAGTAGCATCTGGATTCATCACTACAACTCTTTCTAGATTGTGCCTATTTCCTACTTCAAAATCATTAGGATCATGGGCAGGAGTAATTTTAACAACACCAGTTCCAAACTCTGGATCCGCATGAAGATCTCCTACAATAGGAATTAATTTATTAACAATCGGTAAAATTACTTTTTTACCAATTAAATGGTTATATCTGTCATCATTAGGATTAACTGCTACTGCCGTATCACCAAATAAAGTTTCAGGACGAGTGGTAGCAACATCTAAATACATACTTTTATCTTCTAAATAATATTTCAAATGATAAAAAGCACCTGCATCTTCCTTATAAATAACTTCCTCATTCGATAGAGCTGTCATTTGTACAGGATCCCAGTTGATAATTCTTTCTCCTCGATAGATGAATCCTTCCTTATATAAATCCACAAATACGCGTTTTACTGCTTTAGAAAGTCCTTCATCTAGGGTAAATCTCTCTCTTGAATAATCCAAAGATAAACCTAGAGTAGCCCATTGATTACGAATATTTTCAGAGTATTCTTTCTTCCAATCCCAAGCTACTTTTAACCATTCTTCACGGTCCATTTCTCTAGGTTTTATTCCTTGCTCTTTTAATTTCTTATCTACTTTAGCTTGAGTTGCGATTCCAGCGTGATCCATTCCAGGTAACCACAAAGCATCATAACCATCCATTCGCTTGTAACGAATCATAATATCTTGTAAAGTCGTATCCCATGCGTGCCCTAAATGCAGTTTTCCTGTAACGTTAGGAGGTGGAATTACCACACAAAATGGAACTTTACTTTTATCTTTTCCAGCTTTAAAATAGCCTTTCTCTTTCCAAAATTCATATTTATTTTCCTCTACTTTTTTATGATCATATTTTTTATCTAACATATTACATTCCCTTTCCTTTCTTTGGTAATAGATTCTTTTTTCTAGTTTCTTTCATAATTTCTTCTATTCCATGAACTTTCTTCTTCACTTTTGACTACCATATGACCAGTTATCGCTATTTCACATGGTGCCTCTTGATAATCATCTTCACCAAACTGAAACCCTAATTGATAAATATCTGAAAACTCTTGAATTCGATCGATTATTCATTTGAAACACCTCTATTAACTTTATCAAAACATATTTCTCTTATCTTTTTCCATAATTTTTCACTATTTTGATCAACATCTACCATACTTAAAAACAAATCAAAATTATCCATTTCAACTAAAATATCATAACTTTCCTCAAAATTTATATCAAAGATAAAAGCTAACATAATAAGAATGTCATCACTTTTGCTTTTTTTCAATGCTTTTGGAATAAGTTCTTCTTTTTTAAAACATTTTAAAACCTCTTTAGATACTTCATCTGCATTAAATGTATACTGAAAATGAGTAGCACATTGCTTATAAATATCCACTTTATCCATATCCCGAATCATTTTAGTAAATAATAGTTCTTTAACACTCATATCAGGAATAGTTAATTTATTATGATAGCGAATAGCCTTTTCGATAATCAAATCATATGTTTCTTCTTCAATAAAATCTCTAATATGTCCTTCTTCAAACAAATAAATACAACTTTGATCAGCATGATCTACATTTCTATCATCAAAGGATGAAAACTTTTTCCATTGTTCAAATCTACCAATATCATGAAGCAATCCTATTATCTTAGCTATTTCTATTTCTTTTTTTGATAAATTAAGTCGAAAAGCAAGTTCTGCCATTAATTCTGAGACGGCATAACTATGTCTATATTTTAAAGAAATATTTTCCTCCTTTAAATTATAATCAGCCATATACTTTTCAAAGACTTGCCTACATTTTTCGAAATCCATAAAAAAACTCCTCCTTACCATCATAAGTAAGGACGAGTTTACCCGCGGTACCACCTTAATTTATTCTAAATTAGAATACCCTTCATTTCTTCTAACGGGAAGTATCCGTAATTAGTTACTAAACTCACTAATTCTACTCCATCGCTACATATTTATAACTCATTACCTGTTTACACCAACCACAAGCTCTCTATAAAATCCTTATAAATACCTCGATTTCATCGCTTTCAAATTAAATTGATTATATCCCATTTTTGAATAAATGTAAACTTTTTTTCTACTTTTAATATATTATACTAGGTGATAGTCTATGTTTAAGCAAAGAGGACATGGTTTCTTTTGTCGCTGTGATATGTGTAAAGGAAAAAGAAGATCTAGTCTTTGGTACATGGGATGTTTATTTTCCCTTTTAATTATTTTAATGTGGCAAGTGCTATTCACTATTTTTATCACTACAAGATTGAATGCCTTTTTAATTTTTTTATTGATGCTGTGTGTGGTGATTGGCTTTTTTAGAATTATTTTCTAAAAATGATAAAGTTTTATCTATATATAATATTAAATTCGTTACTTTTTTCACTCTAGAATATTCTTTTAGAGTAATATCAATTTTTTCAGGAAGTAGAAGAAGAGCTAATAAAAGATAATACTCTTCTTTTTTGAATGGATATTTAGATTCATAAATTTCTAATATTTCTCTAAGCCCAATATCCAAAAAACTTTTACGATAGAATATTTCTAAATCATAGATTGGTAAATCTACTCTAGAATGATCCCAACTAATCAAATATAAATCATTTCCCTCTAACAAATGACTTTCTTCTAAATTTCCATGAATATAAGCATAACGCACTTTATGATTATTCCTTATAATACGATACCATTCCTCAATATATTTTCTGCTTTGATTAAGAGCCATATAGATTAAAGAAATATTTCTAATTAATAAATAATTAGCTGGCGACATATAAACTTCTAATTCAATCATATTTTGCAGATCGCTATAATACTGATATATATTTGTTTGCTTTTCCAAAAGATCTTCATATATTTTCTTAATATAATCATCATCAACATCTTTATAAAAGGTCGTTTTAGTGTGAAGTATACTAGTTAAATAAACCAAGTCCTGCAATTTCTGTTCTTTGGGAGTTTCACTTTCTTCTATATAATCTGTCAATTCTACTTCATCCTGTAAATTAGAATATACTCTTGGGAAATGGTTAAAGTTTCGAGTTTGTAAATAATCAAAAGAATCTGCCTTTCTATTATTTCTTTTTACAACATATTTATGATCATCAGAAGATGTAATAATAGTAGCAGATCCTATTTTTTTAATAGAATGTGGTTTAATAGATAAATATTCTAACAGTTCTTTTTTATTCATGATGAACACATGGTATGATTAGTTTACTCCCTACTTTAACATCTGTTAAATCATTATAATCCTGAAGTTTTTCACGGGTAGTCTGATATTTTTCTAAAATAGATTCTATAGTATCTGCTTCTCTTACCATATATACGTAGTAAGTAGAAAAAGTTTCTTCCCCGGAAGTTAATGATGAAAAAATAGAACTTACATTAGAAGAGGCTAGATTAGAATCATTAGAAGACTCTGCAGTAAACTGTTCTTTTTCCTGCATATTTTTTTGAAAATTCATCTGCTTCATCATAATTTTTTCAGAACCAGTATCATTTTTAATATCTGCTTCAATTTCTTCGGCTAGCTTATCCAGTGGATTGCTTTCTGTTTGAAATTCTATTTTTTCAGTAGTTTCTTCTACCTCTATTGGTACTGGTATATCTTTAGATTCCTCTACTTCTTTATTTCGAACAAGCTCTTTCTCTTCTTCTTTTGATTCTTCCACTTCTAATACTTCCGTATCATTATCTAAAGAAACTTTGGTTATAATAGGAGAAAGCTCTTCCATTTTTTCTTCCAAACCATCCATTTCAATTTCCACGTTAATTTTCAAATCTTCTTCATTAATAATTTCAAAATAGAAGTCTCCAATCGTAATTTCTAATTCTTTTAAATCATATTTAGAGTCTACCTCAATCGTAAATGGTAATTTATAATGAAATTCTTCTTCAATTTGACTAGCATCTGTCATTTTATAAGTACCATCTACTAAAATATCACCCTCTATTTCATGATTTTCATTCAAAGCTAATGTATGATTTACTTCTATATCTGTAATCTCAGCAATCATTGTTCTAAAAGTAATTGTTTTTGTAAAAGGCACAACCTTCTTCATAATATCCCTCTTTTCTATTAGAATATTATGTAAGAAAAAGAAAAAAAGACTAATTTTAAGTCTTTTTTATAACTTTTTGAAAGTTTTCTTCACCCAAAGCAGGATAAGTTTTTTTCATTTTTTTCAAAGTTCTATTGACCATTCTAGCATCTACTTTAGGAATTTTTTTATTATAAGCTAAACTAACTAAGTTTTGTCTAGTTACTTCTAGGAATTCTGAATCTTCATCGAAACATTTAGGAAACTTATTCATAATAATATTAATAATAGAAAGATATTCTACTACACATTCTATTTGAAGCGGTCCTTCTATCGAAATCATATTTTCAAAATAGAAAACATCTAAAGAAATGAGCCCTAAAATACTGGTAAGATTGGTATAACATAAAGGTAAATTCCTATTTTTGGATTCTTCTAAAATCCAATCTTGTATGATTAATTCTCTTCTTTTAGAACTCATATGACGATAATCTTTTAATCTTTCAATGATATAATTCATTTTATCATTGATTTCTTTTTCTTTATTATAGTCAAAACGGTATTTTTGAATAAATTCTGAAACTGTAATTACCATAGATGGTGAAATAAAAACAAAATCTTCTTCTTGCATCAACAGATAGATACTATTTAATACATAGACAAAATTCTCTTTTGTTTCTGCAACTTCTATTATTTTTTCTGAATCAGAATTATATAGTAGGGCTCTAATCGATAAGTAATCTAATATTTCTTGGATCAATTTTCTTTCTACCTCTTTTCTTTTTAAATAAATTTTGATAAATATCCATATAACGATCCACTAAAATAAAGTGAATTTCTTCTTTAATATCATTAGGAATTTCATCTAAGTCTTTCTCATTAGAACTAGGAATAAAGATGGTGCGTATACCATTGCGGTGAGCACCTATTATTTTTTCTTTCAATCCTCCAATGGCTAGTACTTTGCCTCTTAGAGTCATCTCACCCGTCATAGCTACATTGGTATGAATACTAGTATTAGTAAGTAGAGAAATCAAAGTTGTAGTCAAAGTTACTCCTGCACTTGGCCCATCTTTTGGTACTGCCCCTTCTGGAACATGAATGTGAATATCTTTACTTTCTAATAACGAATAATCAATTCCGAATTTTTCAAAATTGGCTTTAATATAATCAAAAGCTAAATTGGCAGATTCTCTCATAACTTCACCCAAACTACCTGTCATAATAATATTGCCTTTTCCTGGAAACATAACTGCTTCAATAGGCAAAGTATCTCCACCATAAGGGGTATAAGCCAAACCATTCACTACTCCAACATGTTCAATGACATCTACATCTGTCCACATATACTTTTTCTTTCCTAAATATTTTTCAATATTATAATCTGTTACTGAATAAAAATCCTTTTTCTGATCCAATAGTTTATCTTTCACAATTTTTCTTAATACAGTAGCCAAATTTCTAGTTAGTTCACGAACTCCAGCCTCTTTGGTATAAGAACGAATCATCGTCAGAATTACTTCATCACTAAATTCCACTTCTTTTTCTGTTAAACCATGCTCTTTTAATTCTCTTGGAATCAAATAGTTTTTAGCAATATCTAATTTTTCATATTCTGTGTAAGAAGAAAGTTCAATAATTTCTAAACGATCTCTTAATTCGTTAGGTATTTGATCATAATAATTAGCAGTCGTAATAAACATAACTTGACTTAAATCAAATTCCTCTTCAATATAATGATCTGAGAATGTTTTATTTTGTTCGGGATCTAAAATTTCTAACAAACTACTAGCAGGATCCCCTTTAATATCCTTGGTCATTTTATCGATTTCATCGATGATAAATACTGGATTAGAGCTTCCTGCTTTTTTCATTCCTTGGATAATTAAACCTGGGGCTGCCCCGACATAAGTTCGTCTATGACCCACAATTTCAGCTTCATCATTAATACCACCAACCGATATTTTAGTACATTTACGATTTAGACTATCTGCAATGCTTCTAGCTAAAGTGGTCTTTCCAACACCGGGAGGGCCTACCAAACAAATAATGGGACTTTTTAAACTATTGGTATTTTTCTTAACTGCTAAGTATTCCACAATTCTCTCTTTTACTGGTTCAAGACCAAAGTGAGACTCATCTAATACTTCTTTTACTTTATTTAAATCCTGATTATCTTTGGTATGAATACCCCAAGGTAAATCCAATAACCAATCAATATAATTTCTAATCATACTAACTTCTGGAGCATTCGGGGTCATTGTTTCATAACGATTTAATTCTAATTTTAATCTTTCTCTTATCTTCGAATTACATTTTAATTTTTCAATTCTATTTCTTAACTTCGCAATTTCACTATCTTTGTCATTAATATCTCCCAGTTCCTCTTTGATTACTCTAATTTTTTCACGTAATATATATTCTTTTTGACTTTTTTCTATTTCATAAGATAATTTATCATCAATAATTTTTTCTAGTTCGGCAATTTCCATATCTTGATTGATGTCAGAAAGAATCATTTCTGCTCTTTTAATTGCTGATTTCTCTTCTGCGTACTCAATTTTACGATTTACAGTAATAGGAAGCATAGGAACAATAAAGTCTGTTAATTCTTCTAAAGATTCAATTTTTAAAATTGTTTCTAAAATATCATGTTTGAATTCTCTAATTTCTTGATATTTTTCTAGTTTCTTATAAATTGCTCTTAAGTAAGCGGCATGTTCTTTAGAGTCAACTTTTTCTAATTCTAATTCTTCTACTTCGGCTTCTAAAACTTGTTCACCTTGTTTATAATTTGATACTTTAACTCTTCTAGTACCATAAACTACAATTTTAGTTTTACCATTAGGCAAATCAATATGCATTTTGATAATACCTACAATACCAATCGTAGGAAGTTTTTTCATATTCAAAGAAGAATTAATATCTAAATTAGTATTTACAATTAATAAATTACTATCATGATATCCTTCCGCTATAGAGAATATATGTTTTTCTAAAGTTGTGTTAAAATCCATTCGAAGTTCACTAGAAGGTAAAAGAACAGTATCCTTTAATACTAACACAGGAAGACTATTTTGCATTTCTTTCACCACCTCAAAACTGATTTTTATTATAACATCTTGTATAAAAAAAGCAACCAAATAGACAACTTTTTACATTGGACTTTTTACATTGGATATTTATGGTACTTTTATAACAACTATCCTTACTCTTTTATATTCATATTTTCACATATAAAGTAACAAAAACTTGACTACAAAATAGTCAAGTCCTTAATATCCAATTATTTAGTTGGAGTTAAAACAATTCTAAAACCTGCTGTTGAACTTTCAGATCCATCGTTAGGAGAAAACGAAAAAATTCCATTTCCCGTTCCAGAACCACGGTGACCTCCTCTAATATGAAATGGATAAACAGAAGATGCAGTTCTACTTAAATTACCATACCAACTAGATATGGAATCTGCAAATGGCCCCATTTCTCCTGTAGCATCACCTAAAATCCTGTTAGCAAAATTTATAAATTCAGTAGTGGAATATTGATCATAGAAATTATCCCAACTGTTATTTGTAAAGAAATCAGGGTATAGAGTAGTAATTCCACTACTTCCTCCTACTGTATTAGCACCGGTTGTATATCCCATTACAAATTCTCCAGCGCCACCACTCATATCGTAAATTCCACTAATATTTCCAGTTGTGGATGCTAAATATCCAATTTCAGTATTATATGGCTGAGTGATTGCAGGATCGTTTCCAAATTGGTTGCAATCAGTACTAGTACTACTAGAGCAAGTACTCTCATTCACTTGCCCGTATCCTGTTAGAAATTCAGAATTATTATCCCTAACTTTAGCATTTATTCCATAATTAGAATGGGATAAATATGCTACTGCTCCCCATTCCGTATTCTTCATCATATGACTTTCATCAGATCTTATATAGTTGTAACTTGCACTAAACATATTTCCTACGGTATTATAACGCCAACTATACACATTCGGTTTAATAATAATCTTACTAGAATCATTACTATTTACTTGTGCTTCTGTAGTGCTCGTTGCCCCATCATACCCAGTTTCAAATTTTCCTACCCATAATCCATTACTATCAAAAGCTAAGAATGCTGGATGTGTCATATAGTCTCCTACTTGACAACTTCCACTTTCTCCAGCTACTCCTGGTGTTGTACATTCTCCAGTATTACTATCACTGGTATTCGTTAATCCAAATTTAATAGGAATAGTCTGTTCTTTCGATTCTATACTCGTTAAACTAGAATAATTGCCTAGATCCCATAATTGATAACTATATTTTGGTATCCATACAAAATAGCTTTCTATATTATCTTCTGAGATTGTTTCTCCGTTACCATAAGTAATTTCTTCATCTTTTAACACTACAGCATTTGCCCAATTCTTATTTTCGTAACTATACCACTGGCTAGTAGTATCTGCTTTGGTTACTGTCCCATCTTCTGCGATTTGAACAGGTACTAAATAATCTGTTAATACCGGATCTGCTCCATTTAAAATACTTTCTTGATAATTGCTAGAAGTATTCAATTCTCCCGTTATCACAATCTTTCCATAAAAATAGTGATTCATGATCTCGTTACCGGCATTTTCATCAATCCAAAGAATAATAGAAGAAGTGATAGTTTCTTTTCCCGCTATTACGCCACTAGCTATGATATTACCATCAGAAGCTAAATTTCTAGGTTCTGTATAAGTTTCATCATTTTTCTTATAGACATATTTCAAGTAAGTTGGGGATAGTTCGGGACACTTCGTACCATCTTCTAAAGTACAAGCATCTAGTTTCTCATCATCGATTTCAATTTGAATAGAATAAGATAAACTACGACTAGATGTATTAGTCATTTGGAATTCAAAAGGTATAAGAGCAAGACCCTCACTATCAGTCATAGGATAAACATTTTCCAAGTTTAATGCATCATTTTCGGGATTTAAGATTTCCGTTGCAATACCATTGATAGCAATAATATTCACAGTTTCTCCTTTTTTGATATACTTAAAAAAACCAAAACTACGACCTATAAAAAAAATAATGATACATATCAAAAACACAATCAGTATTATAAATAGGAGTTTTTTCTTTCGCTTCATTATAATCTACCTCTATTTTCAGTATAACATCTTCATAAAAAAAAAGAAACTATTTGTTAGCCTCTTTTAAAACTTCTATTACTTTTCTCATTTCTAGATCATACTTAATCATTTCTTTAGATCCAAGTGCTTTTAGCAACTCTTCCTCTTTCATAGAATATTTTTCTGCCAAAGATTTAATCTCTTCCTCTACTTCTTGATCAGATACTTCAATTTTTTCTAATTTTAAGATTTCTTCTAGTGTTAAACGATAAAGAATATGTTCATATGCTTCTTTCTCCATTTGATCATGAAGCGCTTTTTCATCACTTTGGGTAAATTGGTAGTACATTTCTAAACTTAAACCTTGCATTTTTAACTGTTCTTCAAATTTATGAATCATATAGTGAATCTCATCTTCTACCATCTCTTCTGGAATATCTACATCTACATGTTTAGTAATTTCTGAAAGTAAAGCATCAATATATTTATTTTCTGCTTCCATATCTTTATTGGCTTGAAGATTACTCTTAATTTCATTCTCTAATTTTTCTTTAGAATCAATGCCTTCCATTCCCAAATCTTCAAAGAAATCACTATCTAATTCTCTTGCCTTTTTTGTCTTAATCTCATTTACTTTTACTTTAAACACAACTTCCTGACCAGCCAAATCTTTAGCAACATAGTCTTCTGGAAAAGTAACTTGAATTTCTTTCTCTTCATTTAATTTCATTCCTACTAGCTGCTCTTCAAAACCAGGAATAAAAGTATGAGAACCAATTTCAAGAGAATAGTTTTCTCCCTTACCGCCTTCAAAAGCAACTCCATCTTTGAATCCTTCAAAATCAATAATAGCGATGTCTCCATTTGCTACTGTCTCATCTTCTTTTACCACTAATTCAGTATATTTTTCTAAAAGATGAGAAAGTTCGTGTTCTATCTCTTCTTTTGTAACTTTACTACTTTCCTTTTTTACTTTTAATCCTTTATATTTTTTTACAGTTACTTCTGGTGCAGTAATAATGGTAAATACAAATTCTACTCCTGATTCATCAATAGATTTAATATCCACACGTGGTTGAACTACTGGGATAACATCTTTATTTTCTTCCATTACTTTTTCATAAGCTGTTCCTAATAATTTTTCTGCTGCATCAATATATAAAGTTTCCTTGCCATATTTTTTTTCAAATATATTTCTTGGACATTTTCCTTTTCGAAATCCATCTACTGTTACGGTTTTAACTTTTTCTTTAAAAGCTTGATCTACAGCAGTAGTCCATTCTAACCCTTCTATTTTTATAGCTAGTTCCTTCTTATTCGTATTTTTTTCTTTTGCCATTCTAATTCCTCCAATACGCTTAATATTATATAATACTTTTTTGTTACAAACAAGAAAAAGATAGTAAAAACTATCTATTTAATATCAGTAATTTCGATTTGATAACTTCCATTTGGACTTTCTACAGTTACAATCTCTCCTACTTTATGATTCATTAAAGCTTGAGCAATCGGACTCTCATTAGAAATCTTACTAGCAAATGGATCTGCTTCTTGACTTCCAACAATCATATATTCATCCATCTCATCATCTTCATCTATATAACGGATAGAAACAGTACTTCCAAGACTTACTTTATCTTTAGAAGTCTCTTCTATAATTTCATAATTTTCTAGCATTTGTTCTATTTTTTTTATTCTGCCTTCTAACACGGCTTGCTCATTTCTTGCGGAATCATAATCTGCATTTTCAGATAAATCTCCTAAAGCACGAGCTTCTTTAATTGCTTGGATATTAGCAGGTCTCTTTACATTAATTAAATCCTCTAATTCCGCTTTTAATTCCTCTAATCCTTTTTTTGTTAGATAAACAGGCTTTTTTCCGCTCATTATATCCCCTCCACTTACAAATACTTTTAAAATTTTATCATAAAAGGAACAAAATGTCAATCAATTTTTATTAACAGCATTAACGATATGAATAGCTTGTAAAAAATAATCATCTGTCATTCCTGCAATATAATCTATCACAATTCTTTTAAAATCTGTATTTTCAATATAGCTAATATCCATTTGATTTAAAAAGATTTGATAAATATCACTATCCATATTTTTATTATGTAAATCATCCAAATACTTTTGAAATAATAAGTTCATTCCTTGTTTATAAAAATCAAGTTTTTCTTTCGAATTTGCCTTACTATAAATATGCTCATAATTAAATTTTTTTAAATCAAAAATGGCTTTGAATACAGAATCACTTAATTTAATATATGGTTTTCCTAAACTATTTGCTACAATATCTAAAATAATTGTGTTTACAATTTCTTTATTGGTAGTTCCTAATACTTTTTTGATATTAGTAGGAACTTCTTCTCTTTTTAAAACTCCTATATTGATAGCATCCTCAATATCTCTCCCTAAATACCCAATAATATCACTAATGCGAACAACACACCCTTCTAATGTCATTGGTCTTATCTTTTTTAATACATTTTTATCTGTATAACAAGCTTGATATTCTTCTAAAAAAGCCTCTTTCGTCTTAGGATATGGTTCATAAATATTGGATACCATTTCTCCATTATGACACATAATACCATCTAATGTTTGAATGGTTAAGTTATTTCCTAATCCATCTTTTTCTAATACTAAATAATTTCTAACGCTTTGAATATTATGGTTAAACATAGTTCCTGTTTCACGTAATGAAATTTCATTTAAAATAGCTTCTCCAACATGACCGATAGGAGTATGTCCAATATCATGACCAAGCGCAATGGCTTCTATTAAATCCTCATTCAAATTTAGTGCTCTACCAATCGTACGAGCAATCTTACTTACCAATTGTACATGTACAATTCTTTTACTAACATGATCATTTGCGTTAAAGGAAAAGACCTGTGTCTTATCCAAATATCTTGTATATGACAAAGAATGAATAATCCGATCGATATCATGATAAAATTCCGGTCTAAATTCATCTAATCTTATTTCTTTTTTTAAACGAATTCCTTCTTTACTTTTCGTTGCGTAAATACTTAAGTTCTGTTCTTTTAACAAAAAATTTTCCCTTACTTTTTCTAATAACTCTTTGTTCATAACTTCTTCTCATGATAATTTAGTCAGTGACAAGAGAGATTTTGTGCCGAATACTGACTAATACATCTTCATTTTCCTTTTTACCTATTTCTCTCTAATTTTATTAAAATGCTTAGTTAATTTAGCTAATTTTTTATCATTATTTTTCAACACAAACATTTAACAAACTTATTATATTCCTACCTGTCCATGATCTTTTGAATTAAAGTCTTAAAAAACATCATCATCTAGGGCGAGAATATATTTTTTTACCATATTTCCCTTTCTACATTTTTATCCTAGATGAATCCTTTAGCTAAATTTTTTTCCAATATAATATTTAAATCTATCTTCTAAAGATGTGTTTTTATTTTGGAAATACTGATAATGATTTTATTCTCTTTCAATAGGACAAGTAGTACATCTGAATGCGCCTCCATCTTTAGCAGTTTCTGTCAAATTAAGTGATATAACATTTAAATTCAGTTTTTTTAATTCTTCTTCAATCCTTTTATGTATAGAATTCATAATTATTGTTTGAGGATTGACAACAAAAACATTTGTTGCGAGTGTAAACTGTTCCTGTTCAGTTACTTCAATTTTTATATATTTATTCAATAATTTATATGACTCTTCTTCTAAGCCATCTTTATATATTAAAGCTAAATTGGGATTTATTATAGTAAATACAACATCTAAATGAAGAAATTTAGGCTTTAGCTTTAAGGGAACAATCGAATACTCTTCTTTTAATACATCCTTTAGAAATTGAATAGAATCCACTGTAGTTCTCTCACTAATTCCAACATAAATAGTTTTATTATCTACTAAGATATCCCCACCTTCCAAATAAATATTAGGAGGTACTTTAACTATTTTATCCGTTTCTATTTGATCGATAATATGATTCCAACCATTAATGGCTAATCTTCGATTTTCTTTTCTCATACTAGATACAAAAAATTTATCTCCAATAACAAAAGCTAGGTCTCTCGTAAACATTTGCCCTTTTGCTTCTTTAACTTGCTCGGCTACCAATAATTCAATTCCTAAATTCTTTAATACATTCCAAAACTGTTTTTGTTCTTCCAATATTGCCTCTTTTGTTGGAATACTTCCTTTTTCAGCATAATATCTAATGGTCTCGTTATTTATTGCTAAATTTGAGGAATCAAAATAACTAGCACTTGATACTACAACGGATTTTAATTTACTATATTCATCATTTATATTCACTTTCATAATATCCTCTACTCACTTTCTGCCAATCTTTTTTCTATGTCTTCGATACTTGGCAAAGTATTTTCCAAGAATTCTGGTATTTCTGATAGAATTTTGTATTCACTTACTCCAATAGGTTTATTAATATCTTTTAAAGCAAGTTCAGCAGTAACTTTTTTCTTATCTTTACAAAGAAGTATTCCGAATGTCGGATTATCATTTTCAGCTTTAATATACTTATCAACAGCACTTAAATAAAAATTTAGTTTACCGGCATATTCAGGTTTAAATTCCGTTGTTTTTAATTCAATTACAACATAACTTCTAACTTTTAAATTATAGAATAATAAATCAATATAGTAATCTTCATTTTCTATTTCTAAATGATATTGTCTTCCAACAAATGCAAAACCATTTCCTAATTCTAATAATAATTTAGTTATATTGGCAGTTAGTTCTTGCTCGATATCTAACTCTTTTAAATCTTCATCTGCAGTTATAAAATCAAATATGTAGGGATTTTTTAATAGTTCTTTTACTTGTTCGTTATTAGGGGATGGTAATGTTTCATCAAAATTAGTTGTTTTATCTTCAAGTAGTGCTTGTCTTTCATATAACTTGCTTGCTATTTGATGAACTATTACAGGTCTTGACCAACCATTTTGGACAGATTCTTTAATATACCAATTTCTTTGTTCTTTATCTTTTACTTGATCTATAATCGTTGTTACAGAAGTCCAAGGTAATTTTGCAACATCGTGTTGCAAAAATTCATCATATTCAAATTCTGTAGCAAATTTTTGCATATATCTTAAATTTCTTGCTGACATTCCTTTTAAGGTAGGAAACTCTATTTTTAAATCCTTGGCTAATGTATCAATAAAAGAAGAACCCCATTTATTATTTTCAATTAGTTTTAAGCCAATGTTGTAATACATTAAAATCAAATCTTTATTTGCATTTTCTATTATCTTATTTCTAGTTACCATTAAAGTTTTCTTAATATCATTTAATACTTCAAAATACTTATCGTTATTTTCTAACATAATCTTCTCCCTTTACAAGCATTTTTGTTGATATAATTATACTATAAATTCTAGTAAAATCCTATATGTGTACTGATTTCCCATCCAATAATATTATTTAAAAATGTTATCTATTTATCGTTATTTTCTAATAAATTATCGGATGTTTTTTTGACAAATTTTCATTTGAGTTCGATTAAGTCATTTTGAAATTTAAATTCAAAAGCGTTAAATTTAATATTTCTCTTTTAGGTATTTTTTCAACTTGTTCTAAACTTTTGTCTTAAAATTTAAAAAAGTAATTATCGACAAATGGTTAATTACTTCTTTACTTATCTCTAGACTTTTTCTGCATATGCTCGTCCGCGTAATTGATTTACTTCTTTATTTTCTAAATATTCATCATATGGTAACCTGCGATCAATCACACCAGTTGGTAAAATTTCAATAATACGATTCGAAACCGTACTAACAAACTGGTGATCATGAGAAGCAAATAAAAGTTCAGAATCATACTTAATCAATCCGTTATTTAAAGCTGTAATACTTTCCAAGTCTAAATGAGCTGTAGGTTCATCTAATATCAACATATTACTTGCTTCTAACATACATTTGGATAACATACATCTAGCTTTTTCTCCACCGGATAATACAGTGACTTTTTTAAACACATCTTCCCCAGAAAATAACATCCTACCTAAAAAACCTCTAAGTACTGTTTCATCATCAATATTATAATACTGTCCAATCCATTCCATAATATTGATATCTTTCGTAAAATAAGAAGAATTATCTTGGGGAAAATAAGATTTGGTCACAGTTTTTCCCCAAATCACTTCACCAGAATCAAATTTTTCTTCGCCCATTAGAATTTTAAAAAGCATGGTTTTCGCTAATTCATCACTACCAACAAATGCAATTTTATCTCCTTTTAAGACTGAAAAAGAAACTTTATTCAAGATTTTTTTACCATCTACCGTTTTGCATAGATTCTTAACTGTTAAGATTTCTTTGCCACTAGGTCTTTCTGGTTTAAAATCAATATATGGATACTTTCTAGAAGAAGGGATTATTTCATCTAATTCTATTTTTTCTAACATCTTCTTACGAGAAGTTGCCTGTTTACTTTTCGAAGCGTTGGCTGAGAATCTAGCAATGAAATCTTGTAATTCTTTTATCTTTTCTTCTTTCTTTTTGTTCGCTTCCTTCATTTGTTTTAAAGCAAGCTGGCTAGACTCATACCAAAAATCATAGTTTCCAATATATAATTTGATTTTATTATAATCAATATCAGCTATATGAGTACAAACTTTATTTAAAAAATGACGATCATGACTAACTACAATTACCGTATTAGGATAATTGATTAAAAACTCTTCTAACCAATTGATTGCTTCGATATCCAAATTGTTGGTTGGTTCATCCAATAATAAAATATCGGGATTTCCAAATAAAGCTTGTGCAAGTAATACTTTGACCTTTAATTTTGCTGGGATCTCGCTCATCAAACAGTAATGCTTTAATACCTCAATTCCTAAATTCGATAGTAGCTGACCGGCTTCACTTTCGGCTTCCCATCCATTTAATTCCATGAACTCACCTTCCAGTTCTGCTAAACGCATACCATCCGCATCTGTAAATTCCGTGTGGGAATATAACTCTTCTTTTTCTTTCATGATGTTATATAGCTTGGTATTTCCCATAATTACAGTGTCCATCACCGTATAGTCTTCATAAGCATAATGATCTTGTTTTAAAGTAGAAATTCTTTCCCCTTTTGAAATTATAATTTCCCCACTAGTAGTTTCAATTTCACCACTTAATAGTTTTAAGAAAGTGGATTTACCTGCGCCATTTGCACCAATTAATCCATAACAGTTCCCTGCCGTAAATTTTATATTTACATCTTCAAATAAAGTACGTTTTCCAAAACGAAGTGTTACATTTTTTGTTTGTATCATAGTATTCCTCCAAAACTATTTCCCATTCTACTATATTTCATTATTTTAAGCAAGTTTTGTCAAAAAAAGAATAATTATTCATTACCCTTTTTCTAATTCTTTTAATTGTTGAAGTGTTAAACCAGTACATTCAGAAATAGTTTTCATATCGATTTCTTTTGATAACATAGCTCTCGCTATTTCTATTTGGCTTTCTTTTTTTCCTTCTTCAAAAGAAATCTTCTTCTCAGTGTTTAAAATCTTCTTTTGATCTTCTTCATAGGTCATCAAGCTTTGAAATGTTTCTTGCTCATTTAACTTCGTAAT
>CALVSR010000016.1 GCA_944359075.1 uncultured Bacilli bacterium
TTTTCAATCCAACTTCTGGTTTTTATATTCTTATATAGATACTTAAATGTAGTATCTGATACCAAGGATATAAATTCCGATTCTTTTTCTTTTTGCATGCAAAGCTCCTTTCTTAAATATATGGCAAACGATTATATATTTATCTTCCAATTATATTATTTAAGAAAGTTTCGAAAAGACTTAAAAAATTTATGTACTTACTTTAATTTAGAAAAGACATTTCCGATCTTATCATGAATTACTAGAGTAGCCATATTATCATAATTAGTACCATCTTGGTTGATAAATACTAACTCTTTTCCACTGTAGTAGTGAATAAAACTACTAGCAGGATATACAGTTAAACTGGTTCCAGCTACAATTAATAAATCAGCTTTACGTAAAGAAATAATGGCTTGATTGATAGTATCTTCATCTAATGTCTCTTCATATAAAACAACATTCGGTTTGATGATTCCTCCACAACTACATTTAGGAATACCTTGAGTCGTAAAAACCTTTTTTGCAGAATAATTTTTTCCACAATTTAGGCAATGATTTTGATAGATACTTCCATGCAGTTCTAGTACTTTTTTACTCCCAGCTTTTTGATGTAATCCATCAATATTTTGAGTAATAATACTAAATAGTTTTCCATCTTGCTCTAATTTTACTAAATATTTATGGCAAATATTTGGTTCTTTATTTAGTAAATTCATCTTATTTTGGTAAAATTGATAAAATTCCTTGGTTTTTTCGTTAAAAAAATGATGAGATAAAATTTCTTCGGGTGGAAAATCATATTTCATCTGATATAATCCATTTTTACTTCTAAAATCAGGAATTCCACTTTCAGTGGAAACACCAGCTCCCCCAAAGAAGACAATTTTATTACTTTGATCAATTAATTTTTGGAGTTTTTCTATATTATTCATTCTATCACCAAAGTCATTATACAACATTTTATAAAATCTAGCATAATACCTAGAAAAAATATATCTTTTAGTATAAAATAATAATTATGAAGAGGTACTTGAGTAGCTTATAAAGTTACCCAATGATGCCGTTATAAAGTTAGAAAAAATCTTAGATTATTATGAAATACGTCTTTTAGAGTAGAATAATATAAAAAACTTTTTAAAATAGTCTAAACACAATATATTAGGAAAAGAAGTGTTGAAAATGGTGACTAAAGAGGAAAAAACTTTAACTAGAAAAAATCAAAGAGTCTACAATAAAACAAGAAAATACTTAGAAAGAATACGGGATTCTCAAATAGAAGGAAAAATGAAAATAATCGAATATATTTTAAAAATAAAGGATAAAAAAATCCGATATAGTAAGCTGTATGATTTACTTTGTGATTATTTAGATCATGAATTTCAAGAAAATAATTACTGTAATTTTAAGAATGGTATTTGTGAAAAAAGGAGATGCCTTTGTCAGGAAAATCCGAATGAACCATTATTAAAAAATGGGTGTTGTTACAGTATTCGAAAAAAAGAAAATTGTAAATATTTAACTAGTACGGGATGTAGTATTAAAAATATAGCTTGTAAGTTATATACTTGTGATTATTTAAGAAAGAAAAAGGTAAAAATTCGATTAAACAGTATTTATTTAATTAGATATACATTGAATAGAAGACAAAAGTTATATTTATCGACAACATTCTTTACACCAAAGGAAGAATTAATAGAAGAGCTAATAAAAAGGAGATGGATCTATGGAATTAGATAAAAAAGTTGTATTAGTAACGGGAAGTAGTAGAGGAATTGGTGCAGCAACAGTATTGGAATTTGCTAAAAAGGGTTATGATGTAGTAATTAATTACTTATCTAATGAAGAAAAAGCAGAAGCATTAAAAAGAAAAGTGGAAGAAGAATACCATAGAAAGGCTCTAGTAGTGAAAGCAGATGTTTCTAATGAAGAATCAGTAAAGAATATGGTAGAAAAAACTATTTTAGAGTTTGGGCATATTGACTGTTTAGTGAATAATGCTGGGATTGCGATTGATAATGAGATGAATGATAAATCCAAAGAAGAATTCTTAAAGGTAATCGAAACCAATTTAATTGGTACTTTTTTGGTAAGTAAATATGTAGGAAAATATATGTTAGAGAAGAAGCAGGGAGCTATCATTAATATTTCTTCCAATAATGGGATTGATCAAAATTATCCTTTAGCAATGGATTATGATGCATCTAAATCTGGAGTTATTTCTTTAACTAAAAATCTGGCGGTACAGTATGCACCGTATATTAGAGTAAATAGTGTAGCACCTGGTTGGACCAATACAGAACCTGTATTAGAAATGAATCCTGATTTTATAGAAGAAGAAAAACATAAAATCTTATTAACTCGTTTTGCTAATCCAGAAGAGATCGCTAAAGTAGTTGTTTTTCTTGCTAGCGATGATGCTAGTTATATTAATGGTGAAGTAATTCGTGTGGATGGTGGATGTAGATGATTAGAAAAACAAGGGAAATGATTATCATACCTGATGAGACTCAAATCCATTTGCCGATATATAGGAAAGAATTGCTAATAAAAGAAGAAAGGCATGGTCATGTCGTCAAAGATTTTTCTGATACCTATCATTTGGGATTAACTTTTGAAACAGTACAAGTAGAAGAAGAAAATTATAACGGGTATCAATGGGGTAAAGCGATTGCTAAACTAGGGCATTTAGCAATCCAAAAAGATGATACTGTTGTTTTCTATTTACCTAGTTTTATTACAGAACAACAGTATCAATATTTAAAAAAGCATAGGCGTGAGTTCTTAATATATAAAAATAAGATAGGAATAGTAGATATTTATATAGAAGAAAATCAATTTTTGATTGATGAACTAGATGAAACTACTGTAGAAGAGAGACTTATTGATGTTTTATATGACAGAATAGAAAGCAAATATGGTAAAACAAATGAAGAAAATTATGAAAAAAAAGAAGGAAGAAAGAGGTGATGAAATATGTATCAAGAATTAGATATCAATCCTAAAGTAATTGCTTTAGTAAAGGAAAAGGAAAAAGAATTAGGGAGCATATTTCAGAAAATTGACGATGAGGAAGCAAGAAATACATTGAAAGTTTTAAGTGCTTTTCATAAACATCAAATTAATGAAGTTCACTTTCATTCGACAACTGGTTATGGATATAATGATATTGGTAGGGACACCATTGAAAAGGTGTTTGCAGATATATTAGGCAGTGAAGATGCCCTTGTTCGTAGTCAGTTTATTTCAGGTACTCATGCTTTAACCGTTGCTTTATTTTCTTATCTTAGGCCCAATGATATCATGTTAAGTATTACGGGAACCCCTTATGATACATTACACGAGGTAATTGGAATTCAAGAAAACAATAGTAGTTTAGCTTCTTTTGGTGTTCAGTATGAACAAATTGATTTAGTAAATGATGATTTTGATTATGAGAATATTCAGAAATATTTAACAGAACATAAAGTAAAATTAATTGAAATTCAAAGATCCAAAGGATATTCTACTAGAAAAAGTATTACGATTGATAAGGTCAAAAAAGTAGTAGAAGAAATCCGCAAAGTAGACGCAGAAGTAATCATCATGGTAGATAACTGTTATTGTGAATTTGTAGAAAGTACTACGCCAATAGAGGTTGGTTGTGATGTGATGGTTGGTTCTTTAATTAAAAATCTTGGAGGTGGAATTGCTCCGAATGGAGCTTATATCGCTGGTCGGCATGATTTAATTGAACTAGCTGGTGAAAGACTTACTTGCCCAGGTGAAGGAAGGGAAGTAGGACCAACTTTAGGAATGAATAAACAAATTCTACAAGGCTTATTTTTTGCTCCTAGTGTGGTTGCTTCTAGTTTGAAAACAGCTGTTTTAACTAGCAAAGTATTAGAGGATTTAGGATATGAAGTAGAACCTAAATATAATGAATGTAGAGCAGATATTGTTCAAAATATTATTTTTCACGATAGAGAAGGGTTAATTAAGTATTGTCAAGGTATTCAGATGGCTTCTCCTATTGATTCTAATGCGATTCCGTATCCTTGGGATATGCCAGGATACAGCGACCCAGTGATTATGGCAGCAGGTTGTTTTACGATGGGTTCTTCGATTGAACTTTCTTGTGATGGTCCTTTAAGAGAGCCTTATGTTGCTTATCAGCAAGGTGGATTAACTTATTCTTATGGAAAACTAGGAGTGATGAAAGCTATTACGGAAGTGTTAAAGGTAAAAAATGAAAATGACTTATAAGGATATATCTTTAGAGAGATTGGTAAGAGATTTAGAACCTAGGAAAAATTTGTTCCAAGATCGGGGAAATGGAATATATTTATCTGATCATCAAATAGAGATATTAAAAAAATATCATTTCTTCTATGATCAATATTCTGATGTGAAAAGCTTCATTTTTGATATTCAAAATTATTTAAATGAGAATTATCAAGTGGATCTTGAAGATTTAGAAAGTGTGGTTTGCAGTTTATCAGAATTTGATTATTATCAAAATATGGATAAATAAAAAAGAAAGGAATTAACACTTTCTTTTTACATTGTTTTAGTTCTTTTTTCTATATCATTATCTCTTGTTTCTAAGGGAATAGAAGTAATTTCCATACTCTTTAATTGCCAATCTGTAATTTCTTTGATTTTCTGATCTAGTAGTTCGTTCGATCCTATGATTTTGGTAATAGTAATATTAGTAGTATTTCGTAAATCAATGGTTGTTGGACGTAAAGGAGGATTTACTAATGTTTGAACAATAGGCTTTGTTGCATCTGCTCCGGTAAATCTTTCTACTACAGTAGCATATTCTCCAGTAGATAGTAAAACACGAACACCAATCGAATACAAAGGAATATTATTTAAAAATAAATTACCTAGTTGTTTATTAATAGCGTCATTTGCAATGAGCATTTCCAAAGTGGTACTAACATTTTCCAAACTAGAATCTGTTTCAATCGTTCTAGTTAATAAGGAATCATATAAATTGCATAAAAAGATAATCTTTGCTGCCATAGAAGAAGAATTTGTTTTATTGTTGACGATATGTAAGCAATTAATTCCTTTTCCATTTTCTGATTCGCCACTTAATAAAATAGTAGTTAAAGTAGGACTATCTAGAAAATTTTTTAAAGCCGCATAAGCATAAACATTTTTATATTTTTCATCGTAGGGTTGTTGCAATAAATCAGAAGGAATATTAGGATATGTTTTCTTAAAACTTTCTCCTAATTGATATAAAGATAACTTTTTCATTTCTTTCTCATCATGGAAACAAGTTCCATAATCGTGGAGCAAAGCAGCAGTTCCGATTGATTGTAGATTGATTCGCTGTTCGCTTGTAGAAATTTGACTGTTATAGATGTTAGCTAGTACTACCGAAAATTGTGCAACTCGTAAAGAGTGCTCAAATACACTAGTCATACTAAGTGGATTCTTGTATTGACCTAGACTATATGAAAATTCAGATTGTGTTTGTACGCGTTGTGCAAGATCATCTAAGCATTCATCAACCACCTTTAAAGCTCTTTTTAAATTACTTTCAGAAGGGCTATAAGCTTCCTTTAATGCCTCAATTGTTTTTATTTGTAGTTCTGGATTGATGAAGGCTGGGACATCACAATTTTGTTTTTGAATATTTTCCATTAACTCTTTTTGTTCATCTGTCAATATGTTAGATTGAAGTTTGACATGAATAGTGATCTCTTTAATAGGTTTATTCAATTTCATATAATGTTTTTTTAGTAGTTCAATTGTATCTGTATCTAAAATTTTATCCGCAGGACATAGAGTTTGTCCTAAATAGTTGCGAATTGGTTCTGCCAAAATCCAACCTTCATCTCCACGTACTCCACTTAAAGAAATTGGTATACTCATATTATCACCCTTTATATTATAAATCTATTGGAATTATAGCATATGTAAACAATAGAAGTCAATTTTTTGACATCTAAATTAGAATGAAGTATAATATCGATTGTAAAAGGAGAAATCATATGAAAAATAAAACAATGAAAAATTTAGTGATTGTTGCAGTAACCATATTAGGGTCTACCTATCTGTTGGAAAAATATAATAATTATAGGAAAAGAAAAATAGAAACACAGAGGTATCAACCAAGTGATGAAACAGAAGAAAATCGTTCTAGAACTTATATTCCACTTTATCAAATGATGCCAGATATATCTTCTCAAAATAGTGACAAAATAGATTATCAAAGAGTAACAGAAGTAGAAGTTTCAGATTTGTATCTATCATCAACTTATGACAAACAAAGTTCTCAAGAAAAGCCAAGTTATCAAAAAATTCAAAAAAAGAAAGCTATATAATTGCTTTTAATTTTTCTTTAACCAGTTACCATGAGAAAAAAGGAGTAATCATATGATCGTAAAAATCATTGCTTTTGGACTTGGAATTTTATGTATCATTAGTCTACTAAATTCCGATTTTGTAATGAATTATAGTTTTGTATGGCCGGGAGCATTAATTTTAATATGTCTATATACGATGTTAAGCAATAGAAGAATTCGTATCATACCAATGATTGGGTTATGGATAGGCATCTTAATTTTTGGGGTTTATTGTAATTTTTGGGATGTTACGGTATATAGATTGATGATTCCGGGTGTTTTCCTAATATTTGGTATTTGGCTCCTATTTAAAATGTTACAAACTAAAAAAATAAAGAAAGGGCTACTATTTGGTAAGAATAGTAAATAGCTCTTTCTTTTGAGTTTGGTTAAATAAAATATGATACAATAATTCAATTAATGGAGAAGAAAGCCTCTTTTTTTGGATTAGTGAATATATAGAAATTAAAGTATAGTACCCTTCTACGGTATTAGATTGGAGGTAATCATTTATTTTGGTATATTCATTTTCAGTTGTTGTTGTTAGTAATACACCTAAAGAATAATTTCTACTCTTGGTACTATTACAGGTTAATAATAAATCACCAAGGCCAGCAAGACTGGTAATGGTTTCATAGAAACCTCCTAAGTTAGTAATGAGATTGCCAGTTTCTTGTAATGCTTTTGTTAAAAATAAAGCTTTGGTAGTTTCTGTAGCATTCATACCATCTAACATACCAGCAACAATTGCCATAATATTTTTGATAGCTCCACATATTTCTACACCAATCATGTCATTACTTTTTTCGATTGTTAAAGTTTGATTTTGTAACGCATTTTTCACTATTTCATAAGTAGTATCTAGGTTTGCTGCTAAACTTAGACCGCTTGGACTGCCACTAGCTAAATCAATGGCAAAAGTGGGACCAGATAATATAGATATTTGTTTGGTAGAAATAGTATCCGTTAATATTTCATGACAAAATGCTTCTGTTTGGTTTTCAATTCCTTTGGTAGCAATACAAAAATGTAGGTTTTCATGAATATAGTTTTTAAGTTCCAGACAAGTACTTCTCAAAAAGGCAATAGGAACAGCTAATATTGCTAGTTCACAATCTTTTATGCAGCTTAGAACTGTTGTGATAGCAATTTCTTCTGGAATTAAAATGTTTGGTAGTGCTTTTTTATTTTGACGGGTTGTGGTAATTTCTTCTTTTTCTGTTTCTATTTTAGTCCAAACTATTACTTGATGATGGTTTCTATGACAAGCAAGTGCTAAAGCTAGACCATAAGCCCCTGCTCCTAAAATACATATTTTCATGATAATCTCCTTGTCTTTATTTTTGATAAAAAATATTATACTCTAAAAAATAGAATCATACAACCTTGAAAGATAATCAAAAAGCTATATAATGAAATTAAGATGCTAGAAAATAATACATAATACAATATTTTATTTTGGAAAATAAGACTCTTTTATTTTCTTAATAGTTTCTGTTTATATCCATAGGATTGCTTCATCGTAAAATTGGAAAAATGGATCGGTATCCAACTATGAATTTCTTTCAAGAGAGATTTATGCTACAATTAAATAAAGACAAATATGAATATTAATAGTAACCAATCAAGCAATCAAAATTATTTTGAAGAACAAAACTTTAGGAATATTTTTTAGAATTTTTTTCTGATTGGGAAAGTATCTTTTTGTGAAACTATAAGATTTAGGATGTGATAATATGAAAACCATTATGATTGATTTGGATGATACCATTGTATCAGGGGGATATTTAGATATTATTAATGAGTATTTACATCAAAAATATACTTCTGATGATATTGATGGTTATTACTTTGAAGATTTGTTGCCAGATGGTATTACAGAGGATTATGTAAAATATTTTTACAGTCATGATGTTTATCAATATGTAAAGATATTAGAACAAGCAAAGGAAGTTATACAAAAGTTAAATGAAAAGTATGATGTCTGTATTTGCTCAGCTTATATTTTTCCTCAGGGGATAGCAGATTCTTATATTCATTTATCTAATAAGTATAAATATTTAATAAAAGAATTTTTCTTTTTAAATCCCAAAAATTTTATTTTTACTTCACGAAAAGATTTAGTAGTATGCGATATTAAAATTGATGATCGAGTGGATAATTTAAAAGGAGAAGGGGAAAAATTCTTATATACGGCTTATCATAATAAAAATATCTCAGATGAAGAGTTGGCATCATTAGGAATTAAAAGAGTAAATAACTGGAAAGAAATAGGAACTTATTTATTGGGGGATTAAGATGAAGTATTGGTGGTTAGAAAAATATAAAAATTTTAAAATCATTCAAATCAAAGAACTACAAGATGATATAAATTATTTTTTAACCATGCCAAAAAATTATAAAAAGCAGTATGAGGTTTTAAAAGATAAAGATATTGACACATTAGAAGAGGAAGAACTTTTAATTGTTTTAAAAAAGATTGTGGATACTAAAAATATTAAAGATAATAGTTTAAATATTATTATTGAAAAATTATTAGAACTCCCTGATAATAGTTTTCCAGCAAGTGATTATACTTTTCAAGAAATGTTAATGGAGATAAAAGAATTAAAAAATAATTTGCCATTTCAAAATAAAATAGAGAATAATAATCTTGCAATTTGTTATCAATGTTTAAATGTTTTTTATGTAGATAAAATTAAGAATGTTAATAAAAATGATTTATGTTTATGCCCTTATTGTTTCAGTACTAAATTATATTTTGATAATGATTATATTCCTATGAATTATATTTTTATAAAACTTGCTAATATTTATTATGGAATTTCTAGTTTGGGATGTACTTTTAAAGAAATTCAAAAAATTATTAAGAACGGTGTAAAAATAACTGTTGGTAAGAAAGAGAAAAATTCCATTGAATGGAATCCAATATTTGAAAATAAAAAAATAGAGCCTCTTGATGAAAAAAAGGTTTATAGAAAACTGTATCAAGAACTTATGAAAAAAGAGAGAGCAATAAATTATCAAGCTACCATATATTTATCATCTTTATCTAAAGATTCTTCCCTTTTTATTTTAGAAATTTTGTTAATAGTAATGTTAGAAGTATTATCTAACACTATTTATTTAAAAGAAATTCAAATTATTTTTGAAAAAGAAGAAGATAAAAACACATTTCATTTTCTTTTAAAAAATGTGAAAAATTTCATTGATTCAAAAGGTTTACTATTAGTATAAAGTTTATTCTTGATTTATGGTTGCAGATAAGATATACTTAAGATGTTAAATACTTAGAAGATAGGGTAGTATAAAGATAGAAAGTAGGAGGAGAGTAAAAGTATGACAAAAATTTTAGTAACTTTGAATATCCCGACAATGGAGTCATGTTTTGATGTGTATCTTCCTATTAATAAAAAAATTGGTACATTGAAAAAATATCTTCTTAAAACAATCAAAGAGTTAACGGATGCCAATTTTAATATGGAATTAGATCAACTAAAAATGATAGATCAGGAAACCGGTAAAGAATATGAAAATAATATTTATTTAAATGATTCAGGAATTAAAAATGGTAGTAGAATTATTATTCTTTAATGAAGGGGGGTGGAATAATGGATTTAAATATTAATTTTGAAGAACTTAACAACGTTGGTAACCAAGTTATTGCAAAAGGTGGCGAATTTCAAGATCTTTTAAATAGAATCAAAGCAGCGAATAATGAATTACAATCTTATTGGCAAGGTGATGATGCTTCAAAGTATTCCAATGCTGTTGCACAACAAGCAGAGAGCATTCAAAAATTAGTAAATACAGTAAATCAAATTGGAGAAACATTACTTTCTGTTAGTAGAGCATACCAAGAAGTTGTTAATGATAATTCTGGTGCAATTAACGGATAATAATATACGAGGAGGAATTTAAAATGAATGGACAAGCAAAGCTTTCATATGGTCAAATTCAATCGATTGCTGATCAACTCAATGATGCATCTAATAAAATGGAAACATTATTAGAAGAAATTAAAGCGCTATTTGCTAAAATAGGAACAGATGGTGTTTGGAGTGGAACTTCAGCTTCAGAAACAAAAGCAGAATTTGATACATTAAGTAGTAAGTTTCCTGAATTTTTGCAGACAGTAATTGATTGCCGTCAACATTTATTAAATGTACTTGAAAGATATCAATCTGTTGATGCTGCAATTCAAGGAAATTAAGAGTTCGGAAGAGCTCTTTGAAATAAGAGTAATAGTAGTATTACTCTTATTTCAAAGAAGGAGATGGTTTAGTGAATATATATATGGATATTAGTAACACGAAAAAGATGGCCAATCAAATGCAGGAAGTATTAACGGATTTTAACGATAATATTTCTAAATTGAATAATATCATTGATAATATCAGTAATGATTGGCGAGGAACGGATGCTACCAGCTTTATTGATACAATGAGAAATGTAAATATTGTGGAATTAACTAGATTGCATGATACTTTAACGAAATATATCTCATTTCTAGAAAAAGTGCCTACTACATATCAGTTGTTAGATGAGATTTATACTTCAAAAGGAATAGATATTTAATGCATTTTTCTTTTGATAATATGCAGCTTAATTGTAATGAGATGCAAAATATTGTAAATAAGTTGGTAGAGAATTTAAGAAACATTGATGAAATTTTTAATAGTTTCCATTCCAGCGATTTTTGGCAAGGAAACGCTTATCAATATTACTATAGAAAATTTAAAGAAATTACAAATCAATTTGATGATGTTTGTTTTAATATGCAAAACTTTGTTATTTATCTTCAACAAGTTATAGAAAATTATAGCTCGTTAGATAGAAAGATTATGATGGCAGTTTCTAATCAGTTAAATATAACAGAGAAGTTTAAAGGATAAGTATATGGCTTTTGAAAATATAAATGTAGGAAGTTTAAGATCATCATTAATATCTTGTAAAGATTCGATTAATAGTAATATTAGTGCAAATTTAGGCTCAAAAATTATTAATTCAGATATATGGCATTGTAACTGTAGAAATAATCTATATAGTTCGCTAATGGTTTTGGAAAATTTATATAAAAACTTAAGAGGTAAAATAGACCATTATTTATCACTGGTTAATTATATCGAAAATTATCAAAATTTGGTTTCAGAAAACCAAAATTTAGAAAAAGAGTATAAATCTTTAGAACCTCGCTTATATAGGGATGAGGAATATGTAGTTCATTATTATGATAATGAAAATCAATGTTGGGCAAGTGATACAGCTACTAGAACGGTGTTAGATACTAATGTTCAAAATAGAATGAACGATATTAGTAATCAGATTAAAAGCAATGAAAATGACATGAGAAGTATTCAAAATACTATCAGTAATTCTATATAAAGGAGGAGATACTATGGTATCAGAAAAATATCTACCTATTGGGACTGTTGTTATGTTAAAGGGAGGTACAAAGCGTGCTATGATTACAGGTTTTTGTACCATTAGTGAAGAAAAAAATGGAAAAGTATTCGATTATTCAGGCTGTATGTACCCTGAAGGGGTAATTTCTATGAAACAGGTTTTATTATTTGACCATGATCAAATTGAAAAAGTATATCATATGGGATTAATAGATCAAGAAGAAGTAGAATTTAAAAGAAAGTTAATTGAAATAGCTGAGAAATTAAACTAAATATTAAAAGGAGGGGTACATATGAGTGATATTAATAGAATCAATCTCTCCGTCTTAAGAACATATAGAAATGATTTTGTTAATGAAAAGGAAAATTATATATCATCTACATATGCTACCTTTTCTAATGGATATATTTCTAGTAGTAGTGATGCTACCGTATTAGCTATGGCTAATAGTTTGAGATCAATCTACAAAGATATTGAAAATTGCTATATAAAAATGGAAAAATGGTGGGATTCTTATATTAATGATTTAGAAGGAATTGAAAATGCTCTTTCTAATGATGGAAGAAGTGGACTAATCTCAGAAAGTCAAATTCGAAACTATATCTATTCTAATTTGGAAGAATTACCTGGTTATTTATCGGATTTTTCTCTTTTTAAAATTAAAAAGACTGGAACTTTCGATTTTGCCGTTGGTGCTATAAATGAAGCTATGAATGATAATAAACTAGTTTTTAACGCGATTGGTGCTAAGATTTCCGATTTAACAGATGATGTTATGGGAAAAATAGGTAAGTTAATGACCAATGCTAAGAATGACCTGTCTATGACTAAAGCGGAAATTAGTTCAAAAGTAAATGTTACTTGGAATGATGCTAAAAAATGCTGGAATGAATTAATATTCCCAGAATTGCAAAAAAAAGCAGCAGAATTTAACGATTTTAATAACAGAATGAATTGTACAGTGACTACTGCAACTTTTTCTTTGTTAGAAGGAATTGGTCAGTTTGGTGAAGCAATTGTTGATGCTGGAGCTATTCTTATGGCTATTTTTTCATCAATAGGAACTGGGTTGTATGATGGTGGACAAGCAATTTATGGCTTAGCAACTGGAAATGAATGGGAATCTCAGACATTAGAACTGTGGGATAAAACAATGGGTTTTGTTTCTAATCAATATGTTACTGGATGGTTTGATAATTTATATGGGACTAAATTTGGAAATGTACTAAAAGAAAACTCTTATTATTTTGATGAGGTAAGAAGCATTGGTTCAGGAATCGGATATGTTGCAGGAGTAACGGCTTTAACCGTTTTAACATTTGGAGTTGGTGGAGCCGCTGCTGGTGGAAGTGCGGCTGCAGGTAGTGCTGCAACAGGAGCTACTGCGGGTCAAATGGCGACAGTTGCAGGAGTAGCAGGAGTAGGAAAAGGAACAGAAACTGCTTGGAAGGATGGTGCTGGTCTTTTAGAAGGTTTAGGTGCAGGTACTTTAAACGGAATGTGGGAAGGATTACAATTCTTTGTAGGAGCTAAAATAGGAGGCAGCAAGTTATTTTTGCCCAATAATGCCACGCCTACTTTAAAAACAAAGTTTTTAAATAGTCTATCAAAGATAGTATTGGATGCAGCTGATGGTGGAGTAGAAGGAATCGTACAACCATTAATTCAACTTACCTATAAAGACGGATACATAGATGAAGCTGGTAATTATGTGGAATTTAGTGATAAGAATCCAACAGCTGTAAACTTATGGAATAATTACTGTGAACTATTTAATGATAATGGTGGTTGGAAAGCAGTGGGAACTAATGCACTGGTTGGTGGTGGAGCTTCTTTCTTAGGAGAAATATTTGATATAGGAAAATTCTTTTCAGATAAGAAAAAAGTCGCTGGAACTATAGAAAACTTGGATACTACCTCTACCTCTAGCACAATGAAACCTTCCAATAATGTAACTATAGAAGATATCGATAGTCAAATAATTGCAGCAAATAATCGAACACGAAAAGGCCTAACCGTCATACTTACTGTTAATAACTTGAATGATCTTAGTTTGGAAAAGTTATTACAAATTAAGGATCCTGAGAATATCTATTTTGATATACTTGAAAATGGTAAACGATATGATTATTATCAAGCCTCTGAGATGTTAAAAGAACAAGCTAATCTAAATACTATGCCTAATGCAATGAAATCTTCTAATGATGTAGCTATAAAAGATATCGATAGTCAAAATGGAGTCCAGATAGATAATGTGGCAAAGGATTTGGATAGTACAATAAAATCATCTTTAAATTATAATTCTGTTATTGAGGCATTGGATGATTACGATAGCATTATTTCATCCAATATTAAAGATGTATTCAATAAAAAAATTAATTTAATGCAATCTTTTTTAGGTGTTACATTTAGCATCCCAGCATTTTTTAGTAAGCTGAAAAATGCGAATGTATTAGATAATATCGAATTGACTAATAAAATAAAACAGGAGGGATTACTTCATTTTACCGATTTAGCGTCAGCAGAAAAAATAATGTCTAGTAGTTACATAAAATCTAGTGATGCTATAACTTCATATGGTTCAAAGAAGAGTTATTTTTTTGGTGGAATTCCTACTTTTGAACAAACGGCTATTAATTTAAATGGCTTTGAGCCTAAACGAGTAGCTATAAAATTAGATTTTGATGAGACAGATTTAATTGATTTCCAATATCGTGATTTATCCGATAATGCCATATCTTACAAAGGAGATTATCATTTTGATTCTACTAAAGCCAGCATTGCTTACTATGGACTTTTTGAAGAAAATGGTGAACTAGTATATAAGGAATTAACTAAAGCACAGTTCGATAATTACCATTGTGATATTTCTACGAATTCTATATCTTCTTTTACTAATAATATGAAATTTTTTCTTACTGGTCTTGCTGGAGATTTCCAAGCGACTAAAGCATCAATTGACAAACTAAAGAATAATATAGTAAACGCAATACAAAATAAAGTCAAAGCAGATGTTTCTCATGATTACACAAGTATTGTTAATCAATTGTTATCGGGAAATAATATTTTAAGTAAATTAGAATCAGAATTCAGTATTTCTTCTGATAGAATATTTTCTGATACACTAGATTATATTCAGTATGATGATTTTATAAAAACATCTATTGATGAACAAATTAATACTATAGAAACTATTAATTTATCAAAATTAACAAAAATTGTAGAATCTAATGATTTAAGTTTAGAAGTTAAGAATGCTCTAAATCAAAGATTAATTAATGAACAAGATATTATTACTTTAGGAGTTTCTAGTCTTAGTCGCGATAGCTTTTTTAAATATATAAGTAGTAATAGTGATTTGTTAGAAAATATGTCAAATAGTAATCTAGTAAGAATAATGTCGGCTATGCCTAAGAGCGATACTAATGGAATTAATAACATTTGTTCAGAAATAAGCAAAAGATTAGATAGTGGTAATATAGTTTTTAATACTAGTTTTATGCAAGAAAATTTATTTTTCCAAAAAGATATTGTTTTAGATGCGTTAACTAAGCTACCTACAGATTTAAGAGATAAATTTTTAAATAATGCGAATGAAATTATTAATACATATTTACCTAAAGAATTTGCTGATGTAGATTTTGGATATATATATCAAAAATTATCATTGTCTGAGATGATAAAAGATAATAAACTTGATAGTAATGGAATGAAGATATTAAAAGAATTGTATAGTGAAAATAGAAATAGTTTTAAGACTTTTAATTTTAATCTTTTAGATTCAAATATAATTAAAGATTTTGATTTAAATTTTATTAAAGAAATTGGAAAATATGACATTCTTAGTCATAAACTATTGGAATTACATAATAATGCTAGTGCTTATAATGCTTTTTTAAATATATATAAAGATAGTATAGATGATAATTCACTTAACAATTTTTATTCAAAAATAAGACATAGTTTGAATTTTTTATTTGAAAATAAAAATCTATTAGAGGGAATAGAAAAGATTGACAGTTCTAGTTTATTAGATTATATTTTATCACGTAATAAAAAATTTGGAAAAAATAATAAAAGTATAAAAATTGGATTTTCTAATGATTATTATACTAATTTAAATAATGAGTGTGATAGATTATTTAATAGACAATATGATTTGTATAATAAAAATCCTGATTTAAAAATATACGATATGAAGGAAATGAAAAATTCGTATTTTCAAAAATATTTTTCAATGACTGTGGATGATGCAGAGGCATTAGTTTTTAAATATTATGATCATATTGATGAAATTATGAAATATATGAATGATGCAGATGGTCAAAGAAGTTTGATAGTATTAGAATACTTGAAAAAAATTATTGATATTGATGATCCTAATTATTTAAAAGAAATTTATGAAAATCAAGAATTTAGAATTACAAATGAAGAAATTCTCTACATTGATGATATTTTAAGAGAAAAATATTCACAAAGTTATGTAGAGGCATTAAAAAATACGGCAAGCGTTTTATTTGATAAATCTGTTTTAAATCAAGTGGTTTATGATGGTAATGTTGTTAATGTAGTAGATGCAAATGATAATTTTGCATTATTAGTTCATAGCAGTGACTCTGGCTTTGTTAAAGATAAAGAATTAATTAATAATAGCTTTATTGATACATGGAATAACATTGATAATGTAGCTACTCATGGATTATCTACTAGTTTTATAACAAATACCAATATTGGAAGTTGTCCTGTAAAAGATAACGGAGTATTATATGGTTTTACCAATATTAAATCTTCTGATATTAAGATGATGGGTTCATATGATATAAATAGTAATATTGCTGATTTTGGCTTCACATCTAATAATCTTCAACAGTTTATTTCTGCTGATAATATTTCAAAAAATACTACTAGAGTTTATAATGAATTTGTACTAAGCAGAAATGAAATTAAACCTACTTGTGTAGTATTATTTAATGATGCTAGTGACAGGGTTATTCAAAACACTTACAAAGCGGCATCTGAGTGGAATATACCTGTAGTTAAAATTGATAAAGTAAAATTAGCTGAGAAGAATGTTAAAAATATCAATTCTTTACTTAATGATTTTAATATGACCAAAGATTTATCAAAATTACAAGAGTCAATAGAATTATATGAATCTAATGTAAGTGGCTTTAAGCTTAATGCTATTGTTTCTGATAAAGACGCTACTTCTTTGATTGATAATTCATCATTTATTTCTATTTTTGATTCTACTAATATTGCAGGTATAACTAATAATTATGTTGATTTAATGATAAAGAATGGTAATAAAGATGAATTAGGAAAATTATTAAGTATTTTTGAACAAGTAAAAAATGCATATGATATATCAAATGAAAAAGGTACTAATGTCATTGCACATACACAATCTAATTTAAATTTAGGAGAATTAATTAATAAAATTAAAGGAGTTATTACAAATGAATAAGAAGGAAAAGTTAGATATAAAATTAAGTATTATGAAAGAAATGCTAATTGATAACAAGAATAGTATAAAAGTTTTAAAAGAAAAACAGGAGAAGAATAAAATAATAGCTGAGGATGACTTAAACAAAGATAATAATAATAAAAATAAATAATATTCAAATAAAAAGGGGAGTATGATACAATGCGGGTTTCAATAATAAAAGACAATAAGATTGAAAATATCATTTTACCAACTAAAGTATTTGGTACTTTTTGGATTACGGATAAAGATATTAATGGGTTAGAAAAAAACTTAATTTCGATTGAGGCTAAGGATAATAAATGGTTATTAGTTAGTAATAATGAGGCTTACTATTTTAAAGATAGTATGGCTTGTCCAGATGTTGTTTTAGAACCTAATAAATTCTATCTTATTATGAAAAATATAGATAAAAAAAGAATTTTAATTTATTGTTCTAATATGGAAGAAAAATATCAGTATTTAGATATGCAATCTTATTTGGATCAAGGAATTACGATTGGTAATAATAACAGTTTTATTAATTATTCTATGTTAAATGGTCAAGCTGCTATTATCAAAAAAGAAAATAATGAAATCATTTTGTCGCCAATTAGTGCTAATTTGGCTATCTATGTGAATGATATTAGAGTTCTAACTAGTCAAAGATTAAAACTAGGAGATATTATTTTTATAAGTGGATTAAAATTATTTCTTATTTTAATAGAAGGTAAATATTATTTGGCTATCAATAATCCTAATAATCAAGTATCCTATCAAGCTTTGGCTATTGGATCTCTTAAGTCATCGCTAAATCCAAATTTTGAAGAACCAAAAGAGGAAATAGAAATGACTTTATATAACGAAAATGATTATTTTCATAAAACACCTAGGTTTCAAAGTATAATTACTCCAATCGAAATGCAAGTGGATGCTCCCCCTACCAAAGCAGACCAAGAAGATAATTCTTTATTATTAACGATAGGGCCAATGCTTACAATGTCTATGACTTCTATGGTAACTGGTTATACCGCTGTTAACAATGTATTATCTGGAAGGTCAACATGGAATAACGCAATGCCTTCGCTTATTATCTGTATTGCGATGTTATGTAGTGTTTTTATTTGGCCAATGTTTAGTAAGCGATATCAAAAAAGAAAACAAAAAGAAAATGAAAGATTAAGACAACAAAAATATAAACAATATATCGATAGTAAAAAAGAAATTATTAAAAAGGGCATTCAGGAACAATCTATTATTTTAAAAAATAACTATCCTAGTACGAAAGAATGCGAACAAATCATTTTAAATCAGTATACTACACTATGGCAAAGAAGAATTGAAGATCATGACTTTTTAGAAGTGAATTTAGGTTACGGTAATTATCCTATGAAAATCCATATTCAGTATCCAGAAGATCATTTTTCTATGGCTGAAGACAATTTAAAAGATATGGTATCTAATTTGGGTAATGAGCCTAAGATATTAAATGGCGTACCTGTTGTTTTTTCACTTATGGATCATTTTGTTTCAGGAGTTATTGGCAAAGATGATGAAGTGACAGTGTTAATAAAAAATATATTAATACAGATAGCAGCTTTTCATAGCTATGATGATTTAAAAATCGTTATTTTGACGAGTAAAGAAAATGAATATAAGTGGGAATTTTTAAAAAGTATGCCACATTGTTTTAGTGATGATAGAGGATTACGCTTTTTTGCGACCAATAATGATGAGTATAAAGAAGTCTGTTACTACTTAGATAGAATATTTTCTAAAAGAGTAGAAGTTTTTAATAATAATGAACCTAAAAGAGAGAATTTGAATCAATTGTATTTTATTATTACAGATAATTTTAAAAGAATTCGAAATTATGATGTTATTCAGAAAATTGTGGAAAATAAAAGGAACTATGGTTTTATGGTGATGATAGCTGATCAAAAAGTAACCAATTTGCCTGATCAATGTAAATCATTTATTCAAGTGAACCAAAAATATGGAGAAATTCATAATAATATAGTTAGTGATATTCAAAAATTTGAAATGGATACTGTTTCTGCTATTGACTATGAAGCATGTAGTGTCAAACTTGCTAATATTCCAATTGAAATTACTAGTGATAATGAAGGTCAGCTTCCTAATAAAGTTGGATTCTTAGAAATGTATGACGTTGGTAAGGTAGAACAGTTAAATTCCTTAACTAGATGGAAAAATAATAATCCAGTTTTACGTTTGGAATCTCCAGTAGGAATTGGTAAAAATGGGGAATTTATTAGTATCGATCTACATGAGAAATATCATGGTCCACATGGTCTGGTAGCCGGTATGACTGGTAGTGGTAAAAGTGAATTCATTATTACATATATCTTATCTATGGCTATTAATTATCATCCTTATGAAGTTCAGTTTATTTTAATAGATTATAAAGGTGGAGGATTAGCAGGTGCATTTGAAAACAAAACAACAGGGATAAAACTTCCTCACTTAGTTGGTACGATTACTAACTTAGATACCAATGAAATTAAAAGAAGTTTAGCTTCTATTGAATCCGAATTAAAAAGAAGACAAGCTTTATTTAATGAAGCAAGAGAAATTTCTGGAGAAAGTACGATAGATATTTATAAGTATCAAAAAATGTATCGTGAAGGATTATTAAAAGTACCAGTATCGCATCTTTTCATTATTAGTGATGAGTTTGCAGAATTGAAAACGCAACAACCAGAATTTATGGAACAGTTAATATCAACTGCTCGTATTGGTCGTAGTTTAGGAGTTCATTTGATCTTGGCTACTCAAAAACCTAGTGGTGTAGTAGATCCACAAATTTGGAGTAATACCCGTTTTAGAGTGTGTATGCGTGTTCAAGAAAAAGGCGATTCTAATGAAGTTATCAAATGTCCAGATGCTGCTTTTTTAAAGCAAACGGGTCGCTTTTATTTCCAAGTTGGATATAATGAAGTATTTGTTTTAGGACAGGCTGCTTGGGCAGGGGGCAAATATTACCCACAAGAGAAAGTAGTAAAAAATATTGATAGTAGTATTCAATTTATTAATAATATTGGGTATGTTGTGAAGACTGTAGAAACAAAAGAAAAAAGAGAAGTTATTGCCAATGGAGAAGAGTTAAATAATATCGTTAAATACCTAGCCGACTTAGCAAAAACGGAAAATATTGAATGTGTACCATTATGGCTTGAAAAAATTCCTGCTGATATTAGAGTAGAAGCTTTAGCCAATAAGTATCAATATCAAAAAGAAGATTTTATCTTAAATCCAATTATTGGAGAATATGATATTCCAAATCAACAAAAACAAAATCTATTAACTGTACCGCTTTCTAAGGAAGGAAATACTTTAGTTTTTGGAGCTAGTGGAAGTGGAAAAGAAAATTTTATTACGACTTTACTATATTCTTCTATGCTTTATTATGATGCGAAAGAAGTGAATTATTATCTTTTAGATTTTGGTTCTGAAACTTTGAAAATGTTCCAAAATTGTCCTTTGGTTGGTGATGTTTTAACTGTTAATGATGATGATAAAATTAAGAATTTATATAAAATGTTATCTACTATAATAGAAGAACGAAAAGAACTATTTGCACCATTTAATGGAGATTATCAAACTTACTGTAAAAACAGTGGAAAAACGGTTCCCAATATTGTGGTAGTAATTAACAATTATGAAGCTTATCAAGAAAATTATTCTAAGTTTGATGATTTATTAGTAGTTCTTACTAGAGAATGCATTAAATATGGTATTTATTTCTTAATTACGGTGAATACTCCGAATGGAATTCGCTTTAAATTAAAGCAGAACTTTTCAAAATTATTTGCCCTACAACAAAATAATGAAGATGATTATATTACCATTTTAGGAAATATTCATAAAAACTATCCAGCTAAAATATTTGGTAGAGGAATTATTAAAGAAAAAGAAGTATATGAGTTCCAAACGGCATTAGTAACGGAGAAAGAAAATATTCCTAATTATATCAAACAAAAATGCCTAGAGTTACAACAAATTACTCAAGAAACGGCTAAAAAAATTCCAGTATTGCCTAAAGTAGTTGGTTATAAAGACATTTATCAAGAATTTGGAAAAAGTAATCAGTTAATCATTGGTATTGAAAAGGAAACTTTAAAAGTACATAAATTTGATTTTATTAAAAATTATATAACGATTGTTAGTTCTTTGGATTTATCAATGTGTAGCAAAATGATTAACCCGCTTATTAATCAAATTCTAGGTTTAGGTAAAACATCTTTGCAAGTAATTCAAGCAGATGATTTTATGATAGATTCTAAATATACTCCATATTACCAATATGAAAAGGAAAACTTTAATGATTGTTTTACAAAATTATATGATATGGTGAATGAAGCCAATAATTTATATAAAGAAAGCAATTATAATAAGAAGATTTTAGAAAATAGAAAAAAAATAACTTGCATTATTATTGGTATCAATTCATTCAAGAGTAAGTTATCAGAAGATAATAAACTTAAATTTCCAGAATTATTTTCTATGGCTAAAGATTTAGATATTATTCATTTCATTTTTGTGGATAGTATTGATGAATTTAAGAAAATAGAACTGGAATCTTGGTATAAAAATTGCATTAATAATAATAATGGAATTTGGATAGGAAATGGTCTTGCAGATCAATTTACTTTAAAAGTAAGTCAAAAGATAGATGAGATGAAGGAAGATGTTCCTAATAATTTCTGTTTTGTATTAATGCGAGGCAAAGTTACATATGTTCAATTTGTAGAAGAATTTGAATTAAAGGTAAATGAATAAACAAGATGAAATTTCTTGTTTATTTTTTTGCTAGTTACATTATTGATTTGAAATAGGTATTAAAGATTTTCCTTTAGATTACAAACTTCTAATTTTTTATGGCTAAAAGTCCAGGTTTTAAAAGAAGCATTTCTATTGTATTTTACACTATTCCTTAAGTAAGTGCTTTACTAAAATAATTTGCTATAGTAAAATGTGATTGTAAATAAGAAAGAAGGATCAAAAATGAGAAAAGATATTAAAACAACAGAAGCAATATTTCCTATGCCAGTACTTATGATTGCTACCTATAATGAAGATGGAACTATAGATGTTATGAATGCTGCATGGGGAATGATGCTAGAAAGAGATTATGTTGTACTAAATTTATCAGAATATCATAAAACAGTTAAAAATATAAAATCTAGAAAAGCATTTACAGTTAGTATTGCAGATGCTAATCATGTAAAAGAAGCCGATTACTTTGGTGTGGTATCAGGAAATAATACTGTAAATAAGTTTGAAAATAGTGGATTAACTGCTGTAAAGTCTAATCATGTTGACGCACCCATTATCAGTGAATTTCCAATCTGTATGGAATGTGAGTTTATAGAATACCAAGATAATGATTATGGTTGTGGTGTCGTTGGCAAAGTAGTAAATGTTACTGCTGATGAAAATGTAATGAATGGGGATAATGTTGATATAAAATTAGTTAATGCCATTGCCTTTGATCCTTATACACATGGATATTACAAAGTTACTGAAAGAGTAGGGAATGCATTTAAAGATGGTTTAGAATTAAAAAAATAGTTTGTTAAAAGACAATGAATGTATTTAAATATTAGATATTATGGTTATTATATTTCAGAACTAATAAAGTATAAATCATATATCAGATGAATGAACTAGTAAATCCAATATATTATAAAATTTAGGAATGTGAGAGTTTATTTTGATAGACTCTCTTTTTTTGACCAAACGACTATCTAACTCATATATTAAACTAGAGTTAGTGAGGGATATTATGAGTCAAATACTTACATTAGATTGTTTAAAAATAGGAAGAAGTGCTAAAGTAATTCAGATTAATCATACAGGTAGTATTCGAAGAAGATTATTAGATTTAGGTTTGGTTCCCGGGACCATCATCAAAGCGGAATTGGCTAGCCCATTTCAAGATCCTGTTGCTTATCAGATTCGAAATGCTTTGATTGCTATTCGAAAAGAAGACTCTAGAAATATTTTGGTGGAGGAATTATAATATGAAAAAGAAAATTGCGTTAGCCGGGAATCCCAATGTAGGCAAATCTACTATTTTTAATGCTTTGACAGGAATGCATCAGCATACCGGAAATTGGCCAGGGAAAACAGTATCTCAAGCGATTGGGGAATTTCAATATCGAGGCATGGAATATGAGCTTATTGATTTACCAGGTACTTATTCTTTAATTTCTCATTCTGAGGAAGAAACGGTTACTAGAAATTTTTTATGTTTTGAAGAGTATGATGCTGTAATTGTAGTCTGTGATAGTCTTTGTTTGGAAAGAAATTTAAATTTGGCTTTGCAGATATTAGAAATTACTCCTAATGTGGTAGTATGTATTAATCTATTAGATGAAGCTAGAAAGAAAAAGGTAATGATTAATTTGGAATTATTAGAAAAAAAATTAGGAGTGCCAGTAGTTGGAACAGAAGCTAGGAAGAAAAAAGGAATTGACTGTTTATTAGAGAAACTACATTCATTAGAAAGTGAACGTAAAAAACCAACTAAAGTTCGATATTCTAGAAAAGTAGAGGAAAAAGTAATGGAATTAGAAGCTATATTGAAAAAGAAAGAAATAACAGATATTCCTCTTAGATGGCTAGCTCTTCGACTAATAGAAAAAGATCCCGTTTTAGAAAAAGAAATTACCGATCATTGGAAGATTTCTTTATCGGAAGATCAAGCTATTAGTAAAGTATTAGAAACTAACAGTGATATTGGAAAAGATATTTTTGCGTCTGCCATTATGCAAAAGTCCGAGCAGCTTACGAAGGAAGTAGTGAGTTACCAAAATCCTGACTATGAAAAAAGAAGTAGAAAAATAGATAAGATTTTAACTAGCAAACGAACAGGAATTCCATTGATGTTATTGATGCTTATGGTTATATTTTGGCTAACTATTACCGGTGCCAATTATCCTTCTCAATTATTATTTGACTTTTTTTCTCATATAGAGGGATATGTTGTTAACTTTCTAGAATTTATCTCTTGTCCTTCTTGGTTAAATAGTTTGTTAGTAGGTGGGATTTATAAAACATTAAGTTGGGTAGTATCCGTGATGTTACCGCCTATGGCTATCTTTTTTCCATTGTTTACTTTACTGGAAGATTTAGGAGTTCTTCCTAGAATCGCCTTTAATTTAGATAAAGGATTTCAAAAGTGCTGTGCTTGTGGAAAACAAGCGCTTTGTATGATGATGGGTTTTGGTTGTAATGCTGTAGGAGTCATTGGAACGAGAATTATCGATTCTAAACGGGAGCGCTTAATTGCTATTTTAACCAATAACTTTGTTCCTTGCAATGGTAGATTTCCTACCATTATTGTGATGATTTCTATGTTTTTGGTTGCAGCAAATAGCAGTGGAATCGCTTCCATTTCACAAGTATTATGGTTAACATTTATCATTCTATTAGGAATTGGAATGACTTTTTTGATATCGTTTCTATTATCTAAAACTTTGCTAAAAGGTCTCCCTTCTTCTTTTACTTTAGAACTTCCACCATATCGAAAACCGCAATTTTTCAAAGTGATTGTAAGAAGTATTTTTGATAAAACACTTCATGTTTTATTTAGAGCAGTGGTTGTAACCATACCAGCAGGTACTTTGATTTGGTTATTAGCTAATATTTCTATTGGAAACATGAGTATACTAGCACATGTTAACAATTTCTTGGATCCTTTTGGTAAAATGATTGGTGTGGATGGTGTCATTTTAACTGCATTTTTATTAGGGTTTCCAGCCAATGAAATTGTACTCCCTATTATGTTAATGAGCTATTTATCTTTAGGAACGATTACTGATTACGCTAGTATTTCAGAGTTAAAAACGTTATTAATAGATCATGGTTGGACGATTTTAACAGCTATCAATATGATTATATTGTGCTTATTTCATTTTCCATGTTCTACTACTTGTTTAACCATAAAAAAAGAAACGGGTAGTATAAAATGGATGCTATATTCAATCTTGATTCCAACTATTTGTGGAATTATTCTGTGTTTACTCACAACATTCTTTTTTCGATTATTTAACTGATAAAAAATTTTTTGAAAAGTAAGTTTTATAAGCTTGTTCTCTAAATAGTCGATAAAGTTCGACTAATGAAAAAGATAAAATAATAAAGGAATCGGTAGAAAAAAATTGAACTATAAAATATATTGTTTTATAATGGTATTAGGAAAATCGTGGTAAGGAGTTTATTATGAAAAATAGGAATAAGCAAATAATAATTAGTTTATTACTAATCATGTCATTATTGTTGATAACAGTAGGAGTAAGTATCTCATTTTTTAGTTATGTAAGAGAGGGGAGTAGAGAAAATAGTATAGAATTAGGAACCATCACCTTTAAGTATACGGAAAATGGTGGGGTTGGGAATGGAATTTCTATTAAGGATGCTATGCCAATTTCTGATGAAGAGGGAAAAGTGCAAGTAGGAGCAGGAAATGTATTTGATTTTAAAGTAGAATCTAGTCTTTCCAGAAGTGATTTGGAATATGAGATAGTAGCAGAGACAACAGAAAATAGTACCATACCTTTAGATGCGATTAAGTTTTATTTAACGGATATTACGAGTGGAATAGAAGAAGAAATCAGTTCTTCCATAGATATAGAAGGAAATGTAAAAACATTGGCTGACTATAGCGATACATTAATAAAGAATACAAGTGGAAAAACCGTTTATCAGGAAACGATTTTGAAGAATACGAAAGGGTATCTAAAAGAATTTAGGGTAAGAATGTGGATCAGAGAAGACCTTGATTGGACTGATGAAAAGTATATGGGAAAACAAGGGGCTATTAGAATTAATGTATATGCCAATAGTGATAGAAATATGGCAGCAACAGAACCAACGAATCCAGAAGATACCGGAGTAGAAAGGGTGGTAGCGAATCAAAAATATCTATTTACGAGTGTTAGTAATGAAGAATATCAATATACAGTAACCGTACCCAATGAAGTAAATACAGTAGATATTGATATCATACCAGCAAATGCAGAAGCAACGGTAGAGATTACGGCATTAGATAGTTTGGTAATGGTAGATACTTTACCATTAGTAAAACCGCTTAGCATGAAAGAAATGAATGCAGCAGTAACTAGAATGAGTACAGCAAGTAGTCTTTCAGAAACCACAGAAGAATTTAACTTAAAAGTAGGAGAAAATTATTTTAGAGCAAAAGTAACAAGTGCCAATCAAGAGAAAAGAGAAGAATACATATTAAGAGTGGTGCGAGAAGAGTCAGGGAATACAGAGTTGGAAAGTTTGGGAGTAGAAGGGTATAGTCTAGTACCAAGCTATAGTAATGATAATAACTTATATGAAGTAGAAGTGCCATATGAAACAACGAGTGTAGAAGTAGTAGGAAGTAAAAAAGAAGAAACTCAAACAATAGTAGGATTAGGAAGATATGAATTAGAAGTCGGAGCGAATGTAATCAATGTCAAAGTAACAGCAGAAAATGGGACTACTAGAGAGATACAAATTACAGTAAATAGAAAGCTATCAAATGATGCAAGTATTGAAAATGTAGGGGTAGCAGGATATCATTTAATGCATATAGAAAATAATATTTATGGTGTAAGTGTATTATATGAAGTAGAAAGAATTACGATAGAAAATATATCTACAACAGGAGCAGTAGTAGAAGGAATAGGGGAAAAAGAACTAAAAGTAGGAAATAACGATTATGAAGTAAAAGTAACAAGTGCGAGTGGAGAAGTAACGTCTAGCTATATCATCCGAATCATAAGAGGAAAAGATACGGATAATACATTAAGTGGTTTAAGCTTAACGAACTGTACATTAACACCAGAATTTAGCAGTAATACGACAAGTTATAGTTGTACAGTGGAGAATAATGTAACATCTACTACAGTAACAGCGATAGCCAATAGTAGTGAAGCAAGAATTTCTGGTGATGGAGAGCATAGCTTAAATGTAGGAGAAAATGTAATTAATGTTACAGTCACGGCACAAAATGGCAGTCAAAAAATCTATACGATTGCTGTTACTAGAAAGGCAAGTAGTGATGCAACATTAAAAAGTTTGAGTGTTGCAGGATATACAATGGAACCAGAGTTTGATAGTAATACGACCGATTATACAGTAACAGTGTCATATAGTGTAACGAATATTACAGTAAATGTCAGTGTGAATCATAGTGAAGCAAACTATGAAGTAGTTGGAAATAGTGATTTAAAAGTAGGAAGTAACGTAGTAGAAGTTATCGTAATAGCAGAAGATGGAACTAAGAAAATTTATACGATAACGGTAATAAGAGAGAAAGATACGGATAATACATTAAGTGGCTTAAGCTTAACGAACTGTACATTAACACCAGACTTTAATAGTAATACAACAAGTTATAGCTGTACGGTAGAAAATAGTGTAACATCCAC
>CALVSR010000017.1 GCA_944359075.1 uncultured Bacilli bacterium
AACAAAAAAACTAATCCATTTCTAGATTAGTTATTTATCATAACTCGAAAAGTTCGAGCAGATTTCACTATGGGGCGGAATATGGGGATCGAACCCATGCATACCGGAGCCACAATCCGGCGTGTTAACCACTTCACCAATACCGCCACATTAATATAATGGGTATTTTTTAATAACTAAAAAATACATTCTTATTTTATCAATAAAAATGTATTTTGACAAGTATTTTTTACTTAATTGTATAAGGATTAGATTCTGTTCCTGTACCACTTACATATAATGCATCCTTAGCTAGATGAATTACTGGTCTGATATAGCCATTAGAATTAGCTCTAATGGACTCAATAGCACCACTATTATCTATCCTATACACTTTATATGTATTAGATGCATCTGCTGTTAATGTCCACCAATTGTATTCAAAATGATTTAAATAATTATAATTGGTACAGCTTTCAGTGGTTGCAGAACTACAATTTGTATCAATACTAGCATTAATGTAGTCGTATAATGGTAGTAATCCAATATATTGTCTTTCTACAAAAGTTGCCTTTTCAATTGAACCATCATTATAAGAGTCAGACTCATATCTCTTACCTGTATAAAGAGTATGAATCGCTAATAAATTTCTAGTATTTTTATCAAAGATTGTATCACCCTGATAAATTTCTGTTAACTTTTCATAAATTCTACTTACTGTATAATCGTTGATTCCATCATTTCTATCTCTTTCTGTATTAAAGCGATCATCCCAAACATTTCTTTCGCCTTTTTCATTGGCAATCATTACTACTTGATCATTTTCAATTTTTACAATACGCCACATTTTTCCCGAAAATTTTACATAATTATTAGGATCTTCACCACGATATACTAATTCCCCATTTAAATCATATAAACCAGAACCACTATAAACCCTACTTTCATTATCTTTAATATAAGATGCTAATGTTTTTGTTGAATAAGCTGATCCACAATCTAATAATGGTGTATATCTATATTCTCCTCCTGCATAACTGACAACCACACTAGCTGTACAAGTTACACCTTCCATATCTTTTGTTAGTTCACTCATACTTTTTAAGTATCCTGCAGCCGTTAAAGAAGCATCTGTAGTTGTTACTTCTTCTGTTTCATCTTGTGGAAGAAGAGATGAATTATCACTATAATATTCTTTTGCCGCATTCAAAACTTGATTCTCAATATCAGCATAACTGGTTTTACCAAATATAGCATTGTAAACTAATAAAATGATTATAATTAGAATAACGATTCCAACAATTCCACCCATAATAATCAACAATTTCTTTTTTCCTAAATTTTTCATAACTTGTCTCCTCTTTGATACCCCAATTATAGCAAATTTTTCTTTCTGATACAATACTTTTACTTATTGAGTGTCAATGCAATAATAACTTTGCGGATACCAATGTCATAGTACTTTTCTTTTTAAGAAAAAAAGAAGTACTCATACTTCTTAAATATAGCTATCTTGCTTGTGGTAAATTTTTCTTATAATCATCATATAACTCTTTAAATCTAGCAAAATGAACTACTTCTCTTTGTCTTAACCATAATAATGGTCCTATAATATCTGGGTCGTCTGTTAAATCAATTAAACTCTCATAAACTGCACGTGCCTTTTCCTCTGCTGCCATATCTTCACTTAAATCGGCTAAAGGATCACCCGTTGTCGCAAAATAAGTAACTGTAAATGGTACCCCATTCGCATCTGTTGGATATACTGCATTTCTATGTTCTGCGTAGTGACTGGCAAGACCTGCTTCTTTCATTTCTTCTGGGGTTGCTCCTTTCATTAATTGGTATAACATTGTAGATAAAATTTCTACATGCGCTAGTTCTTCCGTCCCAATATCTGTAAGTAATGCCTTTCCTCTATTATCTGGCATGGTATATCTTTGATTTAAATAACGCAAAGCTGCCCCAAGTTCTCCAGCAAATCCACCATATTGCGTTACTAATTGTTTCGCAAAAGCTAAATTCTTCTTCTTTATAGAAACCGGATACTGTAATCTTTTTTCATATGCCCACATTTTACATTTCCTCTCTTTCCCAAGGCCAAGCATAAGCTTGCCAACTAAAAGTATTGGTAGCGGATGGACTATCAGCTAAAATTGGTCCAAATTTTCTCTCATATGCCTTGATAGCATCACTAGCTTGTTTTTGATATTCATTATATAGATGAATCATGTTGGTATCATCTGGATGAATATCTAAATACAGTTTTATTTCATGGGCAGCAAAAGTAGTTTGACTGACATTTAATAATAATTCTGCTTGCTCATTATTGGGTATTAGTTTGGCAGGACGATAGTTTTTGTATTCTTGGTATAAGCTATTGAATAAATTACCTCTAATATAACCTTCATAGGGTTGGGCTAGATTTTGATTTGTTTTTATATTAGAAAGATTCATATCTTGACTATTACTCAAGTTGGTATTATTCTGGCTCATAAACATGTTGTTAAGAATACTCATATCTGGATATCCATAACCATCAAAATTTACATTATTATTCATAAAACCTCTCCTCTAGTTTAGTGTATGATATAGGCTTTTTTAGGAGTGGGCTTTCACCCAAGAAAAAAACTACTTTTATCGTAGTTTCTAACTTTCTTCTTGTATTAAATTTGTAAATTTATGATCAAAATTAATTAATTCTTTACGAATAACATCCGGATAGATATTCTTGGAGTTTTGAATGGCTTTTCTGATATCGAATATATTAACTTCCTTCCTATTTTCAAAAATAGCTTGCGAAAAGGCTTGGGTCAGTAGAGTTAAACAAATATCTGGATAACGAGATCCAATGCCATAAACTCTCTTATATTCCGTTGTAATATCTACAATAAAAGCCATAATTTCCGATTGAACATAATCACTATATTTCAATTTAGCTCCAGTATTTTTTTCGATTTTAGGGAGAGTCCCCATCAAAATCTTAATGGTTTGTTCTCTTGAAGGTTCTTCCACATCGATTCTTTGGAATCTGCGAACAAAGGCTTTATCTCTTAGCACATATCTTTCATATTCATCATTTGTGGTAGCACCAATCATCTTGATACTTCCACGTCCTAAGCTTTCTTTGAACATGTTAGCAAAATCTAAACTAGATTCATTGGTTGCTCCCATTAACATATGAATTTCATCCATAAATAAAATAATTTTATCCAATTCTTTTAATTCATCAATCATTGTTTGTAATCTTGTTTCACCATTTGGTAATGTTCCAAGTAATGAAGTTGTCTTTATACTAACAATACAGTATCCTTTTAAAGCATCTGGTACATTGTTTCTCTGCAATTGATAAGCAAGTCCCTCAACAATACTAGTTTTTCCAATACCGGGCTTCCCAACTAAAATAGCTGATTTTTCTGGTGTTAGCAAGACAAGCATTAATTGTTTAATTTCTTCTGTACGTCCAATAGCAGGATTGGTAATATAGTCTTTACTACAGAAGTCTTCCCCATATCTCGCCAAAATACTAATTTTTCCAGTTTGATGTTCTTTTTCTTTTAATTGAACCAGCAAATCGGATTTGGTTACTGGCAGATTAGAAAGATTCTCTCCATATTCGATTTTTTTCTTTAGAGCAGGTTGTGAATTTTGATTAGCTAATTTAACAAGTTCTTCATCAATATTGATTACCTTGGGTGGTTCTTCTATCTCATTATGATCTAGAATAATGTTTTCTGGCGAATTTAGATTAGTGCTTTCTTCCTGTTTTTCTTTTTCTATTTCTTCTTGTAGCCAAACAGGAGTAATAGGAGCAGTATTTCTAGTTGCACGATAAATCATCTTTTCTTTAGATGGTTTTTCATAGAAAGACGTATTTTCTATAATCGGGATTTTCATTTGAGGTTCTACCTTAGATTTTAATACTTCTTGCTCCAAAGTAGTATCTACACCTGATTCTACATTAAATTTACTACTAAAATCATTTGGTTTGGGTTCTTCTATTTTTCTATTTTCTTCTTGCGATACAACTGGTATGGCACCTTCTTGTTGAGGAACCGTTTCTACTAAATTGGTTCCTATTTCCGGAACTGAAACCTCTGCCATTGTATTTAAATGATTATGAGCATTGGGTATTTCTGTTGGAAATTTAGATTCCGACTCATTTTTTGTTTCTAAATTTAATGGTTGCTTTTCAGGTATTACAGAATTTGTATTTTCTTGATTCATAGTGTTTATAAAATCATAATTAGGAATTTTTGGGTTTTCTAATTCAGATTCTGAAGTAGGAGGAGTAGCATCACTAATCATATTAGTTTTATTGTTTGAAAAAAATGATGAATATTCCTCTTGCGACTCCTCATGTCTTTCGTCTTGTTTTGGTTCCTCTACCATTTGTGGAGGAATATTTATTGTATCCAACGATTCTTTTTTGTCTTCTACAACATTATCAAATTGATCATAAAATGCATCAGAAAAGATAAACCTATTAGATGTTTGAGGTCGATTATTAAACTCATGATCCATTAATATTCCTCCCTATTTTATTCTTTGTTTTTATTATAACATTTTTATATATGGTTTAAAATATTTTTTTATAAAATATTTCAGACTTCTAAATTCTCAAAGTAAAAACACTTTTCTAAAATAATGTATTATGTTATAAAATTTTCCATTCTCCATTTCTTTTTCCGTTTTTTCTAGTTATTAAGCCTTTTTCTTGCATTTTAATCATTCTAGTTTTTACAGTTCTTAATGATTTACCAATAATTTTAGCAAGTTCTTCTTGCTTAATAGTTGAGTTTTCTCTAATCATATTTAATATAGTTTGTTTTTCTAAAGTACAATCTTTTCACTTTGAATCTTCATCTATTGCACTTTATAAATATATAGCTAGTCCTCTCAAATAAATAGTTCAAAAATAAAGAAAAAAAGGCTAATAGTTTCACTTAATTTCCAACAGCTCCTTCTGAATAAATTTTAAGCAATCAAGAAAATAATGGGCAGCATTATATCACTTTTATTAATAGTTCCTATAAAACCAAACAAAAATGGAGCCTTTCGGCTCCTTCAGTGGGAAATATTATTATCAGTTCGTAACAATTTAATAATTAGTTAAAGGCTTGCAAAACAAGTCTTTTTCTTTTATATAAATTTTATAAAGTTTATAAAAATACTTTTATTTTTTTCATTTAGTATCTAGTTTTGGTATCTAGAAAAATAATAATAAATCCATATTAATATAATTTTTATTTATTACATATTAAAATTAAAACACTCATTTTCTTCAACTATTTCATAACCCAATTTCTCATATGTTTTTTTTCTTTTCAGAAACATATTACGCGTTTTTGAGAAATTATCATCTATATAATCATAAATCAATATTTCTTTTTTATTACTATCTTGCCTATGTAATCTTCCGGCATATTGTGTTACTCTAGTTTGACCAGAAATAGGCATGGTTAAAAATAATACATCAAGCTTTGAATCATCAAAACCTTCACCAATATATGACCCAGTAGCTACTATAATTTTATTATCTGCGTTTTCATTTATTTGATTATTTAATTCCATATAGCTTTTAAGAACTTTTTTGCCAATTCCACCATAATATTTAAAAACATTATTTGTATATTTTGATAATTTGTCATAAATGTAGTTCATTAATTCTAATCTTTCTGTTAAAACTAATATATTTTTTCCATTATCATATTCCTTTTTAATATCCTTAATAATATTTTCACTACGTATAATATCTTTTGCTATCAAATCATTAATTTCATTTAATTCATAATTATCAATATTTTGATTTGTAAAATTTAAATGACTTTTCTTTGCAATTACTTTCATAGGAATATTTAATTTTTTATTAAATTTCAGGCTATCAACTTTATACCTAATATCACCGCACTGCATTTTTATGATTGGAGTATGTCCGTTTTCTCTTTCTGGTGTTGCAGATATTCCATAAACATATTTAGCATTTCCTGTGTTAATTGCTTGCTCAAAAGTATATGCTGCAGTATGATGACATTCATCAATTATAATCATTCCATAGTTTTTGGCAATATCTAAAACATTTCCATTATTCCATAATGATTTTATACTTGCAACATCGATAACATTAGTAATATTCTTTTTCTTACTACTTATCTCACCGACTTCTTTTACATCTAAAAATTCTTTAATTCTATCTTTCCATTGATTAAGTAATTGAATTTTATTTACCAATATTAGTGTATTAACTTTTCTTTCTTCTATAAGTTTACATCCAATTACCGTTTTTCCGAATCCTGTCGGGGCGCATAATATACCATTTTCATATTTTAACAAATGTTCTATTGCTATTTGTTGTTCTTCTCTTAAACTACCATTGAATTTAACTTCTATTTTATTTCCAACAAATCTTTCATCTTTATTAATAATTTCAATATTATTAACATTACATAAACTTTCTAAATAATCATATGTTCCTCTTGGCAATTTTAAATATTTTTCATCTTCTTTACTACAATCAATTACCATAGGAACATTATACACGGACATTCTTAATTTTTGTTTCTTATAAAATTCAGGATTAGCAAATGTAGCAAGTCTTCTAAAACTATTCTTTACTACTCCATCAAGATTAGCTTTATCAATATATATCATATCCTTTAAAATTACTTTAATACTTTTAGGATAATCTATATTATTTTTACTCTTTGCTTTTACTTCATTTTGCATATCAATTATTTCGTGACTAATATCAATAGTTTCATTAGATAATTGTTTTATTTTTTCAAAAACTTCTATTTCAGTTAACTTATGAATAGAACTTAAATATTGTATTTGATTTTTTATTAAAATAAAATTTCTATCAACAAACAATGTATTTCCATATTTAGATGGTTCATATTGAAATGGTAGTGCTATTAAATTGCCATATCCACCTTTTGGTAGTGTATCTTGATTAGGAAACATCCTATCAAAAGAAGAAATTGAAATATTTGATATTTCCATAGTTTTAGATAATAACAAACTTCCTAATTTTCTTGCTGTTATTGCTTTTATATTCGTATCAAAAAACATCCATATATGTATTCCATTACCAGATCTACTACGTTCTATGGCAATAGGTACTTCATATTTATCACAAACACTTGCAAAAGCTAATACATCACTTTTAATATCCTTTTTTGACTCTTTATCATCAAAATCTAATGACAGAAAAAAGCAAGTATCATTTTCTAAAAGAGGATAAATACCTATTGGATAATTTCCATACATATGCTTATAAATAGTATCTTTAGTTATTGGCTTATTTTCCCTATATTGACAAGTTTTACACTTTTTACCCATTGTTTTGTTACATACACCATTTTTCCATTCATTTGCACATGCAGGTATGTAATATTTAATATTTGGATTATTTTTATCAATAGATAAATAAGGATATACATCATTTCTTCCTTTAAAATAATCCATAAATATTTTAACTGAATCTTCACGACTTGAAATATCTTCTGATGAATTTGTTGTTATTTCGTTAAATTGTTTCTTCAATTTATCTACTTCTAATTGTAATTTTTTTATTTCTAATTCTTTGACCTTTATTAAATTTAATATTTCACTATTATTCATAGTATTATACCTCTACTAACTCTAATGAAGATATGAAGTCTAAAATTGAGTTAATCGCATCATCTATAGATAATTCAAGCCAATTATTTTTTGCCATATTAACCATAGATTTAAATCTCTTATTTGATAATGTAAATTTTAAATTATTTTGTAACTCTGTTATATTACTTTCTTCAATTAATTCGTTTTTTAAAATTAATTTATCTAAGTAATTTAAAAAACGTCGCTTATCAAAATCACTTTTATTTATCAAATAATAAATATCAAATATATCTTTATATCTAGTTGATGTAATACCAAATTTTAATAATGACTTTATTTTTTCTACACATATTTGTTCTTTTGAATTAGCAAGTAAAGTAACACTATTAGACTCTATACCTAAATCAAAACATAATTCATCTTGTTCTATATCAATATCCTTATGCACACCAATATCTAATTTGCTAGAAAATACATTACCAAAATTATCAGATATTTCTATAAAAACTCTCTTCCCATCATAATCTTGATGATGAAGTCTTTTTATTGGTGAAGTGATTTTTATTTTAATATCTTTATCATTTAATTTTTCTATGAATGCTTCTATTGCTGAATCATCTAAAGAGTATCTTATAAAATCTATATCTAAATCTTGTGTTGCTCTTCTTATATCTTTAGAAATAGCCATCATTACAACTCCACCCTTAATTGTTACATTTTTATTTAAGTTAGAATTGCTTATTTGCGATAAAATAATATCTTGACAAGTTTTCGAAATAGCATTTAAATTTGAATATCCATTTGCTAAATAATTATTAAATATTGTATTTATATTCACTAAAACACCTCTTTCATAATAACATCATATAAGTGATTTTCTATTGCAAAATTACTTATATATTTGGCTATTTTTTTTGTATTAAGTGTTTCCTTAATTTCTCTATAATTTTCAATTATCTCTTTATAATAATCGAAACCTATTGAATTTCTATTTCTTATTAGTTCTATTAGCATTCTTTCTTTGTCATAAACTTTAACTTCAACACCATTTATATTTAAAGTTGATTTACCAATATCGAAAAACTTATCTTGATAATATACAACTTTAATCCTACTATCACTAATTTTAGTACTATCTCTTTTTAATGCAAGATATTCTTTTTCAGGAATGACATCTGTTAAATTATGGTAATAAAATGCACTATCCATAGTAAATATGGCATTAGGATATTTTTTTGATATTATTTCTAAGTAACTTACATCTTTTTTATCACTATAAATTCCCTTTTCAATTTTAAATATTTTGCCTTCTTCAATTAGTTTTTTTATTTTATAATTACTTTTATATTTTTTTATAAGTTCTTTATAAAGGAATATCATTTTAATCACCTCTTGATATAATTTTAAACTATTTTACCACAAAAGTCAATTGTTTGTGGTATTTTAGTGAAAACAATGGTTTTTAGATACCAAAATTAATAAACTTTATTAAACTTGTACAAATATATTTAAACATTTATACTCCTACTTTAAATTTTTTAAATTGAAACAAACAAAATGGACCTCGAAAGAGGTCCTTCAGGGGGGACTTTATTGCTAGTTTTTCCTAAATTAATGCGCATATTTTAATCTTTATTTTAAACCTTTTTAGCTTTTTTGAGAACTTTAAAGTTTTTCACAGTTTAATTTTATAAGTCATAAATAAGTCATAGATAGTTTATTAATTTATTGTATCTGTTAGGACACCTTTTTAAATTTATGGTATATGTAATTTATAAATGTTATATTACTATTATATCATTATTATTGTTATATTAGAAGATATATTATTTATAATTTATAATATAAAAATTATTATAATTGAAAGGTGTTGAATTTAAAATATGACAGTAGAAGCAAAAAAAGAAGTATTAAAATATATGATATTAAACGATAGGTATTTTCGTGATACTTATTCCTATAAACTATTAAGATACAGATATTTTGATAATGTAATCAATAATATAAGTGAAATATCACTCAATTATAAAAATGTTATAGAAAATGATAAAATACAAGCTAATCAATTTCTTGATTTATTAGAGTTGTTTATAAAAATAGTTAAGGAAAGATTTTTCAATGTTTATCATATGGAAATGCTACTTGGCTTATTAATACAGACAAATAAAGAAATGGTAGAAGATTACTTAGTAAGCAAATATAGTGTTAATGACGAAACTAATTTATATCAATTAAAGGATAAGATATATAAAATTATTATAAACAATTTCATAAGTAATGCTAAGTATGTACCTATAATATCTTCATTACTAGCAGAACATTATATAGATATTAAACCTGTTAATGAATACACATACGAAGAAGCAACAGAAATAATTACTATATTATCTGATATTGTGTTCTCTCAACGAGGTAGAGGTAAATATCAATATTTATTTGAAAATATGGAAATAAATTTAACTCATAATATTAAAATGAGAAAAGAAAGAAAAAAACAATTTGATGAAACCAAATATAAAGAGGAATTTATATCAAGGTATACATCAAATTATGAGTCTATTATAAATACATATAAAAATAAAGAAAAATATATTAAACATTTTAAATAACTTTACTGACTGCTAGTATAGAGAGATTATTACTTCTTTTTCAAGATATCATTTATTTCACAATCTAAAGCCATAACTATTCTTGAAATAACATCTAAATCTACTCTTTTTATATTAGAATGATAATAACTTCTAATTGTATTAATTGATAAGTCGGTAATTTTTGATAAAATGTTTTGAGATATACCTTTAGCATCCATTATTGGCTTTATATCAACATAAAAAATATCATATTCTAATAATGGTGTATATTCTTTTCTCTTGCTCATCCGATACCAACTCCTTATAGATTAAAGGTATCATTTTACAGACTTTTTACATATGTCATATATTTAACATATGTTATTGACTTTATAATACACTATGTGATATAATTATTTTGTCAGATAATGAAGTTTGATTAGCTGACGTAGTACGGGACAGCTAGTTTAAGTGTCCCTTTTTTAATTGATGAAAGGATTTAAATATGGAAAAAATTATTTATTCACTATATACAATTTTGGATTCTTCAGAAGCTACCTTAGAGGTTTATTCTGATAAATTAGTTGTGAGAAGCAAGAAAAAAACTCTTGAATATAACCTTGCTGATATAGAAAAAGTTTCAAACTCTATTACAGGCGACTTAAAGATTACTTTAAAAAATAACAAAGTTGACTCATATATTATTGGAGATAGCAAAAAACTTAGAATTGAGGTTATTGATTACATTAACAATCAATTAACTAATATTAAAGTTAATAATCAAGTTTTATCTAGCAATATCGAAAAAAATAATATTAACGAAAATACATTAAATGAAAAACAAAATAATTTAAGTGATAAATCTTTAAAACAAGCTAATGGAAATGTTGATAATAACAAAAATAGTTCAAATATAGGTGTTAAAATTATTTCTACCGTTGTTTTAGTATTTATAGGCATATTTATCTTTAATACATTTTTTAATGAAAATGACAATAGCGATAATAAAACTGATGAACAGACCGAAAAAACAGATAATATGGTTGGAACATGGTATGCTTATGATGAATATGGCTTAAAAGAACATGATAATTATATTGTTATTGATGGAAAAGGTAACTTTTATAATGTTGTTGGTGATTATTCTTTTTATAAAGATAGTGGAATTTACACAATAAATGATGATGAAGTTATATTCTATACTGATAGTAGTAAAAGTTCTGAATGGAGAGATTGTACTTTACAAACTTCTGATAAAATGTTTTGTGTAAAAGGTGCTTCCTTAACTTATTATCAAAGATAGAAATATAGTGAATTGGAATAGTAAAAAATGAAAAAGTATGAATATTTAACAAAGTATTTTGATGTTGGAATAATCAACAACAATATTAACGATGAAAAATACAAAGATATAATTTTAAATAATCTAAATGACTTAGGTAATAATGGTTGGGAATTAGTAACCTGTACTCCAATATCTTCACATGCCGGAACATTTGTATTTATAGCCTTTTTTAAAAGAGAAAAATAAGCATTTAATAAAACCCCCTTTCCTATTTGGATATGGGGTTTTATTTTGTGTTAAAACACCTACAAACCTCTATGTTATATTCTTTATAGGGGGTTTAGCAATGAATAATAATTTTGAAAAAGAAGTTTATTATTTTATCGAGTTAGTTTTTAACAATATTCAATCTGCTAAAACTAAGAAGAATAAGAAAAAAGCAATTTTTACTAATCTTAAAGTTAAATCAAACGGAGAGAAAATCTTTGTATTTAATAAGGAGAAAAAATACTCATACACCTTATACACTAAACAAATACAAGATTTTAAATTTAAGCAATACCTAACTAAAAGTATAGCTCTAATTTATATTGATAACCTAACTAACTACTTAAATAATAAAATAACTTTTGAAGAACTAGCAGATATTAAAGCAGAAGCTCCACTAGTAGTTAAAAACCTTTTAGAGCAAAAGAACAATATATCTGAACAATTATTATTACTTCGTAGAAATAGACATATTGCAGAAGTACAGAAATATATTGATGACCTATATCATCATAAATATACGACTGCATACACGAAATACTTAATTGATAGATATTATTATAATTTAAAAGGTTTAACTAGACCTGAGAAGAACTGCTTAGAAAGGATGTTCAAATTATTATTACATTAAAAATTTAAAGAGAAAGGAGATGAAGAATAATGAATAATCACGTTGTGCTAATAGGAAGAATAAATAACGATATTGAAAAAATAGAAATGGACGACAAACTAACATATAAATTAATGTTAAATATTAGTCGTAATTTTAAAAATCAAGATGGCGATTATGAAAATGATATTATTCCCGTTGAACTAATGAGTTATGTTGGCAATACTACATTTGAATATTGCAAAAAAGATGACTTAGTAGGTATTAGAGGAAGAATTGAAAGCAAAGAAAATAACCCAATTAAGATAATTGCAGAAAAAGTAACCTTTTTATCAAATAATAGAAACTTAATAAATCAAAACTAGAAAGGAATATATACTTATGCAGATTAAAATTCACAGGGGGGTTAATCAAATTGGTGGATGCGTAACCGAAATCAAAAGTAAAAAAGCTAGAATACTTATTGATGTTGGTACTAACCTACCCACTTGCACAAGTAATGTAAAAGTAAATGTTGCTAGTATTAGTAAAAAATGTGATGCAGTATTTATTACTCATTATCATTTAGACCATTTAGGAGAATATATGCAAGTTAAGAAAGAAGTACCTATTTATATAGGAGAACAAGCAAAAGAGATATTTACGATCTACCAAAAGAAAATGAAAGAGCCTAATATTGCAGAAGTGACACAAGCACATATTGATAGAATTGAGGCATTTAAGACTTTTAAACAAGATGAACAAATTGAAATTGGGGATATGAAAATAACCCCTATTCGCATAGACCACTCTGCTTTTGATAGTTATATGTTCCTTATTGAAGCTAATGGTAAAAGAATATTACACACAGGAGATTTTCGTACACATGGTCCTATTGGTAGAAATACACCTAAAATACTTAAAGGAATAGGAAAAATTGATGTTCTTATTTGTGAACATACAACACTTTCAAGACTAGATGAAACCTTTATGTCAGAGTTTATGTTGCAACAAGAAGCGATTAAATTGATACAAGATAACAAGTATGTATTTATTATGTGTGCTTCTACGAATATTGATAGGATAGCTTCTTTTTATCACGCGAATAAAAAAGCAGGAACTAAACTTTTTATATGTGATGACTACCAAAAAGATATTCTTAACTATGTGACAAAAACAAGTACAAAATATGCAGATTATTACAACTTTTCAGATGTTAAAAGTTTTGAAGGTAAGTTTTATAAAGATATGATAGAAAAAGGTTTTTGTATGTTAGTACGAAGTAATTACTTTTCAAAGAAGTTTATCAATAGCCCTAACTTCAAAAGTGGTATATTTATTTACTCACAATGGTTAGGATATTTACAAGGCGAAACAGCTGATGAAGGTATTTCTAAATTTGTACCAAAAGACTATCATTATTTACATACAAGTGGACACGCAACTGCAAAAGGAATTATCAAGGTTTGTAATATTGTTAAACCAAACGTAATAATCCCTATTCACGGAGAAAACTCTCACGATTTTGACAAGTTAAATCTACCATATAAGATTAAACACTTAAAAAATCAAAAGACATTTAACATATAGTATTTATAATTTATTGAAAGGAATTAAATTTTATGACTAAGAAAGATATAAAAGAAGATACTAAAAAAGAGTCTAAAACAAAAAGGAAGCAATCTAAAACAAGAACAAAACCTAAAACACCCTCAGATATTAATTTACTAGATAATCGTGTTATTAGATTAACAAAAGCTGTTGATAGTGAAACATCCGAAAAAATAGTAGAACAATTATTAAAACTAGATGCTATTAAGAGCAATAAAGATATTATATTTTACATCAATTCTCCAGGTGGATCTGTTTCAGATGGTATGGCTATTTATGATGCTATGCAAATTGTAAAAAGTGATGTTAAGACAATATGTTTAGGTCGTTGCTCATCAATGGCAGCGATACTATTAAGTGGTGGTACAAAAGGCAAACGATACATAACTCCAAATAGCGAAGTTATGATACACGAAGTTTCAACTTTCAATGGTGGTAAAATCGGAGATGTAAAAATAAGTTATGAACACTCTAACGCGCTAAATGAACGAATTATCAAAATATTAGCAGATAATACGGGTAAAGACATAGAACAGATTAGACAAGACATTCAACAAAAAGACAAATGGTTTAATTCTGATGAAGCATTGGAATATGGCTTAGTAGATAAATTATTAACAAAAAATGCATTGTAATACCTAACTTAATTCTAATTAATAGATAATTATATACTTCGTATATAATTATGATAAAGAAGACAATTTGAAAGCAACCACTCTCTAATTATTTTATTTAATTCTAAAAAATATTCTTATTAATATATGTCATAGTGGCATAGTAAAAATCTTAGTTTTTAGCACTTCAATTATAGGAAGATTTATATACTTCGTATATAAAAGTAAGACTAGAGGTAATTACTTGATGTATTATATAAAACAAGATATTACACCCAAGTTCTTATATATAATAATGGTAAGCATAAATACCTGCTTCTACATTGTAGAACGGACCCAATTCAGAGATAATGTCCTAATTATTACACTTCAAAAAACAAAGTAGTTCTTCCACCTAGTGTAATATTAAAAAAACTTGCTCATGCTAGATACGGAACAATTTAGGAGTAATTCTCTTATCAACCCAAATTTGAATAAGACTAAAGTCTACCTTAACCGTCATACTGAACACTTGTGGTAACACAATGGACCTCAGACCGTTAATTTATCTAGCCGTAGTTATTCTACAATGTAGATGCTAAAATCTAAAAGTGAAATTTATAGTATGTGGGACTAGGATTTCACTTAACTACGAAATAAGTAATTCTAATAATATAAGCAATAATCAAAAATTAAGAACTAATACTAAAAGAAACGATAATATTAACAATAAAGAACATAAAACACGATTAAAAAATAGGAACGAGAAAAGAATAAATTTAGAAATTAAAAGGAAAAAATACATAATTTAATGGTATAGTGGCATAGTAAAAATCCAAAATAGAGAGTTAGGTATATCAAGATGATCCTAACTCTCTATTTGCTTTATAACATCTTCCCTGATAAGACCTCTCCTAGATGCTCCTATAAGACCTACAACGATATATCTATATTTACAAAATTTTTATCGCCGTATATAGTAAAAGCTCATCAGAGCCTTACTAGAACCTCATAGAGGCATTAATCAAGTCCTATTATATTTTGCCATAGATATTGACTAAAACTGTATTTATCTGCTTGATTTAATTCTCTTTCGGTAGTTCTTTTCTCTTGCTCTTCTTCTAAACAACATTTAACAAGATATCTATGATAGATATCTATACTATCACAATTCTTAAAAGTTGGCGAAGCATAATATGTATGCCTATTATTTCCAAATGAGTATCGCTCTGGTCTATAACCTAAAGCTAGCACTCGCTTTCCAAATATAGCGTTGCTTACAGCTTCCTTATTATTACGATTACACCACTTACGGTATTCATCATAATACTTAGATTTAATAATAATCTCCTTTATAGGGTATAATTCGCAGAACTCTGCTACATTGTTGCAGTCCATAAAATACTTCTTGGTTTCTTCCTCTACACTAGAAGGTATGGTAAACTTACCATTTTTCAATACTTCGCTAAATGCTTGTATAGCACGAGTTGCAATAATCTGCAATGCTAATGGCTTACATAATTCTTCCCCTATATTGACATTACGATTATTATTGTCATCTGTAAAGGTAGCATTGAAAGGAATTACAAAAAATCTATCAGTTATATATAGTCCTGCTCCTTTAAAATCTATAACCTCATTTACCGAAAACAACATAGTTGCATAAGGAAATAAGTTATAACTTTCTTTACCTCTTTGCTCTATAGGTATCGGTTCCCCCGATATAATACGAGTAATCAACGAAGTATTTACAAACTTAGGTTGTTTTTGGTCCTCTGCAATATTAACCGTACACCCCTCTAAGTTTTTAACTGTGGATTTGCTTCCTAACTTACTACCCGATAGGTTTTCTAAATGCTCGTGTGAGCATTGTTCATCTCCTAGTAAAGCTTCTAGTATTCTGAAAATCTTACTTTTGCCGTTGCGACCATCTCCTTTAAAGATAAAACCTCTACAAAAAACAGAAGTTTTACAAAGTGAGTATCCTATTACGGAATATAGTAATTTCTCTATCCCCTCATCATTGCAAGTAATACTTTTAAAGTAATAATCTACAAGTTCTAACTCTTTAGAACTTGTAGTTAATATTGAAGTGTCCTTATAAGGAACATTTAATTGTCCGACAATACTGTCTATAGCTTGCACATTAAAATTGTTATCATATTCTTTCATAATCATATTTCCTTTCTTTCTATTTAAATTTGCGGGATTAATTTTAAATTAGATATTCTACAAAATAATATCTTCATAATCAGACGATAATATTTCTAATATAATATCCATAGCCCATTTATTTGATTTAGAATCTTTCTCACACTCAACTACCGTTTGTGAATCTAAACCATAGGCAAAGGCAGCTTCTTCAATAGTCCATCCATGTTCTTGTCTAATTTCTTTTAGAGTCATGATTATTCTCCTTTCTTTTATTCATCATTGTTTCTTCACTATTCAAATCAAAATCACTAACTTTCTCTAAGTAAGCCACATTTAATTTTAGATGCTCAACAACTTTATCCATAGGAAGCAAATTTGTTGGCAAAAAGTAATTTTGTTGTCCTAGTTGCTCTCTTAATTCTTTCATTAATTTTAAAGTGGTATTTTTTCCTGTGTTTGATAAAATCATAAAATCCTGACTAGAACACCATTGTTTTGATATGACTTTTAAAATGTCTTTTGCGGGTAATTGTTTCACCAATATTATTCTCCTTTCTTTTTTATACTTTTTTTGTAATTGCTATTGACTTTAATTATGTAGCTACGATATACTAATCTTGTAGTCCGAACAAAAAGTATTTCCAGTTCTTTCTACAAAACAAACACATAATACCACAATTAAGTTTAAAATTGGAAAACTTTCGTTCCCTATGACAAAGATGGAAAAAAGTTATAATTGTTCGGAGTAGCGAAAGGAGTTAAAAATATGAAAAAATATGAAAAACTAGAAACTTATCTCAGCTCATTTAATGAAGAAAAAGTTAGAGAAAGCGCTAAAGGAGATAAAACAAGAGTTAAATTAGCGGAAAGACTTTGTGTATGTTTAGATAACAAAGGATGGAAAGCAATTGATTTGGCTAAAGAAGCTAAAATTAGTAAATCTAGTGTTAGTACTTACATGAGTGGCGACCAATGTCCATCTATTTCTCTAATAGTTAAATTAGCGGAAGCACTTAAAGTATCAACTGACTTTTTATTAGGCTTATCTGATTTAGAAAGTCCGAAAGAAGATTTAAAAACTGTTTATAAACTTACAGGTTTATCTGATGAAGCAATAATTGCATTAAAAGAGATATATGATATGTCTAAGCAAGAAGACCAAGAACAAAAAGAATTTAAACCATATAAAAGAGCTTATAATACGATAAATTATTTACTAGCTAATGAAAATAGATATAACTTGTTTATTTTTCTAGCAAATTATCTTTTTTTCAAAGATATTAATAGAAATGCTTTTGAATTACAAAAAAAGAGCAACGCTGACAATATACCTATTGAACAAAACTTAACTATTTTAGAAGATGTTCAAAAAGTTGAACTTGATAAATTGTTATATAAAATCAAAGAAGAACTTGATGAAATATTTCAATAAAACAAAAAAGAGCTAGTGCTACCAACACTAACTCACACAATAATGTGTAGGAAAATTAAAATTAATCCCGCAAAAGACAATTTCTTTTTCCTGCTCTTATTGTACCAAAAAATGATATTTTAGGCAATAGGAGGTTATAAAAATGGCTGTATATCAAGAATTTGATAAAAATGGAAAACTTATTAAAACAAAAGATGGACGTTCTTGGGTTTTTAGAGTTTACTATATTGATGAAGATGGAAATAGACAACAAAAGAAATCTAAGCGCTATATGACAAATAAAATAGCAAGAGATGAAGAACGTAATTTTTTAAATAAAGTAGAAGCAAAGGAACAAGTAGATAAATCAAATTGGACTTTTAAAGACCTTTATACATCGTATTACGATTATAAAACAAACATAGAAAAGGTAAAAGATACTACATTTGATACCTATTATAATAGAGTTCCACATCTTCAATATTTAGATAATATTAAGTTAACAGAATTTAGCATTGAAGATTTTAATAAATGGAAAAAGAAAATAGATGCTAAACCTGAGTTAAAATGCACAAGTACTAAAAATGATATTTTTAAATTTTTAAAGGCAATTTTAAATTATGGAAGTAAACAACTAAACTTTGATTTTAGTAATGTATATAATAAAATGACTAATTTTACTGACCCTAATGAAATGCCTAGAGAAATGGAATTTTACACTTATGATGAATTTAAACACTTTATAAGTTTTGAAGATGATTTAAAATATATTTGTATATTTGAAACACTATACTATATGGGATGTCGTAAAGGCGAATTAAGAGGTTTAACTTGGGATAAAATTGATTTCATCAATGGACTATTAAAAATCAACATACAAGTACCTACAAAATATGGTAGTAAAGAATATAAATTTACTAGTGTTAAAACAAAATCTAGCATTAGAACATTACCCATACCAGAACCTTTACTTACACACCTAAAAAGTCTATATGAAGAAGTTAAACAATATAAAAACTTTAATAGAAAATGGTTTGTCTTTGGTAGTAAAGAATATGGTTATGATTTTCCGATAGCAAGTAAAGAGATAGATGAAAGAAATAACTATATAGCAAACCTGGCAGATATAAAACGTATTAGACCTCACGATTTTAGGCACAGTTGCGCTTCTTTACTTATTAATAGTGGTGCAAACGTTACTATTGTTGCTAAATATTTAGGACATACTAAAGTTGAAGAAACATTAAATACTTATACACATATGTTTGATAGTGCTTTAGACCAAGTATTAGATGTTATAAATACATTAGAAGATAAAGTAGATTTAAATAATCTTATGACTACTAGTGAAATATTAGAAAATATTCACGAACTTACTAATATTGACAAAAATATTGAAATATCTTTAACAGAAAAACAAGACATTTTTCATAAACTACAAAAATATTTAAAACTAATGGAAATTAATATAAAAAATTAGAGTTTTTATAGTAAATAAGTCATAGCGTAAGTCATAAACCGATTCATAATCGTGCTAATCCTCTGCAAACCCTTATAAATAAAGGGATAAAAAAAATGAGAGTTCGTTAGAACTCTCTTCAGGGGGTTTTGGTTGAATTGCTCTCACACTTTAGTCCGTAAGAGCCACCATGCGTAAGGTTTACCCTCACGCATTTTAATAATATAATATTATTATAAATAAGTCAATAAAATTTTCCAATTTTAAGAGTTACGATTGATAGATTCTATTAATTGGATTTTCAACTCATCTTGATCTGTACTTTTATCTTGTAAATACTCTAAAGAATCTTTTTTAGCTTGAATTAGTATTTTATAATCTTGCCTGATACTAGCAATTTTAAAAGACATATCTCCACTTTGTTTAGTCCCAAATAAATCCCCGTGTCCTCTTAATTTAAAATCCTCTTCACTAATCTCAAATCCGTCATTGGTTCTTTCCATAATCTCTAATCTTTTAGTATCTGTATTACTGATTAAAATACATTTCGAAGCAATATTACCTCTCCCTACTCTACCTCTTAATTGATGCAAAGTAGAAAGACCAAATCTATTTGCATCAAAGATTACCATCATAGAAGCATTAGGTACATCCACTCCAACCTCGATTACAGTAGTACTAATTAAAATCTGTACTTTATTTTGCTTAAATTCATTCATAATTAAGTCTTTGGCTGCAGTTGCCATTTTACCATGTACAATATCAATCTTATACTTACTTCCAAACGCAAGATTCATTTTATCTCTAAGTTCGATAACATTAGTTAAATCAGAGTTTTCACTCTCTTCAATTAGAGGTGCGATCACATAAATTTGATGGTGATTCTTTAATTCTTCATACATTAATTCTAGAACATCTTTTATCTCGGTTTCTTTTTTTACATAAGTCTTAATGGGAATTCTACCTTTAGGCATTTCTTTAATAATAGACACATCCATATCGCCATAAATCGTTAAGGCATATGTTCTAGGAATAGGAGTTGCACTCATATACAAAACATCAGGCATCGTTCCTTTATTATTCAAAAGAGCCCTTTGATTTACTCCAAAACGGTGTTGTTCATCAGTAATTACCAAACCTAAATCTTTATACTTTACCTCTTCTTGAATTAAAGCATGGGTACCTATAATCATGTGAATCGTTCCTGCCTCTAACTCTTTATAAATCTGTTGTTTTTCTTTTTTCGTTTGAGATCCTACTAATAATTCAATATGAATTCCTGTATCTTTTAATAATTCTTTGACATTATTATAATGTTGTATTGCTAAAATTTCAGTTGGCGCCATTAAAGCACTTTGATAACCACTGATATAATTTAAATACATTGCTAGAATAGCGACAATGGTTTTTCCACTTCCAACATCTCCTTGCAGAATACGATTCATTCGAGAGGAAGAATTCAAATCTTTTCTAATTTCTTCAATAGCTTTCTTTTGATCGTTGGTTAATTCAAAAGGAATTTTACTGATTATATTATTTAAATCTTGATCTGTTAAATTTCTTGTAATTCCTGTCTTTTCTTTTTTATGCTGTTCTTTTAGATAATTTATTTTAAACATAAAAGTGAATAGTTCTTCGTATTTTAGTCGAATCTGAGCTTCCTTTAATTTGTCAACTGTTGGTGGATTGTGTACAATGTTTAATGCTGTTCTCTTATTTGAAAAATGATATTTATCTTGGAAAGATAAAGGAATATAGTCTGTAATATCTTTGCCATTCATGAATAATGCAGTATTAATATAAGTTGACATATTTTTATTAGTTAAACCACTAGTACAGTGATATACCGGTTCTATTTTAGACTGATTATTTAATAGTCCAAATTTAATATCTGAGGCTGTGATTATATTTTTTTTACTGTCATATTTTCCAATCACAATCACATTGGTACCAATGGTTAGATTATTTTTCATAAAAGCTCTATTAAAAATAGAAACCCCTACTACACCAGAAGCTGTTACCAAACGAAAGTTTAATTTATTAAGACCTGCTTTAAATCTTAAAAGAATTGGGATACTTTCTACCTTACCATCTATTACTACTTTTTCTTCTTCCGTTACATTTTTTAAATCACTTCTTGTTAAAATATCATAACGAAATGGATAATGCGTTACTAAATCATCTATCGTATAAATTCCTATTTTATTCAATAACATTAAGGATTTTGGTCCTATCCCTTTTACCTTAGAAACATCTGACATACTACCACGCTCATTTCTAGGCATATTATAACACAAAATGAAATATTCTCAAAGAAAAAAATATTCAAAAAATCATTGACAAATTCTCATTTTTCGAGTAGTATAAACATCACCAATTCGGTTATGGCGAATTGGTCGCTAGTATCACACTAGCCAACCCCTTTTTATTCTTTTTATGGGATCGTCCTTCAGGGGGTACGATCCCGAAATTGGGAAATTAAAAGAAGAAACTAACTATTGGTTTCTTCTTTTTTGTTATTTTCGGATTGTTCCGCTAATTGTACATAATAATTATATCTTTCAATTGCATTTAAGCGATTTTGTTCCAATAACTCATGGTATTTCTCTGGATTGATCTTCTTTAACATACGATAGCGATCTTCTCCAGCAATAAATTCAAAATATCTACTAAAATCAGGTTTGGCATCCAATTTAAATTCTTTTGTTTCAGGATGGTAACGGAATAATGGATAATATCCTGTCTCTACTGCCTTTTTTTCTTCTTGCATAGTAGATTCCATTCCTGTTAGAATTCCCTGAGCAATACATGGGGCATAAGCTAAAATAATGGAAGGTCCATTATAGCTTTCCGCTTCTTTTAATACATTAATGGTGTGTTGCATATTGGCTCCCATCGCAATACTTCCCACATAAACATGAGGATAGGTTAAGGCTATTTTAGCTAAATCCTTTTTAGCTACTTCTTTTCCTTTGGCTGTAAATTTCGCAATGCTTCCTACCTTACTTGATTTAGAAGACTGTCCTCCAGTATTAGAATATACTTCCGTGTCTAATACTAAGATATTTACATTTTCATAATTAGATAGGACATGATCAATTCCAGAAAAACCAATGTCATAAGCCCAGCCATCTCCACCAACAATCCAAATAGATTTTGGCTTGATATAATCTTTTAACTCTTTTAACCCTTCAATCGTCGTATGATCAATGATTTCGTATAGTGCCTTTGCCGTTTCATTATTAATTTCTTGCAAATAGGCTTCATAGATATCCTTTTCATCTTTATCTACTTTATCAATATTTTGTTCAATCATATTTTGAATTCTAGTCTTTACCGTTTTATCCGCAATTTTCATACCATAACCATATTCGGCATTATCTTCAAATAAAGAGTTAGCCCAAGGAACAGAATAGGCTGTTGTTGGTAGAGAAGCAGCATAGATTGAAGAACATCCTGTAGCATTACTAATCATGATATTTTCTCCAAATAATTGCGTTAGAAGTTTTAAATATGGAGTTTCTCCACATCCTGCACAAGCGCCAGAAAATTCAAATTTAGGCTTGATAAATTGACTTCCTTTAACCGTAGTAACAGGCATTACTTTTTTCTCAGTTACATGATGAAATAAATATTCATATGCTTCTCCTTTGGTCTTTTTTAATTCTTCCATTTTTTCCATGAAAAGAGCTTTTTCTCCTTTTTTGCCTGGACAAATATTAACACATAATTTACATCCCGTACAATCTGGTAAACTAATTCCTATAGTATATTTTAAATTTTCCCCTTTCATATTAGCATCTACTAAATCTTCTTTTAAAGATTCTGGGGCATTTTTTACTTCTTCTTCATTTAATAGGAATGGTCGAATTACTGCATGAGGACATACAAAAGAACACATGTTACATTGAATACAATTTTCAGGAATAAATTTAGGACTAATATCCGAAATATTTCTTTTTTCTAATTTAGATAATCCTGGATCAAAAGTTCCATCTTCATATGCTAAAAAATCACTAACTTTTAAACTGTCCCCTCTGCCACTTGAAATTACACCAAATATATTTTGATCGGTTTCTTCCTCCACAGATGGTGATTTAGTCTCATTCGGAAGCTCTACTAAAGTTAAGTAGTCTAAAGCTTTTTCAACTGCTTCTAGATTCTTATCTACAATATCGTTTCCTTTGTTTTGGAATTTATTTTCTAAGTCCTCTTTTATTTTTCCTTTAGCAAACTCAAAATCCATAATATGTCCTACTTTAAACAATACCGTTTCCATAATAGAACTTATCTTATGATCTAATCCAACCTCTCCTGCAAGTTTTAAAGCATTAATAATATAAAATTTGATATTTCTACTAACTAAAATATTATAATCATGATCGGATAATTGATCTAATACTTCTTCTTTTTCTTTTTCCGTATTTAAAATAAAAATTCCATTTTTCTTAATTCCTTCTAACATTTTAAATGTTTTTAGATAGGATTCTTTTGTACACATTACTAAACTAGGTTTTTCTACATAATAAGTAGCATGAATTGGTTCTTTGCTGAATCTTAAGTGAGATTTGGTAACTCCTCCGGATTTTTTAGAATCATACTGAAAATAGCCTTGAACATAGGCGTTGGTATAATTACCCGTAATTTTCATAATATCTTTACAGGCACTTACCATTCCATCTGATCCATAGCCATAAACTAAAAATTCAACAGATTGACTTTTTAAGGAAATAGGAACTGGTTCTAAACTTTTATTCGTTACATCATCCACAATTCCAATCGTGAAATCATGTTTGCATTCTTTTTCTTGTAAGTAATCATAAACTGCTTTAATATCACTAGGTGTAGTATTTTTACTAGATAATCCATAGCGACCCCCGATAACTTTAATATTACGATTACTATTATTGATTACTCCTACAACATCTAAATAAAGTGGTTCTCCTAAGCTACCAGGCTCTTTGGTTCGATCTAACACAGCCATAGTTTCCACTGTAATTGGTAGTATTTCTAGAAGATACTTAGCAGAAAATGGTCGATATAAATGAACTTCCACTAATCCTACTTCTTCTTTTTGATCATTCATGGTATCTATTACTTCTCGAATTGTTTCACAAACAGATCCCATTGCTACAATCACACGAGTCGCTGTCTTGCTTCCATAGTAATTAAACGGTTTATAGTTTTCTCCTGTAATCTGATTGATTTCTTGCATATAATTATTGACAATATCTGGTAGTGATTCATAATAGCGATTTCTTACCTCTGTCATTTGAAAATAAATATCATCATTTTGAGTTGTTCCACGAGTTACAGGATGATTGGGATTTAAAGCCTTTTTTCTGAATTCTTCTAAGGCATCTACATCCATCAAATCTTTCAATTTATCTGTATCGATTACTCGAACTTTTTGTAACTCATGACTTGTTCTAAAACCATCAAAAAAATTAATAAATGGCACTTTTCCTTTTATAGCGGATAAATGGGCTACTCCTGTTAAATCCATTACTTGTTGAACAGAAGAAGAGGCTAATATCGCAAAGCCTGTCATACGAGTAGCATAAATATCTTGATGATCTCCTAAAATCGATAAGGCATGTGTCGCAATACTTCTGGCAGCAACATTAATGACACATGGTAAAAGTTCTCCTGCCATTTTATACATATTAGGGATCATTAATAATAAACCTTGACTAGCTGTATAAGTAGTAGTTAAACATCCTGCTTGTAAAGAGCCATGGATCATACCAGCTGCCCCTGCTTCAGATTGCATCTCTACTACTCGTACAGAACTTCCAAAATAATTTAATTTTCCATTGGCTGCCCAAGAATCTGTTAACTCTGCCATAGGGGAAGATGGCGTAATAGGATAAATTCCAGCTACTTCTGTAAAGTTATAAGAGACATAACTACAAGCTTCGTTTCCATCCATAATTTTATATTTCATATTCTCACAATCCTTTACTCTTCTTTATATTATATTTTTATTATATATCAAAAAATGTGAAAAAAAAAGAAAAACAGCTTTGTCTTTCACTTCTTTCTTTTTTTATTCTGTTACTATCCAAGCTGTTGGAATTCTTCTTAAGACTCCTTGAGATCCAGAGGAAGAAATTGGATTATTGACTAGTTCTTGTCCTTCTAATAAAGCACTAGATGTACCACCATCCAAGTTAGCTGCATTAATAGCTCCATAGTTCATCATGATTTCTGTTAATCCTACCATATCAATTCCTAGAATTCCAGCTTTATAATTTCGACCATTGATTACAACAAATAATACAATTCCATCTTGTCTTTGACCAATTGCACTACGGGGAGCGATACCCCAACCTCCATCTCCTTTGATAAAGGAAGGTTTGCCATTTACTACTAAAAATGGTCCAAATTCAATACCATCACGCATTCCCTTAGCCAAAGCCTGCTCTTTGGTCATTTTACCAAGAATTAATTTGTTATTCTTGTCAAATCCTATGAATCCTCCCCCTACTTGAGCATCTTGATAGTCATAAATAACTCTACCATCCTTAATTACGGTTCCATGGGGAATAGCCCCATTTCCATTCCAAGTAGGATCAAAAAAACCACTAGCATTCATCGCAATTAAAGCATTATTATTAGCAGCTAAGGTCTTTAATGTTTGTCCTTCTGTTCCTAGTTTAGAACTGACAGCTAATTTTACTTTTTCTGGTTTATAAATGGCTATTATATAACCATCATAGCCAGTTCCTTTCACATAGATTTTTTTATAGATAGTATTTTCATCAACTCCTTCAAATATATCTTTTTCATACTTTGAAGCATATTGTCCACTACTATCAATGTCTGGCATATCAATCAAATCAGGATTCGTTGTTTCATTAGTCTCAATAATATAATTATTAGCTAATACTTTATTAATATATTCATCTGAAAAGAACCATCTAGCTAAATATTGATGACTCATAGTAGTCATAGCAGTTGTAATTAAAGTATTTCTTACCCATGAAAAAGGCCCATATAATATAAAGAGTCCTGATGATAAGCCAATAATTCCTATTGAAAACAATAATAACAAACCTCTTTTGATTCTTAAATTTAATTTGATTTTCTTTTTCTTTTCTTTCTTAGCCATAATACTAACCTCTCATTAATCTCTTCCAACAAAATTTCCATCAGAATTGATATCTGTATAATTATATTTTAATTCATAAGCTTTAACATTATCTAATGGTGATTCTACCTGACTTAAGTATATTTCAATTGTTTCATTGAAATCCATAATATCCTTGGTATAATAGTTAATCGCTGTTTCGTAAGCAATTACAAAAGAATCACATTTATTTTTAATATTTTCATCCGAATAATATTTGTTAACACAATGTTCTTTTAAACTATTAGAAGATCCTTCTAGCCTATCTACAGCTTCTGTATAATTATTTAAAACTTCTATCCAATTTTCATAATCAGATTCGACAGATTCTGGGTATAAGTCTTTTACTACTTCCGTATAGTAGGTGTTACCTCTAAATTCGTTAAAAGACTCAACATTCTCTCTAAAGATAGTATAATCCTTTAAAATAGCCTCTTCAATTTTCTTATTGTCTTGATTTGTTTTATTTATATAAGCATAGATTCCTACAGATAATCCACCTGCTATTAATAAGGCACCAACTACTAATACCACAATTGCTAGCTTTTTATTTTTCATCTATAATTCTCCTATTCTTATGACAGTATATCAAAAAAAAAATAATTTGTCTAACAAAAAAAATTTAAAGCGGAAGATTCACTACTCTATAAGCTGATAGATTTAAAACTTATTTTCTACAAAAGCAAGATATTACTTTTGAAAATTGAAATAATATTAGAGTACTTTTATTAATCGCGGTAGCTTTACCAATTGCTTTTCCACCGATGGTTAATGCTGCTATCACCCGAGTTTGACAGTTTTAAATCAAAAATCTTCACTAAGCGTTGAAAAACTTAGTTTTTTTATCATTTTACTCTTGC
>CALVSR010000018.1 GCA_944359075.1 uncultured Bacilli bacterium
ATGACAATAGATTATATCGGCGTTATTCATATTCATCAAGCACCAAGATTTTCATTAGTAAAAATTACGGGAGAAAATGTCATATATTATGATACACTATTCTATGATGTAGTTAGATGTAATGTAAATAAAGACAAAGAAACATTTAAGGTAATTAAAAATCAAAAATATGATAGAGATAATATAGATAGTTTTTGTGAATAAAACAAATTACGATTGATAAAGTATGTATAAATAGATTGGTAGGGAGGATATATGAATAAAGGAAAAACAGGAATATTGATGATAATATTAGGAAATATATTATATTTAATTCATACTTTTTTTGGAAGTAATGAAATAACACCATTTGGTGAGTTTACTTCAGGAATACTACTAGGTTTATCCATAGGAATTAATTTGATAGGAATAATATTATTAGCACAATATGTTTCGAAAAATGAGAAGGATAAATAGTTAGAGAAAGGAGAGATAGAATGTATAAAACTGTTGTAATTGAATATTCACCAAAAGCGAACGATATGGCACAAAGAATAGAAGAAAAAGCCAATGAAATGTTACAGGAAGGATATGAATTAATTACCATGTCAATCACGGGAACAGCAAAAGCAATCTTGGTATTTAAAAAGTAAATATAAGATATGGAGATTATGATGAATAGTATTATAATATATGGATCTCATTATGGAACAACCAAACAGTATGCTGAAGAACTTTCAAAAAGAACGAATATAGAAGCAGTCTCTTTTGAAAAAGCGAATCAAATAAACGATTATAATAACATTATTTACTTAGGCGGATTATATGCAGGTGGAGTATTGGGAATGTCAAAAACCCTAAGGAAATTAAATAATCTATCCGATAAAAAGATTATTTTAATCACAGTCGGCCTTGCTGATCCGACAGATAAAGAAAATATAAATAATATAAGAAACAATATGAAAAAGCAGATTCCAAAAGAAATTTTTGAAAAGGCAAGTATATTTCACTTGAGAGGCGGAATTGACTACTCAAAATTAAAGTTTGTTCATAGAACGATGCTAAAATTACTGTATAATTCAATTAAAAATATCCCTGATGAAAAGCAAACCGCAGAAAATAGAGCAATGATAGAAACGTATAACAAAAAAGTTGATTTTATCGATTTCTCTAGTTTAGATAAGATGATTAAAGAGATACAAGATAAAAACTAGGGCTTTATTAGATGGATAAATAGTAATTTATAGAAAGGAATTTTTATGGAAAAGATATTTGTTTTTGATTTAGGAAATGTAATAGTCAAACCAATGAATGTTAAAAAATTGTATGAAATGTTAGAATGCAAAGTTTCTTTTGAAAATTTTTATGAATATTTTAAAAGTGACAAATCTTCTGACGATATCCATAGAGGTCTTATATCAACAGAAGAATATATAAAAAAGATACTAAAATTTTCAGAATCAGATAAAAATATTGAAGAATTTATTGGTATATTTACTGGACCAATCAGAAATGGATTATTCAAAAATACGGTTGATCTAATAGACAGGTTGAAAAAAGAGAATAAAAAAGTATGTATGCTATCTAATTTAAGACAAATAGACTTTGAATGGTTTTCTACACAATATGATATTAGTAAATTTGATAATCTATATTTATCCTATAAAATGCATTTAATGAAACCAGATGATGAAATATATATAGAAATGATTAAAGATTTGGGAGTCTCTTCTAATTCTATATATTTTTTTGATGATAACCAAACTAATATCGAAACTGCTCAAAAATTAGGAATAAATGCGTATTGTGTGACTGGTGATACAATAAAAGATTTGATATTAAGAGAAAAATTCTTAAAATAGCAATTAGATTTTGTTGGAAATAATATTAGACTTTAATAATCCAGGTCATAAATGTAGAATAGAACTATATTAATACAAATTACAATTTATGGACGTGATATTATGAAAAAAAGAAAAATTACGGGAAATAATATAGGGCTTATTGGCTCTATATTAGGTATAATAGCAAGTATTATATTGATAATACTGAATTTAATAGATAATGATCATCTAATAATAGCTATTGTTTTATTATGTAGTTGTTTTATTACTTTAATAGCAAATATTAGTCAAAGAAATAATAGAGGAAAATAACAATTACCATTTACATGACAATCGAGTATTATAGAAGATTACTTTCTCCATGGTATAATAACATAAAAGATAAATAGTGAATTTATAGTGGAGAAAATATTATGAAAAGATTGAATTCTAATCATTTAAAGTTAATCGCAATAATAGCAATGACAATAGATCATATTGCAGATTTACTATATCCGGGTATACCTAATAATATAATATCCAATGTTTTACATATTATTGACAGATTAACAGCACCAATTATGTTTTTCTTTATTTGCGAAGGCTTTTATCATACAAAAAATTTAAAAAAATATATTACAAGATTGTTTGCATTTTCTTTAATATCTCATTTGCATATTGTTTTGCTTTTGGTATAAATTATATACCTTTTAGTACAGGAGATGTTTTTAACCAAACGAGTATAATGTGGACACTTGCTTGATCAGCAGTTGCTCTTTATGTAGTGTATGGAAAAAATGATTTAAAAGAGTGGCAAAAATGGGCATTAGTTATTTTGATAGATATCATTACTTTTTCAGCAGACTGGAGTTGTATTGGAGTAATGATAATATTAAGTATGTATGGCGACAGAGAAAATTTAGTAAAACAAATGAAAGGTATGATGTTTTGGACATTTATTTATGCGTTAGTATCATTCCCATTTGTAAATAAGGTATATGGCATAATTCAATTATTTGTAATATTGGTATACCCTTTACTAAAAAGATATAATGGAGAAAAAGGAAAAGTAAAATGGTCAAAATGGTTTTTCTACATATATTATCCTTTACATTTAGTAATTATAGGAATATTAAGAATGCTAATGTATGGAAATATACCATTATTGTTTAGATAGGTAAATTATTATAGATAAAGCAGATCAACGTAGTAGAGAAGATTTGCTTTATTATAGTCTGGATCAACCTTGTAGTTGGTCTTTTTCTTGTTTAGAAAAATTTGTAAAATCAAAAAAATATTGACACAGTGTCAGAGCGGATATATAATGTAATTATAAACTGACACGATGTCAGAAATGGAGGCAATTTATTAAATGGAACATTATGATTTAAGAAGAGAAGAAATTGTTAAAGCCTGTGAAGAATTATATGACCAGTATAATTTTAAAGATATAACGATTAAACTGATAAGTGAACATACTAGTTTTTCTAGGCCATCTATTTATAATTATTTTGAAACCAAAGAAGAAATCTTTTTGGCCTTATTTCAACGGGAATATGAAAAGTGGAAAGAGGAACTTGATGAGATAAGAGAAAAAAATGATGATTTAACTAAGGACCAGTTTGCTAAGCTTCTTGCTCATACTTTAGAAGATAAAGAGAGATTATTAAAATTATTATCGATGAATATGTATGACTTAGAAGAAAATAGTAGAATGGAACGATTAAAAGAATTTAAAGAGGCCTACGGTAATTCTATTCATGCGTTAAAACTTTGCTTGAATAAATTTTTTAAAGAAATGACGGAAGAAGATACTATAGAATTTATCTATTTATTTTTCCCGTTTATGTTTGGTATATATCCCTATGCCGTCGTAACTGAAAAGCAAAAAAAAGCAATGGAAGAAGTAGGAATTCATTATAGATATTATTCTATTTATGAACTTGCTTATATGGAAATAAAAAAATTACTGAAATAAAGGAGGAAATATGAAAAAAGTAATAGGGCTTATTGTAGTGATAATCATCGTCTTCATAGGCATTGTTGGGTATTTGGTACTTAATCATAACGAAAGTGATTCTAATAGAGAATCAAATGAGAATGTTATCGAAAACAATTTTACCAATGAAGATAGTGAAGAAGATGCTAATGATAATCGTTTAGAAGAGGAGAGTGTAGAGAATATGATCATTCGTGTAAGTGATGGAAGTCATACTATTACATTTGAATTAAATAATAGCAAAGCCGCTAAAAGTTTATATGAACAATTACCACTTACGATAGAAGTAGAAAATTATAGTTCTAATGAAAAGATTTTCTATCCGACCAATGAACTAGATGTGGATAATACGCCAAGAGCAAATGGTGGCGGGGCAGGAATTCTTGCTTACTATGAACCTTGGGGAGATGTTGTCATGTTTTATGATTCATTCAGTTCAGCAAGTGGTTTATATGAATTAGGGAACGCTATAGAAAATGCTAATCAAATAGGAAATTTATCTGGTGAAATAACAATAGAAAAAGTAGAAAATTAATGAGGAATAAAAATATGTTAAATGAATGTTATGAATTAAATAATGGGGTTAAAATTCCAAAGCTAGGACTTGGAACATGGTTGATTAATAATGAAAAAGTAGCGGAGGTTGTAAAAGAGGCTCTCGAAGTAGGATACCGCCATATCGATACCGCACAAGCTTATGAAAATGAAGAAGATGTAGGAAAAGCAATACGGGAAAGTAGTGTTCCCCGTGAAGAAATATTTGTTATTAGCAAAATTAGAGCTAAAGCAAAAACTTATGATAAAGAATAGAAATATAAAATAAATAAAAGAATTATGGAAAATTATGATTTGGGATAAAAGGAGAGGCAAAGATGTCATTTGTAAAAGCAAAAGAATATTTAAAAAAATATGGACTAGAAAATAGAATTATGGAATTTGCTGAATCATCAGCTACTGTAGAAGAAGCAGCTAAAGCCATTCAGTGTAAAGAGGAAGAAATTGTAAAAACATTATCGTTTATGGTAGATGATAGACCAATATTGATTGCTGTAGCTGGCAATTGTAAAATTGATAATAGTAAATTTAAACAAGAGTTTCATACAAAAGCCAAAATGATTCCTTTAGATAGTGTAGAAGAATTGATAGGACATAAAGTAGGTGGCGTTTGTCCGTTTGGAATTTATGATAATGTTCGTGTTTATTTGGATATTTCATTAAAAGAGTTAAATGTATTATATCCAGCGTGTGGAAGTTCTAATAGTGCAGTTAAATTAACTTTACCCGAGTTAGAAAAACTATCTAATTATGAAAAATGGGTAGATGTTTGTAAAAATATTTTTTAAGATAAAGGAGATGCAAATATGAGTCTAACAATAAATATATATTATACTGGAAAAAATGGGAGTGCCAAACAATTTGCGAAAGAAATGATTTCTAGCGGATTAGTCGACCAAGTTCGCAGCGAATTAGGTAATAAAAGATATGAATATTTCTTTCCAGAAAATGATCCTGAAACCGTTTTATTAATTGATTGCTGGGAAAATAGAGAAGCCTTAGATTTACATCATAAATCACCAATGATGGCACAAATTGCAGAGCTTCGAGATAAATACAATCTAAAAATGAGGGTAGAACAATATCAAATGATTACACCTGATAATCAGGATTTTGAAACAGTGATTAGAAATAGAACTGCTACTAGAAAATTTAAAGAAGAAAAAGTACCATTAGATAAGATAAATAAAATATTAGATGCTGGAAGACTTGCTCCAACTGCTAAAAATTTACAACCTCAAAAAATATATGTAGCTATTTCTAAAGAAGCACTAGAAAAAATAGATAAAGTTAGTCCTTGTAGATATGGAGCTTCCACCGTTTTTATTGTATGTAGTGATAAAAGCATTGCGTGGTCTAATCAAAATGATTCTACTTATGCAATGGATGCTTGTATTGTAGCGACACATATGATGTTAGAAGCAACGAATGTTGGTGTTGATAATATCTGGATAGAAATGTTTAACAAACAAGAATTAAAAAAACAGTTTCATTTAGAAGAAAAGATAGAACCTATCTGTTTGATTCCTATAGGGTATAAAGCAGATGATTATAAAGGTAATCCTTCTCATAATAATCGTAAGAATTTAAAAGATATAGTTGAATTTATATAGCTAAAGTTCTAAATTACGGGAATGTTAAAATTCTTTGCGTAATTTCCAAAGGTTTTTGGTAGAGATAATAAGCTTTCTTGACTTATAATTGTTAGTGGAAGGAGAAAATATGTTAGGAGAAAATATTTATAATTTAAGAAAACTAAAAAAACTTTCACAAGAACAATTAGCAGAATCAGTAGGAGTAACTAGACAAACCATTTCTAATTGGGAACTAGGAGAAACATCTCCTAATCCGGAACAATTAAAATTATTATCTAAAATACTCCATGTAAGTATTGATGAGTTATTAAATAATGATGTTGAAACGGTCTTAGTAGAAAAAGTTAGTAACACAGAAAAGCTTGCAGGAATGATTATCAAAATATTAAAGGTAATAGGAGTCTTATTGATTGCATATATTGTTTTCATGATTGTAGGAGTAATTCTATTTGCTGGTATTAGAAGCGATAAAACAAATCAAATAGAATATACTACGGAAATACATTGTACCCTAAATAATAAGGAGTATTCTTATGGTATTACTTATGATGAAAATAATAGAATACTAGAAGCAAGTGGAGATACTTACTTAGATAATATTCTAAATTTAGAACAATATGAGTATGCTAATCAAGTGTTAGATTATATTAGAAATTATTTTGAAATCAACAATGGTAATTGTGATTCATGAATGGAATTGATAAAATTAAGAGAAGCAAATGCCAATTGAATTATGTATCTTTTTGTTGATCGCTAGTTAGTAGTTTTTATTTTGCAAATATTATTTTTGTAAAAAATTTTTCTAGAGAATTCGATATATATGTAGATGCTTGGGAGATACTAATTTTGAGTATGCTGATATTACATCCATGAGAGATATATTATGATAAGAGAAGATTTTTCTCTGTAAATGTTCAAACAATTTTATTTTTAGGAGATTTTCAAAAATAAATTACTTTTAAAAGTATATGAAAATTTGATATAATTTTATTAAATATTCTGGAGGTAACGTATGCAAAATTATAAATTATGTTCAAGCGATATAAATTCGAATTACTTTCATTTTACTAAAAAGAGTAATATGAAATCTATTTGTAAGAATGGTCTATTACCTAAAATCTCATTTCATGCTCAAGCACTTGAAGATACAAAAAAAGTATTTTTTGTTGAGGGATTAGACAATCTTTTAATATTGTTTGACTGCTGGATAAATGTGGTAGAAAAATATCCGCATATTCCAGGTGCATTTAATTTGGCAACAAAAATAAGAGGAAAAAATAGATTATCAAAGCTTTTTATTAATATATATTTTAAATGGACTAACATGAATAAATTACATAGATTTATTTCTTATAAATATTTTGATTATTTTTTAGAGAAATATATCTTATTAAACATAGATATTAAGGAAGGAATAGACTTTAGTTTTGATGATATTGATGAAATTAAAGCGAAGGGATATGATAAAGATTTTTTAATAAAAGCAGGCTATTCTTTAAAATATTCAGATTTAGAATCTATAAGAATGGATAAATGGAATTTGCACACTTTTACCGATCATGGTGTTAACTCAGATAAAATAAAGATTTGTTGTGTTGATGATTCATATAAAATGCAAGATATATTAAATTATGCGCTTACTCACACCAAGATTAAGATTGAAGATGTTTGCCCAGTACTTTATAAATATTTGAAAAATAGAAAATATATTTAATTTTATTAAAAATGTAGATAATTGGAAAGCATATATCTATTTGAGTTTCGGTATTTTACGAAATTTTCCTTCAATTATTTTAAAAATCTGGGTAACTTAGATAAAACTCTTATTTTTTTCATCTAAAATTAATATAAAGACATGCTAACGCAGAACATAGTGATATGTTCTTTTTTCTATTATGGAATTGATTTTATTTATAGTTTTAATTGTAACTGCTTATATTCTTTTCTACATTCTATTTTTTGATACTCTTTTATTCCACTATGTGCCATCTTTAATATCTCGTAGATTCCTCTTGCTAATTGATTAAACCATACATATACCTTATTTCTTAATGATTTACTTGCTTCTATGATTTTTATAATCAATAATTTATTATCTATTTCTTCTGCTAACATTGCTAAATGTCCCATATGTATTGTTAATAATAAATTTAAATTATTCATGGCTTTTAGTGTCCTTACTCTCATATTTTCAAACTCATATTCCTGTTTTTTACTTCTGAAATATTCTTCTACTCTCCACCTATAAAAATATAATCTTACTACTTTGATTACATCTTCTTTGGAATGAATTTTCCTATTAGTTAATAGTATCATTGGATGTTCTAAATCTAATCCATATACAAATACTAATTCATATTCTTTTTTATTGCATGGTAATATCACTTTGGTATGGGATACTGATATCTCATGTTCATCCTTATCATCAAACCATAAGATCATTTTGATTTTTCCTTTTCTTCTAATTGCCATTTCATGACAATTTTTCTTTTTTCCTTTACATATAAAGTTTCTTTTATCTTCCATTCTAATTACAAAATAATCTCCATTTTTATCTACATAGTTTATGATTTTATTATCATCATAGCCTCTATCAAATACCATATTACATTTTCTTTTTAATACTTCTCTTACTGTATCTATACTTTCCATTGTATATTTATTTTTACTTATAAAATGATCACTTTTACAAGAATATATTTCACTATATACACTTATGGGTTGTTTCTCTTTCTTAGTCAATATTACTGCTTCACATACATGATATCCATTTATTACCTCTTTATTTAGACTGGAGGCATCTATTACTCGATCTAAGTCTTCAAATTTCTTTCCATATGGTTTCGCTATATCACTATCATCAAATATAGCAATTGCTTCTTCTGCAAATTTATTTCTTATCTCTTCTAGATAATTTTCCTTTATAATTTCTTTTTCTTTCTCTTCTAATAACACTAGATTATCACTTAATCTCTCTATCGTATTATCCAAATCTATCTTTTCATCTAAACTTCTAGCAATATTAGATAGTAATACACTTTTCGATTTTGCTAATCCATATTCCATATCCATTACAAACTTACTTGTGGATTTATTTAATCCTTCCGAAATATTTTTTGAAAAATTTACGATTTTTCTTTTCATTTCGTATGTATTCATAGTACAATTATTCATGTAAATACCTCCAATATTTTTGTTTAGTATGAATTTTTATTTTCAATTTTATTATACTAAATTTTGGTAGTATTTACCTTATTTTTGCATTAAAAAAGTGAATCTGTGGATAACACATTTTCACTTTTTCTACTTCTTTAAAATTTTACCGAAACTCAAATGGTAACTAAAACATCATTGTATTTGGGAACTATTATGAATATCATCTATTGTCTATTTAAATTAATTGCAGGTATTTATTATCAATCTATATGGTTTATAACATTTGCTGTTTATTATTTTTTGTTAAGTTTCATGAGAGTAACCCTATTACATAGTGTTCGAAAAAATGATCTAGGAAAAGATATAAGGAAAGAATATCAAAAACTAAAAACTTGTGGAATTTTATTACTATTATTAGATATCATCTTGTGTGGGATTATTATTCTGATAATTCATCATAATCAAAGTATTCACTATGCTGGATATATTATTTATCTTGTTGCGCTTTATGATTTTTATTTTATTATCCGAGCTTTTATGGATGTCTTTCAATATCGAAAACATACTAGTCCTATTTTAACAGCCAATAAATGTATTCATTTAACGGTTGCAATGATTGCTATGCTTTCATTAGAAGTAGCTATGATTACGCAATTTGGTGGGGTAGAAGATGCATCTTTTAAAGTAATTATGGTTTCTTGTAGTGGCTTTTTTATCTGTTTGATTAACTTTTTAATGTCTATTTGGATGATAGTAAAGGCGAATCAAAATTTAAAAATCATGAGATGAAAAATATTTGTTATTTAGTAGTATGATGATATTAAAAGAAGAATAAAGATTGCTATGGGCATGTACTTTCTTCTTTTTTTGTTAATTTGTGGTTTTATCCTGCATAATAACTAGAAAAATAGCTAAAAAAAAGAAAAGTATGGTATAATTTAATTAAATAGATAATTTGACAATAATTAATTTGTTGATTAAATAATTCTATATGTTGAAAGAGAGGAATTTTATGAAAGTTTTAGTTGGTCTATCTAAAAGAGGAGTTGAAGATAATGAACCTTACAGAATGTATATTGCAGAAACAGATGAAATTACAGGAGGAATAAAATCTCCAGAGTGGGAAGATTTAGATATTGGAAAATTAAATGAATGTGTTAATATACGTATTAGTGCAGAAAATTTTAAAAACAATATTCAAAATCCAAATGAGTATATAAATGCGGACTTTGATATTGAAAGATTAATTGGTTGGGGAAGGAAACAAAAAGACTTTCAAGTCACTAATGTTTATTATGATGAGTCTAATCAACCACAATTATATAGAGTTGTAAGTTCAGATGGACATATTTCCATGCATGATATTTCAGAATTAGAGTATAGAAAAAAGTCTAGCATTTTAGGGAGTACATTAGAAGAATTACCTTCATTTGTAAAAAAAGAACCATTAAGTAGTGCTTATGAGTGGTGGAAGGCAAAAGACGAGGCTGGGAAAAAATCTGAAAGCAGATTTTTCTCAGGACAATTTGAAACTTATGAAAGTATGCCAGTAAAGCTTTTATATCATTATTTAACAGGCGTAAAAGGTTTTAAAGTTGGGTATCATACAGCAACAGAAATAACTGAAGATTATTCATCAGAAATTCAGCACGAATATATGTTATTTAAGGATACAGCAAATATAAAATTAAGAGAAAGTATTCCTAAAAAACAAGAAACACATAGTCTATATTCATTTGGTGGATATGGTATGTTTGGGGAAGAAAAAGACCCTTATCCTGATAAAAGAAAACTTAGTTACTATGGAGCAACTATGTCAATGATTTGTACTAGAGAAAACTATCCGACATTTGATATTCATCATGGTCCTAGTTCTCAATGCTCATATGATAAGGATGGAATAGCAATTGGCATAGATTACAGAAACGGATTAATGTCTATATACAATAAACTTGAAGATGCAGGATGTATTTCTAAAGATTGGAGATTGGATGAATATAACAGAATATTTGGGATGACAGAATATAGTTTATTACCTGAAGAAATAGCATTATTAAGTGCAAGATTACAAAGTCAAAAGGAAAATACTATGTATGGTCATGTTATGTCTGCTACGCATGGTCATTGGTCAACATTTAATACAGACACTTGGATAAAAGTAGCGGGATTAGCAATTAGTACACAATTTTATAGTCCTGAATTGAGAGAGAAAATTAATCCAATTCTTCAGCAATATCCAATTTTATTTTCGTCGCAATTAGGTGAGATGATTGAAGATATGGGAGCAAAAGATGCGCTCGAGGTTATGAAGTGGACAAAAGAAAATTCTAAAAATGTGTTACAAGATATTTCTTTAGTTAGAGAAGATGGTACATTACAAAAATCTAATGTTAGTGTAGTTGATCAAATGAGTAATTTATTTACATTTAAACGAAATAATTATCCATTACCAGATTGGTTACAAATTTATTCTCCAGAAACAATTCAATCTTTGGGTGGTGTTGAGTTATTACAACGAGCAATCAATACTAGAGGAGAAGAATTAGCAAAAGAATCAATTCCAATATTAGCCGAAGGTATTGAAAGCGAAAGAAGGTATGAACTTCGTAGAGCAGGAGAAAGATTTATTAAACCAGATGAAGTAATAATTTCTGAAGATTCTAACTATACAAATGAAATTAATGAAATTAGAAGATAATGAATAAGATAGTATTTATACATTCAATAAATAGTATTGTTAGCAAGTTTACATCATTATTTAAAAACTATTAATAAAAATAATGTTTTAAAAGTGATGAACAATTTAAAAAAATATTTTCATATAATAGCGTTGTATCAAGTATAATATCAATTATTTCAACGATTGACATGGGATATATTATAGTAAATGTTTCATATAGTATTGTTATATCAATTATAATAGCATTTAGGTCTCATAACATCATCATTAGTAAAAAAATATATTAAAGAAGAACATAATAAAAAACCTTTTATAATATCTGCATTATCTATTTTGATTGTAACAATACCTATAATATTTACTAGTTCATTTACAATGTTTATTATATATAATGTAGTGTTTAATATAGCATATAAAATTACACAAATTTTAGTGGATACTGCTGTATTTAACATTCATTCCAATGAAACTATTAAAAAAATTATTTAGAGTACACATTTGTTGGAGAAACGATTCATGGTTTTGGAAAAGCTTTAAGTGAATTAATCTTATTGATTGCAGTAATGTATTCATTTAATATTACAAGTCTGAGAATTGTAGCTGCAATATTATCATGTAGCATTATCTTGCAAACCTTTGTATATAATAATATGAATCGAAACAATAATCTAAATAATTAAACTAAAATGACATTTTAGCAACACACTACCAAGTTGGCAGAGCCAACTAGGATAAAGTGTGCCAAGGGAATTCACTTTAAAGTAATTATGGTTTCTTGTAGTGGCTTTTTTATCTGTTTGATTAACTTTTTAATGTCTATTTGGATGATAGTAAAGGCGAATCAAAATTTAAAAATCATGAGATGAAAAATATTTGTTATTTAGTAGTATGATGATATTAAAAGAAGAATAAAGATTGCTATGGGCATGTACTTTCTTCTTTTTTTTGTATGCGAAAAGTGTTATATTACGGATTATATTTACTATGAGAGTTAGAAAAAATAAATGATAATAGGAATCTCAGGAGGTAACGACTGAGGGGAATAAAACTTGTTTTTATTCTTTTATTTTTGTATACTAAAGTTACTAGATAGTAGATAAAAATTGGATAGAGTATTTTTAGTATCTGATTGATTTACTAAATAGTATTAGATTTTGTAATGATTAGAATATCATTATTTAGGAGCTGAATCTATGAATAAAGTGATTTTAAGTATAGAAGGAATGAGTTGTAGTGCTTGTTCTTCTGGTTTGGAAAAATATTTGAATCAACAGAAAGGAATTCACAAGGCTAGTGTTAATTTGGTATTAGCCCAGGCTTTGATTGAATACGATGAGAGTTTAACCATATCGGACTTGAATCGATTTGTGAAAGAGGCAGGTTTTAAAAGTTTGGGAGTTTATGATGAGACTAAAGAGATTCAAAAAGATAAAGGCAAAAAAAGTCTTGTTTTATTTGGCGTGTTATCTATAGTTGTCTTATATATTTCTATGTCACATATGGTTGGTCTTCCTACTATTCCTGTATTAGATATGAAAAAATATCCTAATTATTATTCTCTTTGTTTATTGATTCTTACTACTTTTTTCTTGATTTATGGGTTTGATATTTTTAAAAATGGCTGGAAAAATTTTATTCATAAATCCCCAAATATGGATACTCTAGTTTCGATTGGAGTTCTAGCGAGTTTTTTATATAGTGTATTTGGTACGATTATGATTTTTATGGGACAAACAGAGTATGTAGAGAATTTGTATTTTGAATCTAGTGCCATTATTTTATTTTTTATTAAATTGGGAAGATTTATTGATACCAAAAGTAAAGAAAAAATAAAGGAAGCAATTCAAGAACTGGTACAAATTACACCCATGAAAGCTTTGCTTAAAATAAAGAATCAGGAACAAGAAGTTTCTTTAGATGAAATTCAGAAAGGGGATATTCTAATTTGTAAACCTGGAATGAAAGTTGCTGTTGATGGTATTATTACTAAGGGATCTGCTCATTTGGATGAGGCTTTCATTACGGGAGAATCTACTCCAATGAAAAAGGAAAAGGGAGCTTCTGTAGTAGCGGGAAGCTTGAATCATGATGGGTATTTTGAATATCGAGCAGAAAAAATAGGAAAGGATTCTACGATATCTGAAATTGTAAGATTAGTAATCGAGGCTACCAATACTAAGGCACCAATTGCTAAAATAGCTGATAAAGTAAGTGGGATTTTTGTGCCAGGAATTTTACTTGTAGCTATTGTTACATTTGTAGTTTATTGGATGATTGGTGCTGGGATTCATAGTGCCCTAACTCATTTTGTTACTGTATTGGTAGTTGCTTGTCCTTGTGCTTTAGGGCTAGCCACACCGCTTGCCATTGTGATTGGTGAAGGAATATGTGCTAAAAATGGGATTTTAGTGAAATCTAGTGAGATTTTAGAAAATGCTAGCAAAGTAGATACCGTAGTGTTTGATAAAACGGGTACTTTAACTTATGGAAAACTGAAAGTCGCAAAAATTCATAATTATAGTAGTTATTCCCAAAAAGAATTAATGAAAATAGTAGCTAGTTTAGAAAAAAATTCTACTCATCCTATTGGGACCGCTTTTCTAAATTATGCTAAGGAAAATAAAATCAAACTGGTAGAAGTAACCGACTTTGAAAATCTTGCTGGAAGAGGAATAAAGGGCACTATAGATAAGCGAGAGTTTTGGATTGGAAACCATAAGATTGTTTCTTCTGAGAAAGTTACCAATGAATATGAAATGATGGAAAAAGAATTAGCAGAAGAAAAAAATAGTATTGTTTATGTAGTAGAAAATCGTAAGGTCATTGCGTTAATTGGTGTAAAAGATATTAAGCGAGATCATGCGGAAATGGTAATAGAAGAGTTAAAAAATAGAAATAAAGAAGTGATTATGCTTACTGGAGATCATGAAATTACAGCAAATTTAATTGCCGAACAATTGGGTATTTCTAAAGTAATCGCCAATGTCATGCCAAAAGATAAGGTTCATATTATTCAAGAGCTGAAAAAAAATAAAAAGATGGTCATGATGGTAGGTGACGGTATTAATGATGCTCCAAGTTTAAAAACAGCTGATATTGGTGTTAGTGTATCTAGTGGGACAGATATTGCGAATAATTCTGCAGATGTGATTCTAATGGGTGATCATTTAGTTCCTATTTTAAATTTGATGACAATCAGTAAAGCAACGGTTCGTAATATTAAACAGAATTTATTTTGGGCCTTTTTCTATAATACTTGTATGATTCCCATTGCAACGGGAATGTTTTCTAAATTTCATATTTTTATGAACCCTATGCTTGCGGCTCTTGCTATGACTATAAGTAGCTTGACTGTAGTTATGAATGCTTTAAGACTGAAGAAAGTGAAAATAAGGAGGATGTGAGTATGTTTCAGAAAAAAATCAAAACAATAATCCAGATAGAAGGAATGCATTGTAGTCATTGCGTGCAAAAAGTAAAAAAGGGATTGGAAAATATGAAAGAGGTAAAAAAGGTTACAGTAGATTTATCCAAGAACCAGGCAATTGTGGTTAGTAGTCCATCTCTAGCTGTAGAAGAAATGAAGCAAATAATCGAATCATTAGGTTATCAAGTGACTGCTATTACTAAAAATTAGTAGAGTAGGTGGTAAAATGGGTAGAAAAAGAAAGAAAAAAACAATGTCCAAAGGGGTTGTTTCTATAGTTGCTGTAGTATTACTGGCACTAGGTGGTTATTATTATGATGATTGGGAGCAATTTATACATGACATAACAGCATCCACTTCTATTTCGCAATCATCAACCGCTCCCAGTGTTTCTTATCGCTTAGAAGAGATACCAGAATATTCTGGAGAACCTTATGTAATTATTAATAATAATATTCCTAATTTTGAGGAAGCGGATTATCAAACGACTTCCTTTGAACAGTATAGTGAGTTGGACTCTTTAGGAAGATGTGGAGTGGCTATGGCTAATATTGGTAGTGATTTGATGCCTACAGAAGAAAGAGGGTCCATTGGTATGATTAAACCTTCTGGTTGGCATACTGTAAAATACGATATTGTAGATGGCAAGTATTTATATAATCGTTGCCATTTGATTGGCTATCAATTAACGGGAGAAAATGCTAATGAGAAGAATTTAATTACTTGTACTCGCTATATGAATACAGTAGGGATGTTAGAGTTTGAAAATCAGGTTGCCGAATATATCAAAGAAACTAATAATCATGTTTTGTATCGAGTCACTCCTATTTTTGAAGGAAATAATTTACTAGCAAAAGGAGTAGTAATGGAAGCATATTCTGTAGAAGATCATGGGGAAGACATTCAATTTCATGTTTTTGTTTATAATGTACAAGAAGGAATTGCGATTGATTACCAAACCGGAGAAAGCTCTCTACAAGAATCTTAGAATTAAGAATGATTACTAGAAAATTGTAGTAAAAAAATGCTAAAGTTTTGAATTTGTAGTATAATATTACTGGATTGGAGAAGTAGATATGATTACGATAAAAAGTGATAGAGAGATAGAACTCATGAGAGAAGCAGGAAAACTGGTTTCTTTAACTCATCAATATTTAAAACCATATATAAAACCTGGTATTACTACCAAAGAATTAGATCGATTAGCAGAAGATTATATTCGAAGTATGGGGGCAGTTCCAACCTGTAAAGGATATGAAGGATTTCCAGCAGCATTATGTACTAGTGTAAATGATACAGTTGTGCATGGGATTCCATCTGATTATGCATTAAAAAAAGGTGATATTATTACGATTGATATGGTAATTGGTTATAAAGGATATCAAGGAGATGCTGCTTGGACTTATGCTGTTGGTGAAATTTCAGAAGATAAAAAATATTTAATGGAGCATACGGAGAAGGCTTTATATGAGGGCTTAAAACAAGTAAAACCTGGAAATCGTATTGGTGATATTTCACATTCCATAGAACAATATGCAATCAAACATCATTTGGGAGTGGTAAAAGAATTATGTGGTCATGGAATTGGTAGAGAAATGCACGAAGATCCGGAGGTTCCTAATTATGGAGAGGCTGGTACTGGACCAAAGTTAAAAGAAGGTATGGTAATTTGCATTGAACCAATGTTAAATTTGGGAACAGCAGATATTTATATGTTAGAAGATAATTGGACTATTAAAACCGACGATGGAAAGCCTTCGGCTCATTACGAACATACTGTTTTGGTAACAAAAGATGGGTATGAAATTTTGACTCCTAGACTTGACCTTGAATCTTGAAATAAGCAATTGATCTGATTGCTTATTTTTTTTTCTTATAATATAATAATATCACACAATAATTGTGTGATATTGGAATCATATATCTTTTTTAGATATAGGAAGGAATGAGCAAAAATGTTAGAATTAAAAGATATTTGTTTTACTAGAAATCAGAAAAAAATACTAGATCATATATCTTTAAAGCTAGATTATGATAAATTTTATGTAATTACCGGTCCTAATGGCAGTGGTAAATCAACTTTGGCTAAAATTATTATGGGAATTGAAATGCCAGATTCAGGTCAAATTATTTGGGATGGAGTAGATATTACCAACAAAAAAATTCATGAAAGAGCAGCTCTTGGAATTGGTTTTGCTTTTCAACAACCAGTTTGCTTCAAAGGAATTACAGTGCATGATTTATTAAATATTGCATCCGAAAAAAAGCTTTCTAAAAAAGAAGCTTGTGATATTTTATCTAAAGTAGGATTGTGTGCATTAGAATATATTGATCGAGAAATTAATAAATCATTATCGGGAGGAGAATTGAAAAGAATCGAAATTGCTTCTATTTTAGCTAGAAATCCTAAACTCGCTATTTTTGATGAACCAGAAGCAGGAATCGATTTATGGAGCTTTCAAAATCTAAATCAAGTGTTTAAACAAATTCAAGCTTCTTCTTCGGGAATTACCCTTGTGATTTCTCACCAGGAGCGAATTTTACAGATTGCAGATTCTATTATTCTAATGGAAAATGGTCAAATTCAAAAAATGGATACGAAAGAAAATATGATGGCTTCTATTTTTCAAGAAACCAAATGCTGTAAGGAGGGAAAAGTTTGTGAGTAAGGTAATGGATCAAATGCTAAAAGAAATTCTTCCTGAGGACTTACACAAAGCTGATGCTTATAATCTTAGAAAAGATGGTTATAGTATTGAACGTAAAGAAAATCCATATATTCAAATTATCTCTAAACCGGATGGAACTGGAATCGATATTTATGTAAAAGAAGGAACTTTATTTGGAGTGATTGATATTCCAGTTATTATTACAGAAAGTGGTTTGACAGATATTGTTTATAATGATTTTCATATTGGGAAAAATGCCAATATTACGATTATAGCTGGTTGTGGGATTCATAATAATTCAGATCAAAATTCTGAGCATGATGGAATTCACCGCTTCTTTTTAGAGGAAAATGCTAAGGTAAAATATGTGGAGAAACATTATGGTGAAGGCAAAGGTACAGGATTAAAAACATTAAATCCGGTAACCCAAATTATGATGAAAAAGGGTTCCTATATGGTAATGGATACTGTTCAGATTCGGGGAGTAGATGATACATTAAGGACAACAACTGCAACACTTGCTAAGGATGCTACATTAGTAATTCGAGAGAAGATTTTAACAACTGATGATCAACAAGCTAAAACAAAATTTCAGATTCATTTGAAAGGGGAAAATGCTAGTACTCATGTAATTTCTAGATCAGTTGCTCAAGATCAGTCTTATCAAGAGTTTAAGTCTAATATAGTTGGTAGTAAGAAGTGCTATGGACATGTAGAATGCGATGCTATTATTCAAGATCAGGGAACTGTAAAAGCAATTCCTGAAATTTATGCGAAAAGTGTGGATAGTAATTTAATTCATGAAGCTACCATTGGCAAAATTGCAGGCGAGCAGTTTGTAAAACTAATGTCTTTAGGACTAAATGAAAAAGAAGCTGAAAAAATGATTATTAATGGTTTTTTGAAATAGAGATTGATTTAAAAAAAGAAAGAACGAAATGAATGAATTTTATTTCATTCTTTTTTTTAATTTGTTCATACTAATGATGAAAGAATGGAATCCAAGCGAATCATCTTGATGGAGGAATTTTATGAAGAAATATTTTTGTTTATCGATTGCTTTGTTATTGGCTGCACTAAATTTTAATCTTATTTTAAAACCTTTAGAACTAGTTACTGGTGGAACACAAGGCTTAGCACTAATCTTGCATGCTTTAACCGATTTTAATCCTTCCATTATTATATTAGTCATCAATCTATTTACTTTATTTCTTAGTTATTTTATGTTATCTAAAGAAACTACTAGAGGGACAGTTGTAGCAGCGATTGAGTATCCTCTGTTTGTAAAACTAACGAGTTCTTTCCCTGATTTTTCCATTATTCATCAGCAGGAAATGATATTTGTGGTTTTGGCAGGAATTGTTTGTGGATTAACAGGTGGATATGTATATAAATTGGGTTTTTCATCAGGAGGAGTTCATACTATTAATTTATTAGTCAATAAATATCTGAATATCAAAGTTGCACTTTCTAATTTTTTAATAAATGCTATGATTATTATCGGGGGATGTTTTATTTTTGGAATGAAAAAAGCACTATACTCGATTATAGTCGTTACTGTGAGTAGTTTTTTAATCAATCAACTCCTTGGTAGAAATAAGGAAACATCTAACAAATTGGGATAGCATCCAATCAATTGTTTTGAAAACTGGTAGCCAATGATAAAATAATCAAAATAAATTCCTTTTCTATGCTATTGCATTATAAATACTTAAATAAAAAACAAGTTTTTTGTAAAAATGGCAAAAAGCCCCTTACCCCATGAAAATATGTGGCTAACTTAGTTAAGTAATTCTTTACCAGTAAATAAGAGAATAGATGAAATTAATTTTCTACCATTAGTAGTTAGATAATACTTATTTTTTCTAGCTACTTTTTTAATGATTCCATGAACTTAAGTTTATATAATAATCTAGTGGTTTTATTAATTATATAATTAGAATCACTATCATTGAATATATCTTTTCTTATAGATTTATTAGTAAATCCATTTATTAAATATTTCCCGTTTGAAATAACTTGTAAGACTTTAAGTGTTTCGGTATTTAGTAAATTAAAGCCAGTAATAGTTTTGCTATTTACTTTAATTTTTTCTGATACATTTTTAACTTCACTTAAAGTAGGTTTTTCTAAGTCTATCTCTGGTAAGGCTTCAATATATCTTTTAGTAATAGATTTACTAATTTCTACGTATCTATAAAGATTTGATATACTTTTACCCATAGGTGTCCAAACTTTTTCTTTTATTATTTCTTTGTGTTCAATAATTTTTTCTTTTTCTTTCATAATCTTGAAATCTTTAGGATTATTGATGGTAACTTCAATTCTTAAATTGTTTCCTTTATCATACATTTTAATTTGATTATTATTAATTTTAAATTTTATTCGGTAACCTTGATACCTGTGTCTTAAATCAGAAACAATTTCTCCTTTAGAAAACATATGAATTCTAGAAATATTTCTACCAAAGAAAGAATAAATATCTTCACTACTAAATGTAAAATATGCAGTTTCAACCAGTGTCTTATAAATATTTTCTAAATCCGTTCTAGATTTAAAATTAATGTCAGTTGCAAACTCACATTGATCAATACACCAATAGTATGAAGCAGAAAAAATTTTATTTATATTAGGTAAAAGAGGATTTATTTGATTAATTAAGCCATCAAATGAATCTGAAATCTTTTGATTTAAAATATTATCAGCAATTTCTTGTGCCTTATCAAAATCTTCGATATAAGAAAATGAATTATTATACATTTCATATTTAATATTACTTTTATCCAGTAATTTAGATAGATATTCTCGACCATTAATATATATTTGTACATTATAAGGAAACCATGTTTGAATTTTTAAATACATTAAACCAAATTCATCATCATTATAATAGAGATAATAATGTTTACATTTAGTAGGTCTTTGAGTAACTTCTAATTTTTGGGTTTCTTTGTTAGGCTTAACAGTCATAGTATTACAAATTTCAACAGTAGATAAAGCAGTAATTAAACCGACTTTATTATTATTTTTATCTAATTCATTCATAACAATTTCATTTTTATCAATTTTACCAGAATTAAGATAAATAGTTTCGCAATTATTATTTTTAATATATTTATCAATATGATTACATAAGATTTCTGTTTGTGATAAAGCAAATTGATCAAATTCTTTTAATCTAATGTTATTTTGAATTAAATAATATAAAAACTGACGATAGTTACAAAGTTGCAGAATGTAACCATTGATAATCATTCTATCAAAAGTCTCTAAAATACCATTGATTTTTTCTTTATTTTGTTCTATTATATTCATTGCAAACCTTCCAGAGAGTAGTTATGCATATTGTAAACATGGAACAAAGAAATTAATTCTGAGGTTCCGATATTTAGTAGCATAGACTACATTACGGCATAGACCGTTTTTATATTTGAGTGTGATTTAGATCACGTAACAGTTATTATACTGTTTTGGCAAACTATTTCAAGTGGAGGTTTGCTTTTTTTTGTTTAAAAAAAGCAACTTGTTAGGTTGCGGACGAAGTTTGCCGTATGATATAATTAGAAAAAGAGTTCTTTACGGATGAGGAGGTTTATTGTATGCAAACGATAGATGAAATGATTCAGAATGTGAATGAAAACAATGTCGACCAAATAAATTGGACCGTTGCTTGGAGTAAAAAATATCCAGTTTTAGCTGCTTATCAGCTAGAAGTAGACATTCCAAAATATTCTAATCAGATAAGAAAGTTACTAGAGGCTTTAAAACAAGAATATCATTATAATGAATTGGATGCGATGTTAGTTTTAAAAGATATTTTATATCACGAGTGGAAAGATAGCAAAAAGATGGTCAAAAATGGGGTGAAAAAATGAAGAAAAGATTATATAAAATAGAGAAAGGTAAAAAACTATGTGGTGTATGTGGTGGTATTGCTGAGTATTTTGATATAGATCCAACAGTAATTCGATTATTATGGGTACTATTGGTTTTCTGTGTTGGGACAGGGATTTTAGCTTATATTGTGGCTGCCATTATTATGCCAACGAAAAGTGAAGTAATGTAGAAGGAGAAAGAAATATGAATAGAATAAGTAATTTATTATGGGGATTGGTTTTTATTATAGTAGGAGTGATTTTTGGATTAAATGCCTTAGATGTAGCAGATATTAATATTTTCTTTGATGGTTGGTGGACATTATTTATTATTGTTCCATGTTTTATTGGTTTGTTTAAAGAAAAAGATAAAATAGCAGATTTTATTGGTTTAGTAATTGGTGTTTGTTTATTATTAGGTTGTCAAGATGTTGTAGAATTTGCTTTGATTTGGAAGCTAATGGTTCCTGCTATTTTAGTGATGATAGGGTTATCCTTAATATTTAAAGATTTCTTTAATGGAAAAGTAAAGCAAAAAATTAAGAAATTAAACAAATCTGAAAACAAAGAGTACTGTGCTTGTTTTTCTGGGCAGACAGTTGATTTTAGTAAAGAAAAGTTTGAAGGATGCTCTTTAAGTGCTGTCTTTGGTGGTGTAAAATGTGATTTGAAAACAGCAGTTATAAAAGAAGATACTGTGATTTATGCTAGTAGTATTTTTGGTGGTATTACTATCTATGTACCAGAAGATGTGAATATCAAAATAAGTTCTACTTCTATTTTTGGTGGCGTATCTGATGAAAGAAAAAAGAAGACAAAGGATGCTAAATATACTATTTATATCAATGCGACTGCTTTATTTGGAGGAGTTGAAATTAAATGAGTCAAACTCAAAAAGTCATTAAATATTTAGCGATAGCTTTTGCTTTCTTTTTGACTTTTAGCATTTTATCAAGTATTATGTATGGTGTTTCCTTTGTGGCTGGTTTATGGGATGATAAACCAATAATTACAGAAAAGCTAACAAATTTAGAAATTAGTGAAGAGGCTTTGTTACTAGATATAGATATTGTAAGTAGTAATATTATCATAAAAGAAGGAGATAGTTTCCGGGTAAAAACCAATAATAACAACATAACCAGCAAACAAGATGATCAAAAATTGTATATTCAAGAGAAAAAACATAGTTGGTTTTCTAATAGTAATGATACCGCACTAATTATATTTATTCCAAGTAATTATATCTTTGATAAAGTAACAATAGAATCTGACGCTGGTAAAGTAAATATAGAGACATTAGTGACCAAAAGTTTATATTTAGATTTAGGTGCTGGTAAAGTAGAAATGAATGACTTAACAGTACTAGAAGATGCCGAAATAGATGGTGGAGCAGGGGAAATCAATATTCACTCTGGTAGCATTCATAACCTTGATTTGGATATGGGTATTGGCAAATTATCGTTAACTTCCAAATTAACAGGAATCAACAAAATAGATTCTGGCATTGGAAAAGTAGAAATGTCCCTTTTAGGAACTTTAGAAGACTACCAAATTATACTAGATAAAGGTCTGGGGACTGCTACTATAGATGGAAATAATATGAGTAGTAATACCTATTATGGTACTGGAAGCAATAAAATAGATATGGATGGTGGAGTAGGAAATATTCAGATTGAGCTGGTGAATGAATAAGAAAAAATCGTGACTTTAAGGCTAGGAAAGAAAAAAACATCTAAATGATGTTCTTTTTGTAATAAATGCCTAGTCTTATAATTTGTTTATTTCATCTACAGTTAGACCTGTTGCTTCCGCAATATCTTCAATACTAACTGTTCCTAATTGTAATAAATTCTTAGCAATTTCTAATTGTTTCTTTTCCTTACCTTGTTCAATACCTTGCTCAATACCTTGCTCAATACCTTGCTCAATTCCCTGCTCCATTCCTTGAGAAAATCCTTTTTCATAAAATTCTTCTCGAATCGAGTTTTCCGTCTTTCTTCTTACTGCTTCTTGGTCATAATGGATTTTAAATTCTTCATTCATTGCTAACCTCTCCAATTCTTTTATAACTTCTATATCTTCTGGATTATT
>CALVSR010000019.1 GCA_944359075.1 uncultured Bacilli bacterium
ATACTTCACCAACTTTATCCTTTTTCTTTATTATACATGAAAAAAACGCATTTTTAAAATTTCATGCGTTTATCCTGTAAATATAAGTAAAAGTATTTAATTAGTCAATAATTTAGTTTATAATTATTCTAAGAAATTCATACGAGTTATGTATTAATTCCTAATTTGGCGAAAACGTTGTAGACAAATTTCTCAACGGTACCAGATTGATTGTTACTCGAATTTTTTATTCGAGTGTACTAATTTTGTAAGAGGAGGAACTAAAATTTAGTTCTCTTTTTGTTATGAAATAAAAGGCTTATAAATTCTTTTATAAGCCTGTATAATTAATATCATTTCTTTATGTTTGTTTATGTTTTTACTTCTATTATGGTTAAGATTTATATATTTTTAATTTAATAAATCTTGTTACTAAATGATATTATAGGTTTTAAAGGTTTAGAGAATATTATTTACTAGCATAAAAGTTAAAATCATTAATAAAAAAATCATCATAATTAATGCTACAATTAAAAAATCTTTTTTTGTCATACTGCTTACCTCTTTAAAGTTTTATTTTTTCTTCGTTTTTAAATACAATTTCTTCCTCATCTATTGAGGCTATATTTTTTTCGTTGGCTAATAAATGCCTTTTTATTTTTTTTAAATGCAGCTCTGCTTCTAGTTCATAAATGTTTTTTCTTACTCTAAATTCATTATCAAAAGTTTTGATGATACAGTATTTACTGTATTTTTCTTTTAAAGCATATAGAACCTCACTATAATATAGCTTGCATCGATTGTTAATAGATATGGTACTAGTTTGGTTTAGAATTTTGATTGCTTCTCTTACCGTTTCTCTTAGGTTATAATCAAAATTTTTGTATTTTGATAAATAGGTTAGGATCGCTAATCGAGCAGAAATAAAATTTTCTTTTTGATTATGAACAGAACAAATAATAATAATACTATACCAATCATGGGCCATTCCTCTAATCTCACGAGATATATCATAACCCGTTTTGCTGGCTGTTTCTCCTAAATCATAATCTAATATATATATTTTTATTTCGTTATTATATATAATTTTTTTTAATTCTTTGTTATAATTCAAAAATGGAATAATTTGAATATCTAGATTTTCTTCAATTAAAACTTGAGTGATATTTTTCTCCATCCTTTTATTAAACTCTAACATGTCATCTACTACTATTACTTTCATAAGGTATTACTTCTCCTTATCTTATTGATTGTCTGCTATTATTATATCTTATTTTTTTGAATCTTTTTCAAAGTGGACATGAAAAATTATTTTTCAATTTTTCCATTCTTTTTTAATATTTAAAATTCCTTGTTTTTAAGTGCTTTTTTTGTATAGAAATTTTAGTATACTTTGATGGCATTTTTATTCTATTTTTCATTAATTTATGATAGAATGAATATTATGATAGGAAGAGGTGCGAAAATGAAGGACCAAGATCATACAAAAGAACAAAATACGGATATAGTAGAAAAAAAGCCTAAAATGAAGGTATCCAAAAAAGCAAAAAAGGTAGAAGATTCTTCTCTGGGGGAAAAGGAAGTTGAAATTAGAGAAGTAGTTGTGGAAAGAAAAGCAGGATTTAATTATGTTGAAGTTATTGTCATTATGATTATTACTTTGATTTTAGGTGCTGTTATTGGATCTTTTGTTACTTATATAGCTGATAGCGATAAAAATTCTCAAATTAGTAGTGAAATTCCAAGTGAATTAGAAGAATTTGTACAAACTTATCATAATATCATTACAGATTATTATGAGGAGGTGGATCATGATCAACTATTAGAGGCTGGCATTAATGGAATGCTGGAATACTTGGATGATGATTACTCTGTTTATATGAATGAAGAAATTTCAGAAGAATTTAATGAGCAAGTAGAGGGGAAATATACAGGGATTGGAGTAGAGATTATTCAACAGGAGGATGGAAAGGTTTCTATTTCAAAAGTATTTACTAATAGTCCGGCTTCTAAGGCTGGTTTAGAAGAGGGAGATATATTTATTAAGATTGGTGATACGGATGTTGCAGGTAAGACATCTAGTGAAATTTCTGAGTTGATTAAGGGCTCTGATGTGAAAGAAGTTTCTATAGTTATTGATAGAAACGGAGAAGAAAAAACATTTGAATTGACTTTAGAAGAAGTAGAAATTGATTCTGTAAATAGTAAAATATTTGAGAAAAATGGTCAGAAGATTGGGTATTTAGAAATCACAATTTTTGCTTCTAATACTAGTACTCAATTTGAACGTAAGTTGTTAGAATTAGAGGGAGAAAATATTGATAGCTTGATTATTGATGTTCGCGATAACTCAGGTGGTTATTTATCTAGTGTTACGGATATTGCATCTTTATTTATGGATAAGAGCAAAATTATTTATCAATTAGATACTAAGGGTGTTATAGAGAAAGTTTATGCTAATAGTAACACTAGCAGAGATTATGATATTAGTGTATTAATCAATCAAAATAGTGCTTCTGCTTCGGAAATATTAGCTGCGGCTTTACAAGAATCTTATGGTGCTACAGTGGTTGGCGTGAATTCTTTTGGAAAAGGAACGGTTCAAAAAGCTTATCAATTAGAGAGTGGGGCTACTGTGAAATATACCATTCAGAAATGGTTGACTCCTAATGGAAACTGGATCAATGAAGTAGGGGTTACTCCTGATATAGAAGTTACTATGGATGGTGATTATTATCAAAATCCTTGTGATGAAACAGACACACAATTGCAGAAAGCTTTGGAAGAAATAAGTAAATAGTTTACTTTTTCTTTTTTGTCAAAAATTAGCACTCTATATTGACAAGTGCTAATTTTTGGCATATAATGATACTGTGAGGTGATAAATATGTACCCAAATATGGAACAACAAGAAGAAAATGTTTTAGAAAAATATGGTCGTAATATCATTGATGATGCTAAGAAAGGAAAGATTGATCCGGTTATTGGTAGGGATGAAGAAATTCGTAGTATCACTAGAATTTTATCTCGTAAAACTAAGAATAATCCAGTATTAATTGGAGAACCTGGGGTTGGTAAAACAGCTATTGTGGAAGGGCTTGCTTTGAGGATTATTAGAGGAGATGTTCCTAGTAGTTTAAAGGATAAAACGATATGGGAACTAGATATGGCTAGTTTAGTTGCAGGAGCTAAGTATCGTGGTGAGTTTGAGGAGAGACTTAAAAATGTTTTAAATGAAGTCAAAAAATCAGAAGGACAGATTATCATGTTTATTGACGAAATTCATACGATTGTTGGTACTGGTGCAGAGGGAGCTATGGATACTTCTAATATTTTAAAACCAATGCTTGCTCGTGGGGAAATCCATGTAATTGGTGCTACAACCTTGAATGAATATCGTAAATATATTGAAAAAGATGGAGCCTTAGAAAGAAGATTTCAGAAAATTTTGGTAGCACCTCCAACAGTAGAGGATACTATTACGATTTTGAGAGGTTTAAAAGAAAGATTTGAAATCCATCATGGTGTTTCGATTCAAGATAAAGCTTTAATTACAGCAGCTACTTTATCCAATCGTTATATTACAGATCGCTTTTTGCCAGATAAGGCAATCGATTTAGTAGATGAGGCTTGTGCAACGATTCGTGTGCAAATGGATAGTGTACCAACTAGTTTGGATACCTTAACTCGTGAGATTATGAGACTTCAAATCGAAAGAGAGGCTATTAAAAAAGAAAAAGATGAACTTTCTAAAAAACGAGTAGAGTCGATTGATGAAACTTTAACCAACTTACAGGCACAAGAAAAAGAATTAAGAGAAGCTTGGGATAAAGAAAAGTCTATTAATGATAAGATTAAAGCGAAGAAAAAGGAAATTGAGAAAGCTAAATTTGATTTGGAACAAGCAGAAAATGACTATGATTTAGAGAAAGCAGCTAAATTAAGACATGGCGATATCCCTGCTTTAGAGAAAGAACTAGCTAACTTAAATAATTTGGAGAAAAATAAAATATTAAGTGATACGGTAACTAGTGAGGATATTGCTTCAGTAATTTCTAAATGGACAAATATTCCTGTTAGTAAATTGGTTAGTGGCGAAAAAGAAAAATTATTATCTTTGGAAGACAATATGAAGAAAAGAGTCATTGGTCAAGATGAGGCTATTAAGCTAGTTAGTGATGCTATCATTAGAAGTCGTAGTGGGATCAAAGATCCTAATCGACCAATTGGATCCTTTATTTTCTTAGGCCCTACTGGTGTTGGTAAAACTGAGATCGCTAGAACATTAGCCTATGAATTGTTTGATGATGAAAAACATATGATTCGTATTGATATGAGTGAATATATGGAAAAGTTTAGTGTATCTCGTTTAATTGGTAGTCCTCCTGGTTATGTTGGCTATGAGGAAGGCGGACAATTAACAGAAGCAGTTAGACGTAATCCTTATAGTATTGTCTTATTTGATGAAATTGAAAAAGCTCATCCTGAAGTACTGAACTTACTTTTGCAGATACTGGATGATGGACGAGTAACAGATTCCAATGGTCGTACAGTGGACTTTAAAAATACGATTATCATCATGACATCTAACCTAGGTAGTGAACATATTTTAGATGGTAATACCGATCAAGTTATGGAAGATGTAAAACATTATTTTAGACCAGAATTTATTAATCGTATCGATGAAATTATTGTATTCAATCCATTAACTAAGGATTCTATTCGTAAGATACTAGATAAACTAATTCATGAGATGGAAGATAGATTGAAAGAAGATAATATTCATATCGAATTAACCGATAATGCTAAAAATTATTTAATAGAAAATGGTTATGACATTACATATGGTGCTAGACCATTAAAAAGACTTCTTAGCCGTACAGTGGAGACTAATTTAGCGAAAGTACTAATTAATAATGAAGTTGAATTTGGTATGACATTAGTCATCGATTATAAAGATAATCATTTTGATATTACGAAGAAAGGTAGCAAGTAAAATTGTTATCTTTTTGATTTTATGGTATTATAATGGTATTGTGAGTGATAATTATGATAGATACAGATAATATTTTGTTTTTTTCTACTTGTGTTATTAATAAGGTAGAAATCCAAAAAGATATATTTTTGGTTTATCTAAAAAATAATGATTCTATTTTTTCTTTAAAAAAAACAGAAGATAATTTTAGAAAAATAGTGATTCAATTTCAAAAACAGTATGAGGAAAATCTTGATAATGAAATAATACGCATATTTGAGGATTCTTTTTCTAATAAAAAAAGTGGTAATAAAAAGATACTTCCTTTGCGCTATGTATTAATTGGCTCTAAACATTCCCAAACTCTCCAATATGCTAATTTTTCTAATATACATGAAACAGATTTGGTTAGTACAGAGATTATATATAAAGATAGGAAACTATGTAAATCTTTAAAGAAAAGATTTTGTGAATTAAAGAAAAATCTTAAAGATGGGAAGGTAATTATATGAAAAATATTATAGAAGTAGGAAGTAAGTTAGGATTAAGTAGTAATGATTTAGAATTATATGGGAATGATAAAGCAAAGATTATAAAAGAATTTAGTTCAAGTAGTGATTCTAAATTGATTTTAGTGACAGCCATTAATCCAACTCCTTATGGCGAAGGGAAAACAACTGTTAGTATTGGTTTAAATGATTCTTTTTGGAAGCTTGGTAAAAAATCTATTGTTTGTCTTCGCGAACCATCATTGGGACCTGTTTTTGGAATGAAAGGGGGAGCTACTGGTGGTGGCAAAGCAACTATTATTCCAGAAGAGGACATCAATCTTCATTTTACAGGGGACTTTCATGCTATAACAGCTGCTAATAATTTACTTGCTGCTGCCATTGATAATCATATTTATCAGGGAAATGAGTTAGATATTGATGAAGCAAGTATTTGTTTTAAAAGATGCTTAGATGTAAATGATAGAAGTTTAAGAAATCAATTTAATATCACGGCTGCTAGTGAAATTATGGCTATCTTTTGTTTAGCAAATGATTTTTCTGATTTAAGAAGAAGGTTAGGAAATATTTTGGTCGCTTATAATCATACTGGAAATCCCATTTATGCTAAAGATTTAAAAGTAGATGGAGCTATGTTCTTACTACTTAAAAAGTCATTTTTTCCTAACTTAGTTCAAACTTTAGAAGGAAATCCTGCTTTAGTACATGGAGGACCTTTTGCTAATATTGCTCATGGATGTTGTAGTTTGACTAGTTTAAAACTTGGAATGAATTTAGCTGACTATGTGATTACAGAAGCTGGCTTTGGTAGTGATTTGGGTTGTGAAAAATTTATGAATATTTTATGTCGTAAATCAGGTGTCCAACCGCATTATGTTGTATTAGTTGCTACTGTTCGTGCTCTTAATCATGGTGGAATAGAAAATCTAGATGCCCATATTGATCATCTGAGACAATATCAGGTTCCATTTTGTGTTACATTAAATAAATTTTTGGAAGATAAAGAAGAAGATGTTCAAAATATAATACAATATTGCAAAGAAAGAAGTGTAGATTGTATTGTAACGAACTCTTACCAAGAGGGAAGTGCTGGTTCCTTAGATTTAGCTCGTTATATTTTAGATACAGGTCTTCAAAAAGAAAATCATTTTGAATATTTATATGAAGATAAACTAGATATTGGGGAAAAAATTTTTGATGTAGCTAAAAAAGTATATCATGCTAATAAAGTAGAATTTAGCGAAGAGGCAACTAAAAAACTAAATGAAATTGATAGACTTAATTTGAATCATTATCCAATATGTATTGCAAAAACGCAATATTCTATTAGTGATAATGAGAAATTATTAGGATATCCAAAGGACTATACAATTCATGTAAGAGATATCATTATTCAAACAGGCAGTGAGATGATTATTGTATTACTAAATAAAATTATTACAATGCCTGGTCTTCCTAAACATCCTAATTTTGAAACTATGGAGTGAGAAAGAAATTTCTTGCTTTTTTCGTGACTTTTTTAGAATTCTGTGCTATAATAATCGCTATTATTTGGAGGGGTTATTTGTGAAAGATGAAAAGATAATGTTGGAAGATATATTTACATGGCAAGATATTATTAACTTTAGTTTGACTAATTATGATTTAAATTGTAATTATTTAGAAAAATGTTATTCTAAAAAGAATAGGATTGACTTTTTGCGAGATCATTGTAGAAATTTTATTGGAAATAAAATTAGAGAAGAATTTCCTGATTTTCCATTTGATGATGAATGTTTTGATTATCATTTTCATATTGAAGAGGATGGTAATGGAAAAAACAACTTATATTTGAATTTTTCTAAGTTTTTTATGGATATCTTTACATCCTGTGTTAATCATAAATTAGATAAGCAAAGTTTAATGCCGTTATTGGATATTCATAATCCTACTTTAAAAGAAGATATTATCAATCAGTTAAAACTTTATAAAAATGAACTGAATAACGGAATTAGCAGATGTGGCGATAAGAATATGATTATGGGTTATAATATTGACTTTAATATTAAAATAACTAAAGAAGAGTTAAAAGAATCGTTGCTTGCTAAGAGAAAAATGATTGTTTGGGTTATTCGTCATTATGATGAATTATCTCATTTTATTCGTGAACCTTTAGATTTAGATATTTTGAATGTTTTAAATAAAGATAAATTTTTATTGGTTATGGCTACACTTGCTTTAGAAAAATCTGGTGTTTTGAGTGGTAATATAGAAAAGTGTAGAAAAGATAGTATTCAGGTTTTGCATAATTATATATTATTACTTGAGTATCTTAATTCTGAAAATGACCAGAAATATCATGTGAGTTTTTCTACTCCATTAAAGAATGGGCAATTGTTACTAGTTACTTCTGATACCATTTTTTCACAGTATCAGAAATTATGCGAGAAGCATAAAGAATGGTTAGATTCTTATCATTTTTCTACTTCTTATGAAGAAATTCTACAAAATCATGCGCAAGAAACTTGGAAAAAACTGCAGAATGAGAAATTAATAAGAAACATACAAGTTAGTTGGGAAATGATTCCTACTAGCGAGAATACTTCGCTTTATAATTATTCCAAAAGTAATGGTACTAGAATTGTTGCAAATTCTGATAAAGGGAAAGCAAATTTGAAAAAAGCATATGATTTAGTGGAGAAAAAGATAGAATATTTCTCTAATACTAATCCTGTTTGTAAATTAACGGGGATTAATACTTTCGAAGGGTACTTAGCTTATATGTATTCTAATGGTGTAGTAGTTTTTGAAAAGTTTTATAGGCCTAAAACTGTTAGAACAGTTGATCTTGATGGTAATAAAGCAAAGAAAGTAATAATGGTTCCGGTTGATGGTGAAGCTATCTATGTAATGAATTTTAAAAATTTTGCATATTATTCTAAATATACAAAGCCAATACTAATACAAGAAAGTGCTCATAATCCAGATATTGATAGAATCAACCATACTCAAAATGGAAGTTGGAAAAGTAAGGTTGATAAAGTTATTCATGGTCCAGGTTATGGAAATTTAGATTTAGAACAGGTTGATGAAATTGCTAAGCAACTAGCAAAAAGAGTATAAGGTTTATACTCTTTTTGTATGAAATATGGAAAAAAGCACATACTATTATTGGTGAGGTTAAATGGATTCTTTATTAGATATTTTATTTCGAAGTGTATTATCAATCGTAGTTTTATTCTTAATTACAGAATTAATGGGTAAAAAACAGATTAGTCAATTAAATATGTTTGATTATATTATTGGAATTAGTATTGGTTCTATTGCAGCAAGTTTATCAGTAGATGACTCTATTAATTATTGGGATGGAATTTTTTGCATTATCGTTTATGGTTCTATTGCTGCCTTCATTTCTTATTTAACTACCAAAAGTATTATTTTAAGAAGATTTTTTACGGGTACTCCTTCTGTTATTATCAATGATGGAAAGATTCACTATCAAAATTTAAAGAAGAGCAGATTGGATGTGAATGATTTATTGCAGATTGCCCGTGAAAATGGTTATTATGATTTGAGCCAAATTCATTATTGTATATTAGAACCTAGTGGAAAAGTTAGTTTTTTACCAAAAGCCCAATATGTTCCTGTTACTCCTAATGATATGAAGTTAAAAGTGACAGAAAATGGCTTGTGTAGTAACTTAGTAATTGATGGTCATTTGATGGAAGATAATATCAAACAAATAGGGAAGGATATTCAATGGGTAGAAACCCGATTGGCTAAAATGGGATATAAAGATGTTAGTGAATTATTATTGGTAATTTGTGATAATAAAGAACAATTAACGGTTTATACTAAGGATAATCATGAAGATGTTAAGATATTTGTATGATAAATATGATTATTTTGGTATGATTTTATAGTTCTATTCATTGTTTCTAAGTACTATTATGATGCTTATAATTTTGTGAATAAAAAAACTTACATGAATTTGTAAGCTTTTTTCTTTTTTATGTTATGCTTCTATCTTTATGTATTCATTTAATGGTTTTGTGCGATAGGTTAGTTCATCTATTTTATCAGTAGAAATAAATCCTGGTTGTGCATTAATAATGTCTGGAATTCTATTTACTACTGTTGCACAGGTTAGTTCTACAGTAGATGGTCTATTAATTACCAAAGTAGTACTAGGTTCGCCAACTACTGTCCATTCATTTTTATCAAATTCGGTTGGGGCATATACTTTACCAACGCATTTGGTTTCTAAGATGATTCCTTCTTTGGTTTCACTGGTAACTACTGCACTCATACCAGTTGCCATTCCTTTTTGAATTGTCATACCTAAAGTAGTAGAATGGATATCTTCCTCATAAGTTTCTGGAATACATTTTTGAGTTTGCGTTGTGATTGTTAATCCTAATTTAGATGCTAGCCAACCATTTACATTCCACATGTAACTGGGTTGATACTCACCGCTATCTATTATTTTCTGTCTTTCTTCCAAACTAATATTATCTGCTACTGCCACTTCTTTTTCAAATTCCTCCAAAGTTAATCCTGCACCGTGAGCTTTTGCAAGGGCAATTCCATAATCTTCTACATTATACCAAGATTCTCCTTTAATCTTCGTGATGTGATGAGTAGAAGCGGCTAGAGCACTGATAAGCTCTCCCCAATAAATATCTTGGTATCCACTTCCTGCAATGGTACAATTATTTTCTTTTGCTAACTCATCAATTTTTTGATACAGGTTCGGATTAGAATTAGAAGCAAAGAATGCTTCTTCACAAGTTGTAATTGCATTGATACCAAGAGATGCACATAGTATAAGAGCTTCACTACAATCCTTTAAAAGACTCATTGTAGTAATAATACATATATCCGGTTTTAAAGAGGATAATACTTCCTTAGCATCCTCTTTTGACGAAATTAGAACCCCTCTATTCTTTCCATCACCGATAATTTCTCCAATATCATGACCAATGATATCTGGATTTATATCGATAGCCCCTACTACTACGGCACCTTTTTCCTCGCAATATCTCATTGTGTATTTGGACATTTTTCCACAGCCATACTGTACTACTCTTATCTTTCTTTCCATATCATGCCTCCTTAGTTTAAAATTATCGTAATTTATTTTTGGTTTCAATCATTTTTATGGAATAAATTGGCATTTTACTTATCGCTTTACATTTTTTTAGTATATAATGTTTTAGAAGAGGGATATATTATGATGAAAATTTTTAATACCAATATGAAAAATTTAGAATTGAACCAGATTCCATCTATTCGTAAAGGTTGCTGGATTGATTTAATTAAGCCGAATGATCAGGATATTAAACTTTTGACAGAATCGCTAAAAGTGGATACTAGTTTTATTTCTTATATATTAGACGATGAAGAACAACCTAGAATTGATATCGATCCTGAGAACCAGATTAAAATGATTTTTGTAGATGTACCTATTAAAGAAAAGAAACAAGTAATCTCTACGATACCTTTGGCTATTCTTTTTATTCAGGATGACTATATAGTGACGATTTCTTTAGAAGAAAACGAAGTATTAAAAGATTTTAAAATGGGGAAAGTAAAAGAATTTTTTACACAAAAGAAAAGTAGATTTTCTATTCAAATTTTGTATCGAACTGCTACTTTATATTTAAGATACTTAAAAAATATTAATAGAGAAATAGAGAAAGCTGAAAATAAAATGCTAAAAGCTACTAATAATAGGGATTTGATTAATTTACTGAGTATTGAAAAGAGCCTGGTTTATATTACTACATCTTTAAAATCGAACGAAATTGTTTTAGAAAAGATATTAAAGGGGAATATTATTGATTTTTATGAAGAGGATTTAGAATTGTTAGAAGATGCTATTATTGAAAATAAGCAATGTATTGAGATGGCAAATTTGTATCGTGAAATTTTAGGTAGTATGACAGATTCTTTTGCTACTATTATTTCTAATAATCTGAATAATATGATGAAGTTTTTAGCGGGAATTACGATTGTTTTTTCTATTCCAACTATGGTGGCTTCTTTTATGGGTATGAATGTTCCTTTGGGTAGTTTTGGAGAGTTTTCTTATGCCTTTTTCATTTTGGTAATGGTTTCTGTTATTTTATCTTTACTGGTAGCGTGGTTTTTAAAGAAGAAAAACATGTTATAAAAAGCTAAATGTTACCATAAAAGATTTTTGTATCATTACTATTTTGTGTGGTAAAAGCAAATGTTTTATAGTACAATATTATTAGGAAGTGAAGTTTATGAGTTTAACGTGGATGATTATATTTATTGTTTTGATTGTGTTAGAGCTGATGACTGTTAATTTAGTATCGATTTGGTTTGCAATTGGTTCTTTAGCAGCTTTTATTTTGAGTTTTTGGGTAGAATCTGTTAGTTGGCAGATTGCGATGTTTGTTGGAGTTAGCTTTGTTTCTTTATTATTAACACGAGGCTTTGTTAGAAAGATTCGTGGAGGCAAAGTAGAAGCAACGAATTTGGATCGAGTAATCGGGAAAATTGGAATCGTTACCGAGGAGATTACCAGGTTAGAGCCAGGAGAGGTAAAGGTAGATGGGAAGAGATGGAGTGCTGTTTCTTCTAAGAAAATTAAAGTTGGTAGTAAAGTAGAAATACTTTCTATAGATGGAGTAAAACTAAATGTTAAAGAGGTAAAGGAGGAAAATTAACATGGGCTGGATTATTCTAATTATTATTTTAGTGATTGTTGTATTTGGGGTTAAAATTATTCCTCAATCAAGAGCTAAAGTGGTTGAAAGATTGGGAAGTTATCATGCCACACTTCAAACAGGAGTTCACTATGTAATACCTTTTATTGATCGTATTGCGAGTGATGTTACTTTAAAAGAAATTGTGAAAGATTTTAAACCACAACCAGTGATTACAAAAGATAATGTTACTATGCAGATTGATACTGTCGTTTATTTTCAGATTACAGATCCTAAGCTTTATACTTACGGAGTTGAAAATCCAATTAATGCCATTGAGAATTTAACAGCAACTACACTTCGTAATATTATTGGTGAGCTAGAATTAGATCAAACTTTAACGAGTCGTGATATTATCAATTCGAAAATGAGATCTATTTTAGATGAAGCAACGGATCCTTGGGGAATTAAAGTAAACCGAGTCGAAGTGAAAAATATTATTCCACCAAGAGATATTCAGGAAGCAATGGAAAAGCAAATGAGAGCTGAACGTGAAAGACGTGAAAAAATTCTTCAAGCAGAAGGAGAAAAGAAAGCGGCTATCTTGATTGCTGAAGGTGAAAAAGAAAGTGCTATTTTAAGAGCAGATGCTCAAAGGGAGTCTCATATTCGTGAGGCAGAAGGAGAAGCTCAAGCTATTTTAAAAGTATCTGAAGCTAGAGCAGCATCTTTAAAATTATTAAAAGATGCTAAAGCAGATGAAGCTGTTTTAAAATTAAAAAGTTTTGAAGCTATGGTAGATGTAGCAAACGGACAATCTACTAAAATTATTGTTCCTAGTGATTTGCAGAATTTAGTAACTGCTGGTACAGTACTTGCTGAATCTTTAGAGAAAACAAAAAAATAGTCAAATGTTTACAATAAAAGAAAAGTCTAGTGGTAGCACTAGCTTTTTTTGCTGTATAATAAAGAATAGGTGGTGATCTTCTTGAAAAGAAAAAGAAAGTATAAAGTTCGATGGAATCGCGTTTTGGTTACATTATTGATTCCTGTCGTTTTTCTTTTTTTGCTATATTTTGGAGTTATTAAGGATTATGAACAAGAAAGACTTTTAAAAATAGGGTATAGTAAAGAAGAAATTGGCAAACTGCGAGAAGAACTTTCTAGTAGTGAATTGAAACAGTTATCTGATTATTCCTATCTGTCTTTTCTAACGGAATTGGTTAAATTAGATGATTTTCAAATTGAAAAATTACCTGCTTATATCGATTATATTTTAGAATTAGAAGAAGACTATAATTTAGATAATGTTGTTTACCTTGTTAACCATAATATTACTCATCCTTACTCAGAAAAATTAGTGAATGTTGTTAAAAATGAATATTTCATAGAATCTAGATTAGATCGTTATATGCAATATGATAGTGATGATGTTAAGACTATTATTACCAATGTGAATAGTAATTTAGATTATGAATTTTATACTAATATCCAAAAAACAGATACTTCTAAAGGTGTGTTGTTACTTGTTAATAAATATTATCAGTTAGATTCTGATTATTATTATGGAGAGCTTGTTACAATGGATAAAGCTTATGATAATAAGAGTGGAAGTCAATTAAGTAGTGTTGCTTATGAAGCTTTTAAAAATTTGGTAGATGATGCTGAAAAGGAAGGTTATCATATTCGTAATAATTCTGCCTATCGTAGTTATAGTACGCAAAGTGGTTTATATAATTCTTATAAAAATAGTAATGGACTTACTTGGGCGGATAAATGGAGTGCTCGTCCAGGACATTCTGAGCACCAAACAGGTTTGGCTTTAGATGTAGGAGTTAAGAATGAATATTCACTTGGTACTTTTGAGTCTAGCGAAGAGTTTGTTTGGATGAAGGATCATGCCCACCTTTATGGATTTATTTTAAGATATCCAAAAGGAAAGGAATATATTACGGGTTATGGTTATGAACCATGGCATTATCGTTATGTAGGAGTAGATGTAGCCACTTATATTTATGAAAATGATATTACTTTTGAAGAGTATTATGCATATTTTGTAGAGAATAGTTAATATTATAAATGGTGATGATTATGCATGGTAGTAATTATGAACATTACTATTCACTTGGTAAACATTACTATCGAGATGTTTTAGAACATCGAAAAAGGATCTATTCAACATAGTTCCTTTTTTTTGTATTTTGTTTATCATTAGGGCTTTCTAAGTTTTCTTGACATTCACTTTTAAATATTTGTAGCATTTGCTTTTTATTTTCAGGAGTTAAATGATTATCATTCATGATGTTATCTATTATGTCTTCACTTTTTTCTACTTTTTTTGTTTCCCTTTTCTTGATAGATACTCCTTCGCTTGTTATTGGCAATTTGCTTTTCTTTTTTTCTTGTAAATCAGTTTTTTTCTTTTCTTTTGTGAAAATATCAGTTGGTAGATTTATTGTTAAAAGACTAGCTGGTATCATGATTGGTAATACTTGAAGAAAAATACTTGGTGTGTGAAGAATTATCATAATAGACATAATTGTCAAAGCACAGGCTGTTACCCAAACTTTTCTTTTTAAACGGGATTTTCCCATTTTATATCCTCCTATTTCTTAATTTTTTTCCCTTGATAGGTATTTCTTTTTACCATTTCTTTATCGATGTCATTTAAGACGCAGAATTTTTTTAAAAGCCAGGTTGGTTCGATTAAATCTTCTTTTACTGGATCTCCCGTGATACGATGAATTACGATTTCTGGTCTTAATCTTTCTAATTGTTCTACTACAATATCAATATATTCTTCTTTGGTTAGGATGTGAAATTTTTCTTGTTGGTACATTAAGGCTAATTGAGTATCTTTTATAATATGCAGCATATGTATTTTGATGCCCTGAATATCTAAACAATTTAGATATTCTATTGTTTGGATCATCATTTCTTTTGTTTCGAAAGGAAGCCCATTTATGATATGAACTACAACATTTATGTTTCTTGCTCTTAATTTGTGTACCATTGTATCCAAACATTGTAGATCATGCCCACGATTGATTAGTTTGGTTGTCTTTTCATGGATTGTTTGTAGTCCTAATTCTATTGTTAAAAAAGTTCTTTTCGATAAGTCTTCTAAATAATCTAGACAGTCATCCGTAATTGCATCTGGTCTAGTAGCTATATTTAGTCCTACTACATTTTCTATTGCTAAAATTGGTTCGTATATTTGTTTCAATACTTCAGTTTTGGCATAGGTATTCGTGTTTGCTTGAAAATATCCAATGTAAAATGCTTCTGGCCATTTTTTTTGCATTTGTTTTTTTATATCATAAAATTGACTGATAATATCTTTTTCTGGTTTTCCAGCAAAATCACCACTTCCTAGTTTGGAGCAGTAAATACATCCTCCTATTCCTTTTGTACCATCTTTATTAGGACAACTAAATCCTGCATTTAAGCTAATTTTACATACTTTTTTTCCAAATTTCTGTTTGTAAAAGTAGTCTAGTGTATGGTATCTTTTGTTATTATTTGTATAAGTAAAGGGATTTTCCATATGATCACTTCCAATGTTTTAATTTTACCATAAAATATTTCGAAAGAATTGCTTTTCTTATTTTTTAATAATATAATGATAATAATAGGTGGTGAAAAGAATGGATTTAGAATTTAAAAAAAGTCAAAATCGTAAGGTAACTATTTTTGCGATTGTATTATCTGTCATTTCAATTGGATTATTGGTGGCTGGTTTTTTATTGGTATCCAGTGATAAAGTAGTTATGCTACAAAGTGTATCTAATTTATCAAGCAAACTAGAGAAGATGGTGTTAAAAGATAGTGATTTATATGATAAAGTAGCTAATTTGAATGATCTTGGAGTTAGAACTACTGTCCGTTTAACTTCTGATTATATGAATGCGGGGTTAGAACTTGATTATTTAGAAAATAAAGCAGATCAAAAATCTCAGTTTAATGCTAATCTTTCTATAAATGATCAAAATGTATTGGCACTTGATGGAGCTTTGGCTAATGAACGTATATATATGTATGTAGCTGATATTACTCCTACATATTATCATACTACTTTAGAATATGTTAGTTTTTTATCTAGTTTAGAAAGAAATGATTATGATAAATTACTAACTATGTTAAAATCTGCTATTACCGATTATATCGATGAAGATTCCATTCGTAAAGAAAAGGTGGAAATTCTGTATAATGGTAATGCGAAAAAAGTAAATAAGCTTTCTTATCCAATTACGAATCAAGTAATGGCTGAAGTAAGTACTAATTTTGTTACATTACTAAAGCAGGATAAAGAATTATTAACTCATCTTGCAGAGTATTTTGATATCACTTCTGAGGAAATAGAAACGGGACTAGATAATTTTGTAGAATCCTTAGACTATGATAATGTAGAGGTTGCTTGTTACTATAATGTATATTATTATGGATTTAATAAAATTGTAAGTTATGAACTTGCTGATGCTAATAATCGACCTGTTTTTGAATACAAAACGGATCAAAAAGAAACAATTAATCTTTATTTAGAAGAAGAGAATATCTTCTCGTTAGAAATAACGAAAAATAAAACGCAGTATGATTTCACCGGTGTTATTAGAGACATCGAAAATAATGAGGAGATTTCGTATCATGGTACTTTACAGGGAAATACTATGACTATTGTTGTTAACCAAAATGATGTTGATATACAATTTGTAATTACTTCGGAAGAGGAAATAAAAGATAACCATTATCTTTATCAAACGAAAGTTACTCTTTCTGGAGTTGCTGATGGTGTAGAAGTTACAGTAGGTACTTTGGATGTTGATCTGGAATATTATTTTAATGAGAAAGTGAATGTGGATTTGTCTAATAGTATCGATATATCTGAAGTTACAGAAGAAGATATAGATATGATTCAAAATAATATTATGAATCATCCAATTTATCAATTATTTGCTAATCTATTTCAAGCTCCACAATTTAGTCTATAACTTTTGGTTATGGACTTTTTTTTAGGAATGAAATATGGTATTATTAAATAGTAAAATGAATAATAGGGTGATCATATGCAAGAAAGTACTATAAATCCAAAAATGAAAGATTCTGTTGTAGAAGCAGAGACTTCTAAAGAGACCAATCCTTTATTAACCGATAAAGAATTGGTAGTTCGTGGTAAAAATTATCGAATTAGTATTTTATCTGAGAGATTATTGAGATTAGAATATCATCCAGAAGGAATATTTTGTGATAGTGAAACACAGTTGGTTCAGTTTAGAAATTTTCCAAAATCTGATTTTCAAATTACACAAGATAATCGTTTTTTGGTTATTAAAACTAAATATTTTACTCTTTCTTATACCAAAGAGAAAAGTTTTGATGGTGGAAAGTTAATGCCCATGGCAAATCTAAAAGTAGATCTCAATGGAACAGATAGATCCTGGTATTATCGTCATCCGGAAGTTAGGAATTATAAAGGGGAATTTGTTTGTTTGGATGGTAGTGATGATGATAGCAAATTTCGTAATGGACTTTATTCTGTTGATGGTTTTGCCTCTTTAGATGATAGTAATCATTATTTATATGATGAAAAAAGGAATCTAGTTAAAAGAGATGGAAAAGGCATTGATCTTTACTTGTTTGTATATGGGAATGATTTTGAGATTGCTTTAAAGGAGTATTTTTTATTAACTGGAAAACCTGCTATGGTTCCTAGATATGCTTTAGGAAATTGGTGGTGTCGTGATTTAGAATATACACAAGAAGATTTGCTGGGAGTAGTGAGTCATTTTGAAAAAAGAGAAATTCCTCTTGCTGTTTTATTACTAGACTACCCATGGCATCCTTATAAATTATCAGATGGAAATACCCTTTTTTCTGGCTTTTCTTTTCATAAAAATTTGTTTCCTAATCCTAATGAATTTATCACACAATTACATGAAAAAAACATTCGCCTAGGAGTACAGTTTAATCCTACGCAAGGAATTTATTCTCATGAAGATCACTATGTAGATATCGCTTCTTATTTTCGAATTACAGATAATAAAATCATTGCTTTTGATCCTTTGAATCCAGTGCTGTTGGAAGCTATCTATCGTTTTTTAATATCTCCTCTTACGAAATTAGGAGTAGACTTTATATGGAATGATGTAAAAATGAATGAAATCAATCTAGAGGGTTTGTGGATGTTAAATCAATCCTTATATTCTAGTCCTTATACCAATACCGGGAATAGGAACTTGATTTTGGCTCGTAATGCTTTACTTGCTACACATCGTTATCCAATTACTTATACAGGAAGAACTTTAGTAGGGTGGGATACTTTAAAGAAAATTCCTATGATTAATCAACAAGCTAGTAATATTGGTGTTAATTGGATTAGTACAGATGTTGCCGGTAATTATGGTGGAATTGAAGAAGAAGAGTTGTATGTTCGTTCTATAGAACTTGCTACTTTTAGTCCTATTTTAAGATTTCATGCTCCTCGTGGTAGATATTATCGTAAGGAACCTTGGAGATGGAATGCTAGAACTTTAGAAGTAATCGATCATTATTTGATTTTAAGGCATCGATTTATTCCTTATTTGTATACGAAAGGTTATTATTATCATAAAGATGGAAAGTTGTTGTTAAAACCATTATATTATCAATATCCTTGGGTATATGATGATGTTAATTATAAAAATGAGTATTATTTAGGAGATATGTTGATTTCGCCTATTCTTACTAAAAAAGATGTTCTTATTAATCGTACGATTCATAAATTTTTTATACCAGAGGGGATTTGGTACGATTTTAAAACCGGTAAGAAATTTCCTGGTAATAAGGAGTATATTTCTTTCTTCCGTGATGAAGATTATCCTGTTTTTGTGAAAAGAGGGGCAATAATTCCTTTGAATGATACTCAGCAGCCTAATTTTACAGGAAATCCGAATTCTTTAGAAATTCAAGTCTTTCCTGGAGAAAGCAATACCTTTAATTTGTATGAAGACAAAGAAGATGATGAGAATAATCACTTGATTACACAGATTGATTATAATTATTTGCCTAGTAATTATACGGTTATTATTCGAACATTAGAAGGAAATCGTGGTGTAGTAGAAGATTATCGTAATTATAAAATTCGTTTTCGAAATACCAAAAGAGCCGATAATGTAATTGCTTATTTTAATGATACTCAGATTAAAACCATTAGTTATGTAGATGATACTGATTTTATAGTAGAAGCTGAACACGTTCCTTCTATTGGACAATTTACATTAAACTGTAAAGGAAAGGATATAGAAATAGATGCAATTCGCTTAATTAATGATGACATTGATAGTATTTTATTAGATTTACCAATTAATACGGTTTTGAAAGAAAAGATTTCTTCCATTATGTTTAGTGAATTACCGATTAAAAGAAAAAGAATTGAGATTAGAAAATTAAGAAAATATAATTTAGGAAGAGAATACATTAAACTATTCTTAAAACTTTTGGAATATATAGGCACTATTTAGGATAAAGTAAGTTTTAAAAAATATTATTTTAGTGGAACAGCAATCAGTAGTTTTAACTGATAATACTAGTGTTTTTTAGTTCATTTTATGATGGCGGTTTGCAAATGTTTGTTTCAAAAGAATATTGATTAGAAAATTATCATTTTACTACTTTGAATTTGGCTTTTCTGTTTTTAAATTATAATTATAAAAAAATATTAGCATAATTTAAGTTTTATGATATACTAATAGTAATTTCATGTTGATGAAAGAGTAGTAATAAAAGGATTATTCATAGAGAGTCTATGGTTGGTGGAAATAGATAATATGATTTTTATGAACTTGCTTTTGGAGTGAATCGGGTAATTCCGTTATAGGTTTAGAGTGGATAGATTTTCTATCAATTAAGGTGGTACCGCGATTATTCGTCCTTATGATGAATGATCGTTTTTATTATGGGAGGGAAAATATGGAATATGTTAGTTGGTTTTTCTTTAGTTTTATTTTGATATATATTATTTATTATGTTTTCTTTATTCGGAAGACGAAACGAGGAGTAAAGGTCCCGGCAGAGGTACAATATTTAATTACTTTATATCAACTAGATGTCAATTTATTTAGTTATCGGAAATTTGTTCAGATGACTGGAATTGTAACTAGTTTTGATATTGCATTAGTTAGTACTATTGTTGCGAAAGTAGATGGTATTGTTTGGCAGATTTTATTTGGATTTGTAGCGGTAGTTCCAGTAATTGTGCTATCATTTATGTTACTTGGTAAATATTATAAGTATAAGCAAACTTTGGATAATTCTAAGGAATTAGAAATGGAAAAGAAATGGGAAAATAAAAGAAAGAAAATAAGTAAAAAAAGGAAAGGAAAGAAGAAAAATGGATAGTGTACAAAAAATAGAAAATAAGTGGCAAAAATATTGGCAAGAGCATCATACTTTTGAAGCTAAAATTGATAAGAGTAAAGAGAAGTATTATTATTTAGTAGAGTTTCCTTATCCAAGTGGGGCGGGGCTTCATGTAGGACATGTTAGAAGTTATACTGCTTTGGATGTACTTGCTCGTAAGAAAAGAATGATGGGATATAATGTATTGTTTCCTATGGGCTGGGATGCTTTTGGGGCACCAGCTGAACAATATGCTATTAAAAATCATATTCATCCAAGTAAGGCAGTAGCTGAAAATATTAAAACCTTTAAAGCCCAAATTCAAAAGTTAGGAATTTCTTTTGATTGGTCTAGAGAGTTTTCTACTACTGATCCTGAGTATTATAAATGGACACAATGGCAGTTTCTGCAATTTTTTAAACATGGTATGGCTTATAAGGCTAAAAAGAATATTAATTGGTGTCCAAAATGCAAAACGGGGCTTTCTAATGAGGATTCCAGTGGTGGAGTTTGTGAGAGATGTGGTACTCAAGTTGTTCAAAAGGAAAAAGAACAGTGGATGCTTCGTATGAGTGATTATGCAGAAGATTTAATTGAGGGCCTTCAAGATACTGATTTTCAAGAAAGAACAAAACTTGCCCAAATTAACTGGATTGGAAAGTCTACAGGTGCAGAAGTGGATTTTCCATTGAAACAAGTTTCAGAAAAATTAACAGTATATACGACACGTCCAGATACTTTGTTCGGAGTTACCTTTATGGTAGTAGCACCAGAACATCCTTATATTGATTTATATAGTGGTTTGATTCAAAATATGAATCAAGTAATTGATTATAGAGAACAGGCCAATAAGAAGACAGAATTTGAAAGGACACAGTTAGTAAAAGATAAAACAGGTGTTAAGTTAGAAGGACTTAGTGCGATTAATCCTGTTAATGGCAAAGAAATACCTATTTATATATCAGATTATGTCATGATGAATTATGGAACAGGTGCTATTATGGCTGTTCCTGCACATGATGAAAGAGATTATGAATTTGCTCAGAAATTTGGAATTCCTATCATTCAAGTATTAGAAGAAGAAACAGGAGAAAAACACGAGGACGAAACTAGCAAAGAATCTATTGTCGCTATTGTTTATGATAAAGAAAATGATAAATATTTAACGATTAATTGGAAAAATAATGGTGGTAGATTATTTGTTGGAGGCACTATGAAAGAAGGAGAAGATCCTATTTCTTGTGCGATTCGTGAAATTGAAGAAGAAACTGGTTATTCTGATATTAGCTTTGTTAGAAGTGGTTTTAAAATAAATCATCACTATTATGCTTATAATAAAAATCGATACTTTAATATTGAAGCAACTCCATTATTATTTAAATTAAATAGTGATGAGAGAAAGAAGCAAAACTTAGATGAGGATGAAAAATTTGATGTTGAATGGGTAACTAAGGATATTGTGGAGAAAGAAATCCACGATGAACTTCATAGCAAGTCATTTCAATATGTTATGACGCCTGGTGCTATGTGTGATGATGGAATTCATATTCACTCTGATGTATTAGACGGTTTATCTAAGAAAGAAGCTATTGATAAAATTATATCTTATTTGGAAGAAAAGAATTTGGGACGTAGAAAGACAAATTATAAGTTACAAGATTGGATTTTTACTAGACAAAGATTTTGGGGAGAACCAATTCCTCTTATCTATTGTGAGGAATGTGGCTGGGTACCAGTGTCTGAAGAGGATTTACCAGTTTTACTTCCTGATGTAGCTGAATACGAGCCTACAGATGATGGAGAAAGTCCACTTGCTAGAATTAGTGAATTTGTAAATACTACTTGTCCTCATTGTGGAAAACCTGCGAAAAGAGAAACAGATACCATGCCCAATTGGGCAGGATCTAGTTGGTATTGGTTAAGATATATGGATCCACATAATGATAAGGAATTTGTATCCCGTGAAGCTTTGGATTATTGGGGAAAAGTAGATTGGTATAATGGTGGTATGGAACATGCTACACGTCATTTACTTTATGCAAGATTTTGGAATCAGTTTTTATATAATATTGGTTTGGTCCCTAATAAAGAACCATTTAAAGTCCGTGCTAGCCATGGTATGATTCTTGGTGAAGGCGGAGTTAAGATGAGTAAATCTCTTGGTAATGTTATTAATCCTGATGATATTGTTTCGACATATGGTGCGGATAGTCTTCGTACTTATGAAATGTTTATTGGAGATTATGAAAAAGAAGCTACTTGGAGTGAACAAGGATTAAATGGATGTAAGAGATATTTGGATAAAGTAATTCGTTTAGGGGAGAAAGTTAATGATTCTGATCATTATTCTAGTGAACTAGAAAAAGATATTCATAAGACCATTAAAAAAGTTACGGAAGATATTGATGATCTTAAATTTAATACTGCTATTTCAGCATTGATGATTTTATTAAATAAGATGGAGAAAATGAATTCTATTTCTAGAGCTGATTATCATACTTATTTGACATTATTAAATCCAATTGCACCTCATCTTACTGAAGAATTAAATGAGGTATATCAATTAGGTAAACCATTATGCGAGTCAGAATGGCCAAAGTATGATGAAAATAAGCTTATTGATGAAGAAAAAGAAATTGCGGTTCAAGTAAATGGAAAAGTAAGGGCTACTATTTTAGTTCATATCAATGACAGCGATGAAACAATTCGAGAAAAAGCATTACAGGAGGCCAATGTTATAAAACATGTAGAAGGAAAAGAAATTGTTAAGGTTATTGTGATTAAAGGTAGAATTGTTAATATTGTAGTGAAATAAAAAGTTACTACTAAATTCAGTTAGTAACTTTTTTCTTGTCTTTATTTTTTTGATTTTTAGGGTAAGCGGTTTTTATATTTGTTAACTCTAGAATATAATCTGTTGATGTATTATAAAATTTGGCTAATTGAATAAGGGATTCTTTAGATAGCCATCTTGTTTCTGTTTCATAACCAGAATATGTTCTTTCTGCTACATTTAATACTTTAGCTATATCTTTTTGGAGTAGGTCATGATCTTCTCTTAAATCTTTTAGTCTCATAAAATCACCTTTTATATATTTTCTCATAGTGCATTTTGGACTGTTGACTGATAGCTCAAATTGCACTATAATTTTTTATATAGGATAGTAAATAATAAGAGTAGGAGTGGTTATTTATGGCTAAGAAAGATATTAATAGAAAAGAGAAAAAAGAAGAAAAAGAGATAAAGCCAGAA